>JAFWQE010000144.1 GCA_017509155.1 Prevotella sp.
CCGCAGAATGATTTCGAACATGGGACTGGGCGACGTCGCCATCGACGACCAGCGCTTCTTCCCCGACGCCGCCCTGCGCACCTACGTCAGCGAAAACATCGACACCAATCACGACGGAACGCTCACCGCCGACGAGGCAGCGGCCGTCACCGACCTCAATGTCAGCGGCCTCAACATTGCCAACCTCCACGGCACAGGCTTCTTCCGCAACCTGCAAACCCTGCGCTGCAACGACAACCAACTCACCAGCCTCAACCTCTCGTTCTTCAACTTTCTCAAGAGGGTGGAATGCTACCACAACAAAATAGGCAACCAGGCCATGGACAACCTCTTCGAAAGCCTGCGGTCTAAAATTCCCGGCGACGGGGCAATTCTCATTCCCACCTACACAGGGAGCGGCGAGTTCAACGCAACCGTCACCGACCGGCACATTGCCGAAGCCGGCAACAACAGGTGGACCGTTTATTCCTACAACGGCTCGTCTTATACAACCATGCAGCAGTCGCAAGTGCCCATCAACGCCGACAACTTCCCCGACAACCACTTCCGCCAATGGGTGGCCAACATCGCAGACACCGACGGCAACCTCTCGCTCAGCTACCAGGAGAGAAGCAACGTCAGAAGCATCAGCCTCATCGATAGCGCCTTGGCCGACCTCACAGGCATCGCCTACTTCACCGAGCTCACCAAGCTGTATGTCACGAGCAACGAGCTCACCACCCTCGACCTCACATCCTGCACCAAGCTGGGCGAACTCAACTGCTCCTTCAACCAGCTCACCGACCTGCGCCTGCCGGCCAGCGGCATGCTGCACACCCTGGGCTGCGCCGACAACCAGCTCACCAACCTCGACCTCTCGCACCAGCAAGCCCTCGTCACCCTGGGCTGCGCCGACAACCAGCTCACCAACCTCTCCCCCCGCCACTGCCCCATGCTGCGCAACCTTTTCTGCGACAACAACGCCCTGGCCATGCTCGACCTCACACGCAATGCCGACCTTGAAGTCCTCTCCTGCAGCAACACCCTGCTGAGGGAGCTCAACGTCGCCCACAACACAGGGCTCACCACCCTCCACTGTGACGGCAACCAGCTCACCACCCTCGACCTCTCGTCGTGCATCCCCCTCAAAGTGCTTGACATACACCAGAACAACATCTATGGCGAAGGCATGGACAACCTCATCGGCAGCCTGCCCGAACGCACGGACAACCCCACCGCCAACGAGCAGGACCACATTTTGTACATGATAGACATCTGCCCCGACAGCGGCGACCACGAACACAACCTTTGCACACAGGCGCAGGCAGACGCCTGCATAGCCAAAGGCTGGACCCTCAAAGCTCGGGTGCGACACAGCTCCGATGGGGACAACTGGTGCAACTGGCTCGGACCCGACAACCACACACCCACGGCCGTCACGACACCCGAAACAACCAAGCAACCAAGCACCGCCGCCGCCGACAACTACTATTACTCGCTCGACGGAAGGAGAATAAACCAAAAGCCACACAAGCCCGGCATATATATTCATAACGGGAAAAAAGTCGTGGTGAAATAAAACGGTTGTGAAATTGATTTTACGGCCAAAACAGGCGGATAAGGTGACTGGTCAAAATTGGTAAAAAATCTTGACAAAATCGCAATGTTTTTAGCCGTTTTGTAAAGCATTGATAATCAGCGGCTTTAAAATCGGCACAAGTTTGACCGCAAATTTAGGGGAGAAATCTTGAAGATTTCAACTCTCAATCTTCAAGATTTCTCCCCGAGATTTGCGGTCAAACGCTTTTAGAGGACTAAAATCCCATGAAAAATTTTGACAAAAAGACAGGGCAGCGCTATCCGATTTTTTCCGCCATCCGCTTCCCGGCCTCAAACGCCTTTTGCAAGTCCTGCTCCCAATGCTCGTCGCGCCATTGCCTCTTGGCCTCCTCGGAAAATCCCGCAAGTTCATAGCGGTCGTAGTTCTTCACCTGATAGGTGTTGTAGGCCGTCAGGCGTTCCGGCTCGCCGAGGGCTGCCGTTATGCAATATTCCATTGAGCCGTAGCCCTGGCCTTTGAAGGCTGAGCCATTTTCGACACCTTCATTACGAAGTCGTAGCTCTCGTCATCCTTGCTGAGATTGCCCAGTGCGCCTTCTTCGTATATTCGCATGATGTCTTGTTGACTGGGTGAAAAGGGCCTGACATTCTCTATTCCCAATTCCGGGTTCATGAATTCCATCAGCATGGCTTTAATGCGCATATTGGTGTTTTCGTTTTGCTGGATGCGTTCTGTCATCTTTCTGCGCTTGTCGGCCGGGTTTTTCATGTCGCGTCCCAGTTCTAAGTGTATCTCGTCTATGTGTCCTTCTTGTTTCCAAATGTCGCGAACGGTGCGAAGGGTTTCTGTAACGACTTGTTCCACAATAGGGTTTCGCAGAGAATGCTGCTTGAAATTCATCAGATAACGGTCTATGTCTTCAGGTTCCTCCCATTTCTCAATCTCTTTGGCTTCAGAGTGGCGACCGTAGACAACGTAGCAAGCCAGCCATAGAGGCAAAGCCTTGAGATGGCTGATGTCTGTCAGATGGATGGATTTCTCTCTGACTCTGTTCTTGATGCTTTCATCGTATTCTCCTGTGATGATTTTCTCTATTCGATTGCGTGTGTCCGCATCAATGCTTTCTTCATTCCAACAGCTACCCATCCGCATCAGTGGAAGTAGTTTCTTGATGGCTTTCTCAGAGTAGGAACCATAATCCTTCTTGAATGGTTTCATCTTGCAGAAAACCTCTGCAAAGCTCTCCCCGAGTTGGCGATGCTTGGCAAAACCACGAAGAGCTTTCCCTATTTCGGTTTTGTCCTCTACAGAATATAGGATATGCCACAAGGCCAATTCGTTTTCGCGGGTAAGGACGTCTTTGTCTATATTGCATTTGGCTAATCCAGACAGCATGGCTGCTCTGGTCTCGTTGCATGGGTATTCTTTATCTTCCACGTAATTCCATCGATAGGGATATTTGTCCTTTCCTTTTTCTTTCTTTATCTTAAAATAGCTGTTCAACAGCATATCTTGCTTGATGGAATTCCTATCGTTGAGCCATTTAAATAGCCTTACGTAGTCTTCCTCTGAATTGAAGAACTCTGTCGTGACATCAACATCTGTTTGAAACTGACCATTGCTGGCTTTCCTTTCGCGTTGGTAGACACGAAGGTTCTGTACGAAATGCCACAGTCTGAATTCTTGAAAGTGAGGGTTAGATTTGGCAATGCATTTGTTGGGATACAGGTTGCCTTCTTTGTCAAAGTGGTATTCGTAGGGACAGTTGTCGATTTGCGATTTCTTGCTTTTCAGCGGTCGCTGATAGAAAAGGATGTCATCAACCAGCAGGTGGACGAAATCTGGCTTGGACAGATTGTTGCGATGGGCTTCATTGTTGGGATAGAGTTCTTCTATACATTTATTATATAGATGAACGTCACGCAGTTCAGGCATCAGTCGCTGTTGTACTTTTAAAATACGGATTAATTCCTCTTTGTAGAACTTTCTTTCAACAGTGCGGACAAGTTTCCCGATGATTTTCTGGTTGGGCTTTTGAAGCAAGCTGTCGTAGATGTAGCAACCAACGGTCTTTTGGCTACTCTCGATGTCTTTCTCTGTACGCATTTTAATCTTAGCATACATTTTGGCTTTCCTCTGAGCATCCATCCTTTCTATTTCGTCGGTTGTAGGGAGAAAAGACAGTTCATGCTTCAAACTGTTGTCCTTGAGAATGGTTGTTTTCAATACAAAATCCTTAGTTTCTCCTTTCCATGCAGATACATCGTTGTAAAAAGAAGCCCGATACACCATTCCGTTGTCAAGGTGCATTTCGTACCAATACTTATCATACTTTTTGTCTTTCTCTTTTCTTTCTACGGATTCGACTTTTGCACTGATAATCTCAATGTTCTCATTGTCTTTTTCTTCCTCCAATTCACCACGTAATTGATAATAGCCGCGCTTTTGATTGAATTGTAACAGAATCCAGGACAGTTCCTCTTTGGTGATTCTTTGTGTTAAGGCTTTTTTCCGTAGGTAATAAATGGTCCAGTCGTAAGGGACCTTCTTTCCACCGAGCAGTATTTGCGGTTGATGGTGAGAAAAATCGGCTAACATCTCATGGAAAGAGTCTTTAAAGACGAATTGCATATTGCCATCAGTGTCTTTGTACCAAGGTATTTTTATCTCATCGTCATCGATGAACTTTCCATTTTGATTCACATTCTAGTCAAAATGCTTAGGTAAAAATCCCATTTTTTTTAGAACTCTCAAGAGCCTTTCGCGACGTAGAATATGGCGTTCACGCAGACGTCGAGCCATTCGGAGTCTTGTTCTCTCTGCAGTTTGTGAAATGGAGTTTCCTTTCTCAAAAGCGCCCAAGATGTCGGCTGACATCGGAATAATTCGGCTTCCGGCTGAACTGATTCCCAATGGCTGAAGGTTAGCGTTGGCATCTTGGTGGGCATTTATCACAGCCCATCCAATACTATTTGTTCCTAAATCAAGACCTAAGATTTTTTTCATGATAGTTGTCCTTTCGGTTGTTCTAACGATTATTCAGCCACAAAATTACAAAAAAACAGGAAAAACTTGCAAATCGTCTATTTTTTTTGTAACTGTGCACAACTAATTTTTAGCAAATCACAATAAGGATTATTCCGTTGTGAAAACATGAGGTCCTTGCCCATCGTCCTTAACGGTGGGCTTTTCTATGCCACTAACGAATAGTCCTTGCCTTAGAGAAGGTTTGTAGGCAAGGACTTGATGAAGGGTGAAGGGAGTTTATTCTGTTGGTTTTAAGTAGAGTCCGTTGACGTCTCGTCGGAAGCGGGTCTGCGGAAGGTTGTAGAAACGGACGAAGTCCTCGGCGGAGATTTGTCCGGGGTAGGGGGCGAAGAAGTGTCCCGGCTTGTCGTGGGCGTTGCGCCAGACGAGCACGTATGCTATGGGCAGGTCTTTCACGGCCTGTGCCAGCGTCTGCGTCCACCAGTCTTCCTTGGGCAGTCCCTGGAAGCCTGTCTCGGTGAAGGCGGCGACCTTCTGGTGCTCGCGCGCCACGCGGCAGATCATGGTCAGCTGTCGGCGCGTGCGCTCCACATAGCGTGTGAGCTCGTCGGACTGGAAGGTGGGCTGCTGACCGTCCCACTTCGACGGGCAGTAGATGTCGGTGCCGAGGACGTCGATGTAGTCATCGCCGGGGTAGCGCTCCATGTACCGGGCTGCATCGCCGTCGCTCTCGCTGCCGGGACTGTAGGCATAGAGGACGTTGGTGACGCCCTTTTCGCGCAGGCGGCTTTCGGTGAGCTGCCAGAGGGCCACGTATTGCTCGCGGGTGCAGAGCTGCTGTCCCCACCAGAACCAGCTGCCGGTGTGCTCGTGCCATGGCCGGAAGATGACGGGCACGCGGACGCCGTAGGGTGTCTCAAGGGAGTTGATGAAGTCGGCAACGCGGTCGAGCCATGTGAGGAACTTCTCGTGCTGTGGTCCGCCATCGAGCACCGATGCCACGGTTTGCTTCTCCTGTTGGGTGAGCGAGTCGGGTTTCACCCAGGCGGAGCCGCCCGTGAGGGGGTTGTCGAGATGCCAGCTGAGGGTGACCACGCCGCCGCGGTCGAACTGCCGGATGATCTGCTGGCGCATCTTGCTGAACGGCACGCCGTCGAGGTTGACCGTGTCGCCCAGCTCCAGATGGCCGAGGTCGAAGCCGATGACGGCGGGGAAGTCGTTGCAGACGGAGTGGACATCGCAGCGCTCGGCGTCGCCCACCCAGCCGATGCCGTACATGGGTGCGTCCTGATGTCCGAACAAAAAGGACGAGTCGGCCAGCTGTCGCAGGTTCTGAAGCAGGTTCTCCGTTCGCTGGGTGCGTCCGGTGGCGGCCAGCGGGTCGTCGGCCTTGTGGTTAGTGCAGGAGAATAGGAAGGGGAAAAGGAGGAGGAGGAGAGAAGCCCAAGAAGACCCTCCCCAACCCTCCCTGTTTAGGGAGGGAGAGAGGTAAGAGGTGAGAGGTAAGAGGTGAGAGGATAGAGACCCTCCCCGGCCCTCCCTGTTTAGGGAGGGAGAGAGGTAAGAGGTGAGAGGTGAGAGGTGAGAGGATAGTTTCTTCCGCATGATTCTAGTATTTGTTATCTTGGGTTACTTTCTTTCCTTTTAACACTCCCTCCAATCTCCCTCCCTAAACAGGGAGGGTTGGGGAGGGTCTTTGAGGGTTGGGGAGGGTCTCCTTTTCCCTCTACATCCCCCTCGGGGGCTTGGGGGGCTTCTCTTTCTTCTAATATTTCACCTTATCGCGTGTGATGACGTTGGGGCAGTTCATGGCGTCTGTCCACCAGTCCTTGCCTGCGTGCATGTTCTCATTGCTGCCATTGGTGCCATACCAGGGCATGAACCACGACCATGTGGCGCCCTCGTTCCACTGCTGGCTGATGGGGGCCACCACGCTGTTGGTGTACTGTGAGTAGCCACATTCGCTGAGCGTGATGATCTTGCCGGGGTAGTTCTCCTGCAGCTTCTGGTATTCCTCTATGCAGGAGGCCACGGAGTTGCCGTAGAGGTCGCGTCCGATGATGTCGACATATTCGGGGCCTGGGTACCAGTTGAGGTCGTCGCCCTCGGATGTCCACACCCAGATGAGGTTGTCGAGTCCCTCCTGCTTGAAGTAGTCGAACATCATGATCCAGAGCTTCTTGAACGACTCGGCGTCGGAACCCCACCAGAACCATCCACCGGCAGCCTCGTGGAGGGGTCGCCAGAGTACGGGAATGCCTGCGTCGCGCAACAGCTTCAGATACGGAGCGATGCGTGCGAGGTCGTCCTTGACGAACTGGTTCTGCCATGTGCCCTCGGTGACGGCGGCCTTGAGGTCGAAGACGCCAGCCGAGTAGCTGAAGTCGTTGTTCGGGTCAAGGTCGCTGTAGCGCTTGGCGCGTCGCGGAGCGTCCTGCTTGGCGCCGGCAGCATTGGTGAGCGTGATCATGGTGTAGGTGATGCCGTAGCCGGAGATGACCATGCCGCCCTCGCGCAGCTTGGCGGCATCGTCGGCCGTGAGGGCAAACGAATAGTGGTTGGTGCCGGCGTCGAGGGCGATGCAGCCCCAGCCGTTGTCGACGTCCTTGTAGCCCGTGAGTGCGTTCCAGCTGCTGTCCATCAGCTTGGCTTGCCAGTAGTCGGCGTCGCTGTTGGTGGCGTAGTAGAAGGTGAGCAGCGTGACGGCCTGGGCGTTGGCGAACTTGTCTGCACCAATCTGGTCGCTGACGCCCCATTCGGTGCCGACGTTGAGCTGTCCCTCCCACACCGTTTCGGCCTCGCCGGCGGGCTCGTCGCCGCCGCCGTCGCCTATCTCAACCTTCGGGGCGAGCCAGTGCCAGCCGCAGTTGATGATGCCGCCGTTGTCGAACCAGGTCTTCACGGGCGTGATGTCGCCGTAGTTGATCCAGTTGGCACCGCGCACCGATGCGGGGAGATGGATGTAGTCATAGCCATTGATGGCGGGATATTTGCCGGTCCATTCGAACACGTGCTCGCTCTCATCGTTGTTCCAGGCCACGCTGGCCATCATGCCAGAGATGATGTTCGTGCGATAGTTCTCACGCAGGAAGTTGTAGAGCGAGATGGCCTTTGCCGAGGTGGCCACGACAGGCTTGGTGGCCACGGGAGGCAGTTCGCGGATGGAGAACGCCAGCGTGGTCTCGGGCGCAGGCTGGTTGTTGGGACCTGTGACCAGTCCGGCGGGAATGGTCAGCTGGCAGGGCACGCCGCGCTGCAGGCCGGTGGCGTGGATGGTGAGCACGCTGTCCATGCCGTATACGGTTGCGCGGTCGATGGTGCCGCCGGTGAACTGCAGCTTCGTGTAGCTGGACGAGGCGAAGAAGATGCGCTTGTCGTATTTCACCGTCATGGTGATCTCGCCCGGGCTGCCTATCTCCTCGTTGGCCGCAGGATAGGTGGCCGTCACGATGGGAGCTGCCACGTCGGGGATGGTGTATTGCGCGTCGGTGTCGGCGCAGGCTGTGACAAGGAATGCCACAGCTGCGAGTGCGCCGAAAGGTATGATGCTTTTGAGTTTCATATCGATCATGCTTTTATGGTTTGACAATGCTCGTTAGGGCAGGATGGTTATCTTCTTGATGACGAGGCCGTCGCCCTGAATGATGAAGGCCGTCTCGGACCAGCCGTCGGCTATTTCGCCCGTCACGCATTTCATCATCTGTTCGGTGAAAACCGTCTCCAGGGTCTCCACACCGCCCGACCAGTCGGTCAGGTTGGCGTCGGTGATGGGATTCTTCCAGTTCGGGTCGTTGAGCTGCAGCTGTCCTGTGGACTCCGGCGTCTTGTAGATGATGAGCTTCGACTTGCCAGCCTTCAGCCCCAGCTCGGCCAGTCCGCTGCGCATGATGCGCACCTTGCCCTTGGCGTCGCTCCAGGAGAGCTGGAACGGGTAGGTGATGTTGCTGCTCTGGTCTTCCCACAAAGAGAAGGGGGCGATGTCCTGCTCGAGGTTGTTCTTGTACTTGATGGAGATCTTGGTGATGATCCACTGGTCGCCCTGGATGATGAGCATGTTGCCCCAGGCGGCGTTGGCGGTGAGGTCGTCGAGGATGTCCTGCGTGAGGGTGAGCTCAATCGACGTGGCGTCGGCACCGCCACAGTTGTCGGTCGTGAGGTAGGCTCCTCCCAGCTCGGGGAAGTTGATCTTGTCGTTCTTCCAGTTTCCGTTGTTGAACTGTGCCTGTCCCCATGAGCCGGTCTGCTGGAAGCTGACCTTCAGCGTGGCGCCGGCGGGTACTCCCTCGAAGGCACTTTCACCGATGAAGATCTTGCGGCTGTCGTCGCTCCAGGAGAGGCTGACCGGACCGTTGAAGATGACATTCTCCACTTCGCCGGCGGGAATGACGGCCATGGTGTATTCAATCTCTCCGTTGGAAGAGACGAGGCGCACCTTCGACGACGCGGTGGCGTTCTGAGGGATGGAGAAGATGATGGCCGACGACTTGGCATCGTAGACGAAGCGCACCTCCTCGCCGTTGACGAAGACGTTGGTGAGCACGTCGCCGTTCTTCACGGGGAGCTTGACGGCGCTGCCGGCCTCTGGCGTGTTCTCTTCGTCAGGAAGGGCAGTGATGTAGCAGAAGACAGCCTCGGTGATGTTCAGCTCGGGTGCCTCGACGGTGGTGCCGTTGGCCAGGTTGAGCACGGGCTTGCCGCTGACGGCCTCCATGGGCACGGTGACGGTGATGCTGGTGCCGTCGGCAGATGCCGTGACGTCGACGGGGTCGCAACCGAAGGAGATGCTCTTCACGAGGTCGAGGTCTACGCCGGTCATGACGATGGCGGCACCTGCGCTGATGTTGGCGTCGTTGTAGTTGGTGACGACAGGCTTGACGAGCGTGAATGGAACCTCAACGCCCTTGCCGTTGGCCATGCGAAGGGTGAGGCGGCCTTCCTGTGCCGTCTCGGGCACGGCGCTGACGATGACCTTGTCGGCCGACACCTGAATGGCGATGGCGTCGCTGACATTGGGCATCTCAACCGATGCCACCACGTCCATGTCTTGTCCGCTGATGGTGAGTGGCTGTCCGGCCTTGACGGGCTGCGGCGCTGCCACACATGCCGAGGGAGCAACGGTGACGAGCGTGCCGACGGGCACCTCCACCTCAGAACGGCACACCAGGTTGATGCTGCCATCGGGAGCCTCGGCGGGCAAGGGGAACGAAAGCGTCTTTCCGTCGCCGCTGACGGTGAAGTCGGAGAGTTCGAAGATGTTGCCGTCGTCGCCGAACTTCACGGCGCCGATGAGGTTGAAGTGGGCACCTGTGATGGTGATGGTCTCGCCCTGCTTGGCAGTGACGGTGCCCTGTGCGCCGGCCTTTCCGCGCGGTGAGGCGAACTCGCTGATGGTGGGTGTTCCCACAATGAGCGCCTCGTCGGTCTCAATGACATTATAGGAGATGTCGGCCGTGGGGTCTTCGAGTGCTGAGAGGTCAACGTCGAGCAGGCGTATCTTGCCGGTGCGGGCGTCCTCGGGAACCTTCACCTCAATCTTGTAGCGGTCGTGGTAGAGGAAGTCCTGCTCGCTGACCTGCAGTCCGCTCATGAACTCAACCATGTGGACCAGGTTGAGATAGTCGCCTTCGATGGTGACCACATCGCCCGGCATGACGGCTGCGGGTGAGAATCCTGTCACCTCGATGGGCTCGGTGTAGGTGAGCTCGCTTGCTGTTCGCAGCTCTCCATCGGTGCGCGACACCAGGGTGATGTATCCAACCTCGGGACCGTCCTTGGGAACGGTGACGCGTATCTCACTGGGAACGCCCGCCTTCACCACGTCGATGCTGGTGATGGGACTGACGCCAGGAATCACTACTTGTGCTATCTGGTCGAGGTTGCTGCCTACGAATCGCAGTTGTCCGCCGCGCATCACGGGGTTCGGACCGTATGCGTTGAGTTTGACACCGTCGCCATACTGGTTGGTGTCGAGGTCGTCTTCGCTGCACGCTGTCAGCACCAGCCCCGATATCAGGGCCAGCACCAACAGGGTGAATATGTTGCTATACTTTTTCATGTCTTTGGATTTTTTACTTGTTAGGCACAGCACGAATGTTGTCAATCTTAATGATAGGCGTGCATTCTGTTCCAGGTATGCCGCCGCCCATTACGAAGATGGAGAGGCTCGTGAAGTCTGAGAGCTTCGGCGTGTTGCTGGTGACGCCGCCGTCCTTGTCGTAGATGAAGCTGCTGAACGGCATGGTGACCGTGATCCACTGGTCGTTGGTGTCGAAGCTGCCCGTAGTCGTCCAGGGACGATACATCGCGCGTCCGAACTTGCCGAGGTCGTTTGCCTCGTTGTTGAAGACGTGGGCGTTGGCAGCGGCCACCGTTCCGGCATAGCCGTCAATGGGATTTCCCGAGATGGTCACCTTGTCGAGACCCTCGAAGCAAATCTGCATGGCGCCGGCCATCCACGGCGAGGCCTTCGGAATGAAGAGCTCGAACTTCAGCGACATGTTCTCATAGTTGGTGAAGTCCACCAGGTTGTTGAGCGCGATGCCTTCGCCCGAGGTGATGTTCTGTGGCGAATCCCACGAGCCGCACCAGTATTCGAACGAGAAGTTGGCATCGTCCCAGTCGGCGTTTTCCGACAGTTTGGCCGTTCCGTTGCCCAGCTGTACGAACTTGCCGGTGATGGACGTCTCGTCGGAAAGAATCTCGCGGTCGTGCCATCCGTGGTTGCCCAGTCCGGTGGCACCGTCAAAGTCGAAGAGCATGCCCCGAGAATCCATGTAGCGGAACGGTGCCTGGGTGGCGCCATAGACCGATGTCACGGTGATGGGGCCTTCGACAGCGCCTTCGGGAACGGTGAATGTCACCGAGGAATAGTCGCTGGCTACTTCCACGTCGGTGGCAGGCAGGTCTTGTCCAGCCGCATTCTTGAACGTCACTGTGAGCGGCGTGTTCGGGTCGTCAATCATGTAGCCGCCGTAGATGGTCGCCCTGGAGCCTGCGGGAGCATACTCGCAAGACATCGACGCGACGGAAGGTGCGGAGATGATCACCTTGAAGTCTACCTCGACGGTCTGACCGGAGGAGGTGATGAGATACATCTTGTCGCTCACCTCGGTGGGCACGCTGCCCGGCACATTCACGATGAGCGTGTGGTCGGTGATGTAGCTGGTGTTCAGGTTGGCTTCCAGGTCGTTGAAGAACACCTTCACCACGCTGCGCAGGTTCTCACCCACGAGACAGAGCGTGCTCGAAGGATAGGCGCTCTCAACAAGCTCGCCGTTTGTGTACTTCGTGTCCTCGTCGTCGGTGTTGCTGGTCACCTCGCTGCTCAGGCAACGGATGTAGTTGACCACGGGAACGCCATCGGCCACCTCGTATTTGTCGGGCTCATCCTCGCAAGAGGTGAGACCCACGGCCAACAGTGCCACCGACAAGAACAATATTTTTTTCATATACTTGTTCATAGCTTGGTTCTGTTAATGATGGAAAATGTTAATAGCTGTATGTCTCACGCACGTCTACATGCACTCCGTCTACGCTTGAACCCAGGTTGGGGTTGAAGATGACGTCTTCCGTGGGGAAGGGCATGAAGAAGTATTTCTTGCCCGTGTCGGGGTCGCTTTTCATAAGTGACGTCACGGTGGGCGCTGCTGTCTGGTTGTCATACTGCATGCTTGTGCTCACGTTCCAGACGCCTGTCTGATAGTAGGTGCGGTAGAGCTCGCTCAGTCCCCACATGGCGTTGCGCTTCTGGTTGAGCAGCTCGTTCACGCAGAAGTCGGGGTCATAGTAGGATACACGGACGTAATCGTACCAGCGGTCTCCCTCCATGGCTAGTTCCAGACGGCGCTCCTTCCACACGTCGTCCCAGGAAACCGATGTGGGTCTGGGCGCACTGGGGATGGCGCGATGGCGCACGGCGTAGAAGGCATCGATGACATTCGGGTCGGTAGATGTGGCGCGGCCGGCTCCAAGCATGGCCTCGGCATAGACCAGGTAGACATCGGAGAGGCGCAGGATGTGAGTGGCCAGGCTGTAGGACATACGGCTGGCATTGTGGCCAGTGCCCTGAACGTGGTCGAAGTCGTCGCCATAGAGATGCTTCACGGTGTTGCTGCCCGTGGCCGACTGGCAGATGACCTGTCCGTCCTGGATGGTTACCGAGGGATTATACTGGTCGTCGAACATGAATTTCAGGTAGTCGAAGCCTTTCTGTCCGTTGCCCATGTCGTGGTCCTGCCAGAAATAGTCGTACTTGAAACCGGGCAACATCATCGTTGCCTTCAGACGGGTGTCCACGGCATTGATCCAGGCGTCGGGTGTCTGTTCGAGCAGTTTCACGCCGAAGGCCTCCTGCAGGTCTACCGAGATGCCGTTCCATCCGCCCCAGAGGTCGCCGAACTCGTCGAAGCCATTGGCAAAGAGGTCGCTCTGCAACGTGTTCTGAGCGGTCCACTCACCGTTGATGCAGCTCCAGCGGAATGCGATGAGGCTCTCCTCGCTCTTGTTGTTCTTCAGGCGGAACACGTCGCTGTAGTTAGGCAGCAAGTGGCGTCCCGAGTTGTCGATTACGTCCTTTGCATACTGCGCAGCCTTGGCGAGGTCGTCGCCGTTGAGCGAGCCCCTGACGCCGGCTTTGGTCAGGTAGACCTTGGCGAGCAGGCCCTCGGCCCCGTAGTAGTCTATGCGTCCTGCCTCGAGCGGACTCTTCGGCAGCACCTTCATGGCTTCCTCGAGCGTCATGATGATGTATTCATACACGTCTTCGCGCTTCACCTTCGGTGCGGTGCTGTAGGTTCCCTTCGACAGTTCTTCCGAGTTGTCGTGCACAATGGGTACTTCTCCGAAGGAGCGCACAAGGAAGAAGTAGGCCATGGCCTTCCATGTGAGGCATTCGCCCATGCACTGGTTGCGCACGGCTTCCGATGCGGTGCTGCCCTTGATATACTGATACACGGTGTTGGCGTGTGCAATGACGGCCCACAGCGAGTAGGACATGTTCACCAGGTCCTGGTCGCTGCCGTTCAGGGTGAAGGTCATGTAGGGTGAGCTGCCCCAGTAGTAGTTGCCCGAGAACACCTCGCCCACCTTGATGAAGCCTCGCTGGAAGTCGTACCAGGGCGAGTTGTAGAGGTAGGCCGTTCCAGCCAGACACTGGGCGTCGGTCTTGTAGTAGCCGTCGGCGACATAGCTGTCTTCGGTCGGCTTGTCGAGATAGTCGTCGCACGATGTTGCCGTCAGGGCGAGCACCGACGCGATGGCCAGGTATTTGATATTTGATAGTTTCATAACGTTCATATTTATATAAGGTATACAGACATTAGAATGAAATGTTCAGGCCAAACGAACATGTCGTAGGCGAAGGATAGCGTCCGTTGTCCAGTCCGAGCACATTGGGCGACTGCGTGCTGCTGCCTATCTCTGGGTCGTAGCCGTCGTAGTCGGTGATGGTGAGCAGATTCTGGATGTTGGTATAGATGCGCAGCGACTCGATGCCCCACTTCCTGACCATCTGCTTGGGGAAGGTGTAGCCCAGCGAGATGTTCTTCAGGCGGATGTAGGAGCCGTCTTCAATGTAGCGGTCGCTCCAACGGTCGTTGTCGTTAGGGTCGCCCAGCGTGAGTCTCGGCTGCGAGGCACCCGGGTTTTTCACGCGGATGTTGGTGATGTCGTCGTACCAGTTGTAGACCAGCATGCCGTCGCCGCGGTCTACGCCCATGGAGTAGTCCTTCGACGGGTCTATGGGTTCCAGTATCGTACGGTCCATCACATCCTTCAGCTGGTTGGTCCACGACGAGTTCATGTGCGTCAGCTTCATCTTGTTGTAGTTGCCCACCTTGTTGCCGTATGAGCCGTTGATGAAGATGGTGAGGTCGAAGTTCTTGTAGCGGAATGTGTTGTTGAAGCCGAACGTGAACTTTGGCAGCGGCGAGCCGATGTTGGTACGGTCGTTCTCGTCGATGACGCCGTCGCCGTTCAGGTCCTTATACTTGATGTCGCCCACCCACACGGTGCTGGCCTTGGCATAGACGCCGTTGCTGGGATAGTGCACGGGCTTGGGCGATGTCTCTATGTCCTCGAGGCTCTGGTAGATGCCGTCGGTGACGTAGCCGTAGAACGAATAGAGGCTCTCGCCCACCTGCGTGAGGCTCACGAGGTCGCTCCACTGACCATAGCCGGGCAGCGGCACGTCGCTGGCGCTGTTGCCACTCAGGGCCACGAGCTTGTTCTTGTTGAACGAGATCTGGAACTCGCTGTCCCACTCAAAGCGGCCAATGAGCGGATGCGTGGTGAGCGTCATCTCCAGACCCGTGTTGCGGATGGTGCCATAGTTACCCCACGGTGCCTGGAGCTTCGACGAGCCGTTGCCCGAGGTTCCCATGGTGGAGGGGAGCTTCAGTTCCATGAGCATGTCTCTCGATTCCTTGCGATACCAGTCGACCACCAGGTTGATGCGGTCGCGCAGGAAGCCAAGGTCGAGACCAACGTTCCACTGCTCCTGGCTCTCCCACTTGATGCCTGTGTTGGCAATGTTGAGCGGACGGTAGCCCTTGCCCAGGTCACTGGTCATCACCGAGAGGCTGACGCCCCACTTGTAGCCGCCAATGCTGGCGTTACCGGTTTGTCCCCAGCCCACGCGAAGCTTACCGTTGCTGACGATATTCTCCAAGGGCTTGAAGAACTTCTCGTTGTTGAAACGCCACGATGCAGCCAGCGAATGGAAGCCTGCCCAGCGGTTGTCGGGACCGAAGTTCGACGAGCCGTCGTAGCGGTAGGTGTAGGTGGCGTTGTAGCGATTGTCGAAGCTGTAGGTCCAGCGGGTGAAGAACGACGCCATCGACGACGAGCCGAAGCCGCTGCCGATGGTGGGAACGTCGGCGCCCAGCGACGGGTTGTGCACGTCGTTGGAGGGAAGGCCCTTGCCGCTAACCTGTATGTAGTCGTATTTCGACTCCCAGCACTCCTGGCCGAACATGGCCGTCACCGAGTGCTTGTCGAAGGTGTTGCTGTAGGTCACGTAGTTCTTGAACTGCAGGAATGTGGAGCTGTTCTTCTGGATGGAGCTCTCGTTCTTGGTCACGAAGTAGTGGGGCAGCTCCACCGTGGGCTGGAAGGTCTCACCCTTGCTCCAGTTCAGGTCGAAGCCCACCTCGGTGTGCCACACCACATGCTTGAGCGGCGTCACCTCGAAGAACAGGTTGCCGTTCAGCTTCTGACGGTTCAGCAGGATGTCCTTCATCTTCGCAATGGCAATGGGGTTGGGGTTGCTCGAGCCCTCGGACGATACGGATGAATAGTTGCCGTTCACGTCGTAGATGGGAATGTTGGGCGTGGTTGTCAGCGAGTAGTTGATGATACCCTCCTCACCGTCGGCCAGCTTCAGGTCGTCGTTGGTGTTGGAGAAGCTCACGCTGGCGCCCATCTTCAGCCACGACTTGAGCTGCGCGTCGAGATTGGCGCGGAAGTTGAGACGCTCAAACTCGGAGCCGATGATGGTTCCTTCCTGGTTCATGTAGCCGCCCGACACGTAGTACTGCACCTTGTCGGTGCCGCCGCTGACGTTCACCTGGTGCGAGTGCTGGAGTGCCGTCTGGAAGATGGCGTCCTGCCAGTTGGTACCCTTGCCCAGGATGCTGGGGTCGCTCATCGACGCACTGGGGTTGAGCACCTCGCCCTGAGCCACGAATCCGTTGTAGTAGTCGGCATATTCGCGCAGGTTGAGCAGCTCGAGTCGCTTCTGCTGGCGGTTCAGTGCCACCATGCCGTTATACGAGAACTTGGCCGAGCCTTCCTTACCGTGCTTCGTGGTGATGAGCACCACGCCGTTGGCACCTTGCGCACCGTAGATGGCGGTGGCAGAGGCATCCTTCAGGATTTCCATCGAAACGATGTCGGCGGGGTCGATGGTCGAGAGGGGCGAGATGGTGGACACCGAGCCGTTGCCCAGTGCATCGCCCAGACCATAGGAGTAGCCCGTGGCGCCGCCGCTCTGCACAATGACGCCGTCGATGACGTACAAAGGCTCAGCGTTGGCGTTGATAGTGGCCGTACCACGCACGCGGATGGCCGACGAGCTGCCGGGGGCACCCGACGTGGAAACTGCCGTCACACCGGCGGCGCGGCCCTGCAGCGACTGGTCGAGCGATGTGATGATGGAACCCTTCACCGCCGACTCGCCCATAGAGACCGAGGCGCCAGAGATGTCGCTCTTCTTCATTGTTCCATAACCAACCACCACCACTTCGTCGAGGCTGGTGTTGTCTTCTTCAAGCGAAATGCTCAGGGTGGACGCGTTGCCAACCTTCACTTCCCTCGTGACATATCCAACATACGAAACCTGAAGCGTCGCTCCAGGCTTTACCATGATTGAGAAGTTGCCGTCCATGTCGGTGACAACACCGTTGTTGGTGCCCTTCTCCATGACAGTGGCGCCGATAACCGGGCCCATGGCATCGCTCACGACACCCGTCACTTTTCGCGCCTGTTGCACCGCCTGCAGGTCTGTAGGGGCAGTCTCTGCCTTCGCCTGGGGCGAATAGCATAGCGCAAAGAATGAACAGGCGCCGACAAGCAACGCTGTCTTTCTTAAGTTCATGCTCATACTTTTAGGTTTTTATTATTAGTAGTTATTCAACTTTTAGGTTGCGACTTCTTGGCAGTCTATAACGGGTGCAAAGATAGCACAAATCTTTGAAATCATACTATACTATTTTGCTCTTTATTTGTCTTTTCTTTGTTTTTTTTACAAAAGGCACGGAAAAAGCGCTGTCAAGGCGGTTTCTTGGTGTACGAAAAGTCCTGCAAAAATGACCATTCTTGAGTCACAAATGCCCATAAAGACTCATGGGCATTCGTACTTTCATTCATGTGCATTCGTGTTTGGGCAAAATAAGAACGCCAGTTTTTCTTAGTTTATTCGGCAGTTTTTCTTAGTTTATTCGGCAGTTTTTTGCGTTTTATTTGGCAGATAAAAGCAACAATTCCATTGGAATCGTTGAACAATGTCAATGGAATCGTTGAACAAAACCAATGGAATCGTTCAACAATATCAATGGAATCGTTTCTTCGTTTCGTCGTATTGGTTTCCGGAGATTGGTGGTTTCTGCAGGCAAAACCGATGGTTTATGTGCGTCAAAGTAGCGCAGCCGGTCGGCAATTACTGTAAGTTTGTCCTGTTCTCAGAGCACACACACCCATCCAAATTTGCGCACCAGTTCACGAAGGAGATTGCGGTCGCGCACAGGAATGGTGACGGCAATGGTCTCACGCTGATCATCGCGCTCTGCAATTTTAGCGGTGTCGAGGTCATACTGCGTTTGTAGGTTCATCCAGACTTCTGCAGGGATGCCAAGGGCTTTTTCCAGAGCTACCGCTACATGAAGCGAAACACTTCGTTTGCCGTTGATGGTTTCGCTCAATACGGATGGCTTGATTCCAGTCTCCGTAGCGAGCTGTTTCTGGGTCATGCCACGCTCTTTCAGCTCATCTTTTATCATCTCGCCAGGGTGAGTGGCTAGGAATGGGGTAGGTTCTTTCTTATTCATAGTGTTTGGATGCTACTCATTTATTAGGCTGTGGCAGTGATGTGCAAATAAACCGTTTCTCATTCGTTCGATTCGTTCAATTCGTTGTGAGACAAGTACGGGTAAATTGTCGCGGCCATTTGCTTTCTCTGCCGTCCGTCATTTGCCGGCTCCCGTCTTCACGCGCTCGTCTGACATGATTTCAATTCCGGCCTGTCGGGCGTTGAAGTCAACGCGTGTCTTGGTGAAGTCGGGCGTGTTGAACGAGTAGACGGACGAGGCGTAGTAGTCGCGCGGATTGCGCTGGGGCAGCATGAACGGCTTTGAGAAATGGCCCTTTCCGTCGGTTTCGGCGAGGTAAAGACGGCTGTAGTAGCCATCGTCGCGGCGGCTGGTGAAGACTATCCAGTGGGAGTTGTCGCTCCAGTTGTGGTAGCTGTCGGCCTGTGGGCTGTTTATTTCGGTGAGTTCGCGGGCTTCTCCGGTCTGCAGGTCGAGCAGCCACTGCTGGCTTTCGTTGTGCCAGATGGAGAAATAGCCGTAGTCGATGAGGGTGAAAAGCAGATAGCGGCCGTCGTAGGAGGGGCGTGGCCAGGTGAGGCTCTTGCCCTGTGCCGCGGCGTTGAAAAGCGTGTCCACGGTGGTTCCGAAGGTGCCTTGTTCGGGGTTGAAGGCAATGCGGCAGAGGTTGTAGCGCTCTTCCTTGAAGTGGGCAGGGTAGTCCTGCTGGCGACAGGTCATGTAGTAGAGCCACCGTCCGTCGGGCGAGAAGGTCGGTGTGTTCTCGCTCCAGTCCTTGGTGCTGAGCAGTGAGTCGGTGATGATCTGATGGGTCTGTGGGTTGTAGACGAAGACGTCGCTCGACAGGTCGAACACCTCGATGCGCTCGTCTCGCACCATGTGGAAGCCCTGGCGGGTCTGGTTGGTCGAGAAGGCGATGTAGCGGCCAGAGGGATGCCAGTAGGGATAGACCATGGAACCGCCCAGCAGTTCGTTTTTGGCCTGCAGCCATTCGCGCTGGCCGTGCTGCTGAACCATGGTGGCGCCGTGGTCGCCGCGCACGTGGAAGACAAACTGGTCAGGATTGGTGCGGTTGGCGGTGTGGCAGTTGAGGCAGGCTCCGGGAGCCTGGGTGTTCTCAATGATGGCCTCTTCGGTGAAGTTGGAGAGGTCGCGCTGGTAGAGCCCCATGTGGCTGTACACCTCATAGCCCGGTGCGATGCGTCGGTAGGTGAGGCCCCATTCGTCGAGGGCATTGGGGCTGACCGTCACGGTGAAGTCCTTATACTGCGTCCACTGTCCGTCTCTCTTGACGCAGGTGGTGAACGTGAGCTGCGCACCGCGGTTTTGCTCCAGCAGCGCGTGCCAGTCGTCGATGTCGAAGTCGGCCCACTCGCCGTTGGCATATAGTTCGCCACCCTTGCTGCCGCGCACGGTGACGTCGATGACATCGGCCCCGTCGTTGCCCGCATAGCTGAAGTTGAGCGGTGCGATGCCCACGGGAATGGTGACGCCCACGTAGTCGGGATAGATCGTGGGCACCTGGTCTTTCTTCACGATGTTGCCGTCGGGTCTCTGTTCGCAGCTGGTGGTGAACAGCAGGATGGCCAGCAGAAAACTGAGAACTGAGAAGTGAGAAGTGAAAGACCCTCCCCGACCCTCCCTGTTCAGGGAGGGAGAAGGGTGGTGTGCGCGGAAATATATCATATACTTCATGATTCTATAAGTAATTCAAGTTTCGCATTCGCTCAACTTCTTGGAGTTCAGGAGTTCAGGAGTTACAGGAGTTGCAGACGATAGTGCTGAAGGCTCTCTTTGCGTCAGTTTACAGGGGTTGGAAGTATTGTCTGAACTCCAGAACTCCTGTAACTCCTGAACTACATCAACTTGCGAAAGTTGAGTAAGTAATAAATGATAAGTGATAAGTGAGAAGTGAGAAGGGGGCGTTTTTCTCATTCAGCGCCGCTGAGATAGTACCATAGTGTTCCGCGGAATGCCTGCAGCTGGGGCGAGTCCTTGCCGGCTGAGTAGGCCTGCACGAAGCGGTTCATGTTCTGCAGCATCATGTCGGAGACCACACCCTGCGGAGGCTGCTGGCGCCGCTGGTAGTAGGCAAAGGCCACGCCTTCCTGAACCACGGGCGGATAGTACTGTACCTTGTCCTGCACTACGCTCAGATACTGCATGAAGGTGTTCGTGTCGCGGTCGAGCAGCGGACAGAGCAGCAGGTATTGCTTGGCGAGGTCGTTCGATGGGTTGTGCACGAAGAGCTGGCCAATCATCTTGTCGGTCTCCTTCTCGCTGAAGAGGAAGTCGTCGGTGAGCCGCAACTGGCGCATGCGTCCGTAGACGGGATGCTCAGCAATGGCCTTTTCGTTGCCCAGCAGTTGCAGCGTGCGGTCGGCCCAGCGACTGTAGAAGATGGTGTGCTGAAGCATCTCCAGATACTTGCGAGCCACGTTGTATTGCCCGTTCACAAGGTTGGTCTCGGCCAGCCTTTTCACCGCGCGGCAGCTCTTGCTGTAGTTGGGCAGCGCCTCCATGGCCTCGAAAGCGAAGCGCTGCGCCGTGTTCACCAGTCCCAGATGCCAGTAGGCCTCGCCGGTGAGCAGGGTGGAGGCGAAGTTGCGCTCAAACGGAGGCAGCAGGCCTTGCGAGCCTCGCTGGTAGAACTGAAAGGCACGGTCGCCCAGCTGACCCGTCATGCCGAGGGCCAGATTGGTGGCGCAAACGCTCATCGGGAGGTCGGGCTGTCGACGCTCGCTCTTCGCAATGACGGCCTGCCACTGCTGGGTGCGCACCAGATAGTCGTAGTCGATGAGGTCGTATTTCCTGACATCGAAGCCCGAGGGAACCAATATGGCACCCACAATGGCCACGCATGCCACCGCCACAGCCTCAGTCCACTGCCCACGGGGAAGGCGGATGAACGGCACGACCACACACAACAAGGCCGACACTGCCGCCGCATACGACGCCACGAGCGGATAGCGGTAGTAGTCGATGCCGAAGCAGAGCCATTGCAGCGAATAGGGAACAAGATGGGAGGATAGCAACACGCAGAACAGCAGGAAGACAAACGCGCCGAGTCCAAGCGCTATGCCGCGCCCCTTCTTCTTGCTGGTGAAAACCTCGCGAAGCAGGAAATAGGTGGGCAGAAGCACGGCCACCGGCCCCGCCATCCAGTAGACCACGGGGATGGCCACAACCAGATAGGCGCACGACCGCCATCCCTGGCCGCGCGGCAGGAGCCAGATGCTGATCAGTACGATGATGAGCGCCACGATGAAAGTGAGCATCAGGTTCTCGTCGCCAAGGGCAAAGAGCAGGCCTACGGCGGGCAGGAAGCTCAGCGCGTAGGACATCTTCTCGCCACCGATGCGCCATGTGAGCCGCTGAACCACCATGAGCAGGAGCGCCAGCAACAGCGCACCCACGGTGACGTTGTTGTAGAACTGCACCACGAACTCGGCCACATAGCGCGACAATCCTGCCGGCACGATGAGCGCCTGACGCAGGTAATCACCCGTCAGAAGGAACAGTTGGAACTGCTCTTGATAGGCCAGCGCGGCAGGGTAACGGATGCGCCAGAACAGGAAGACTGCCAGCCCGAAGGCGAGCGTCAGCAACGGAGGCCAGAGCCTATTGAGCGATTTCTTCATTCGTGTCGGCGTTCATGGTGGCTATTCTTCCATCGGGAAGTTTCTTCTGGTAGGTGGTTGGGAAGAGCTTCACGAGGAAATCGTGGAGCACGCCCTCTTTCATGTTCGATGCCATTCGCCGCGTGTAGTTCTTGTAGGCGATGTGGATGCTGTCGCATTGCTGCTTATAGGCTGCGGCCTGCTGCTCGTTGCCCTCCTGCTTGAGCTGTGCAATGGTGCGCTGCATCCGGTAGTATTGGATGTTGTGAAGCTCGGTTTTCAGCTTCCATTGCTCAAGCGAGTCGTTCTGAGGCGTACCGCTGGCGTGGCTGACGCTGTCGACCGACACGCGCACATCGCCAGGCTCGCCCACGATGATGATAGGCTGCACATTGAGGCGGTAGTGGATGTCCACCAGGATTTTGTACATCTGCATGTTTGTGGTCGCAAACTCAAACTTGCCGTTCTTGATTTCCACGGAGTCGACAGTCGCGGCGGTGGCCTCTCCTTCCAGCGGGACAAGGAAGATGCGCTTGCCCTCGTACTGTTCGCCGACGACAATTCCGTGGATGCGACACTCGTCTGGATTCTTCTGCTGACAGCCCGCCAGGATGGCGATCATGGCGGTGGCCAGCATGCAAAACAGATTCTTTTTCATGTATTCTTGTTTTATTTGTTATTTCTGATCGTCACTTTCACGCGCTCGCCGCCGAACACTTCCTTATGGGCCTTGCGGGCATCAAACTGCACGCGCGTCCTGGTGAAGTCGGGAACGTTGTAGGCGTCCATCATCTCGGCGTAGAACTTGCGGGGGTTGCGCTGCGGCAAGAGGAAGGGCTTGCTCACCTTTCCTTGGTCGTCGACGCACGCCAGATAGAGCTTGGTGTACATGCCGTCCTCGCGCTTGCTGGAGAAAACGAACCAGTGGCTGTCTGAACTCCAGTTGTGATAGCTCTCGGTGTCGGGGCTGTTGGCCTCATGAAGGGGGCGCGTATGCCTCGTCTTGAGGTCCATCATCCACAGGTCTGCATCGGGCTGACATACCGGGAAATTGCTGCGGCTGCTGCGGCAATACATCAGCCAGCGGCCGTCGTAGCTGGGGCGTGCCAGCGTGTAGCTCATGTTGTCGCGAGGGCCGTTGAGCAGCGTGTCGACAGCATTGCCGTAGGTGCCTGTCGTGGCGTCGAAGGCGATGGCGCAGAGCGAGCATTTCACCTTCTCGTATTCGGCAGGCACATTGCAGGGCTTTGAGGTGCTGAAGAAGATGGTGTCGCCCTGGGCGGAGAACGCCGGGAAGATCTCAAGGTCGTTTGTCTGGAGCAGCGGACTGAGAAGAAGCTCGTTGCTATGTGTGTCGAGCAGGATGATATTGCTGAACTTGTGGTACACCTCGATGCGCTGTTTGGTGCCGACGAAGAAGCTCTGGTGTACGCTGTTGGTGGCATAGGCGCAGTAGCGGCCCGACGGATGCCACGACGCGTAGGAACCCGCTGCCTTGGTGGAGTCGGTCTTTGTGTCGTACCAGGTCTGCGTGCCGTCGCGCTGAACCAGCGTTCCTCCGCCTTCGCCGCGTATCTGCAGGGTGAACAGCGACGGGTCTGTGCGGTTGGGCGTGTGGCAGTTCATGCAGCGCCCGGGTACGGCGGTCTCCGTCAGGATGGGCTCTTCGGTGAAGGTATGCAGGTCTCTTTGGTAGATGCCGATGTCGCCGCCCACCTCGTAGCCCGGCGCAATGCGACGGTAGGTGAGGCCGTAGTCGTTGAGCGGGAACGCGCTGACGGCAATGGTGAAGTCGCGATACTGCGTCCACTGTCCGTCTTTCAGGGCGCAGACGGTCAGCGTGATGCTTCCGCCGATGTTCTGATTGGTCAGCTCGTGCCAGCCGTCGATGTCCCACTCAGCCCATGTCCCGTTGGCATGCAGCTGTCCGCCCTTGCTGCCGCGTGCCACCACGTCGATGCGCTCCACCTGCTCGTCGGCCATGGCGAAGTCGAGGGGTGCGATGGTGGCGGGTATGGTCACGCCGATGTAGTCGGGATAGATTGGCGGCAGACGGTCGGCCTTCGTGGGGTTCACGGGTTCCGACGAGCAGGCCGCCAACAGCCAGGCGAGGGCTAGTATGTAGAGGGCTTTTCTCATTGTCCGGTCATTCTTTTCACATAGTTTCTATACGGCGAGTCGCTGACGTTTCCGTTGTTCTGGATGCATCGCATGACGTCCTGATAGCCCAAGGGCATCTGTCGGTAGCCGCCATACTGCTGCGCCCACGCCAGGTATTGCTGGAAGGCAGGCAGGTTGCCCGACAGGAGGTGCTGCGCCAGGAAGTAGTCGAGTGCCATCAGGTTCTGGTGGTTGTCGTTGAAGAGCAGTCCGAACATGGTGGCTGGCTCTCCGATGCTGAACAGGAAGTCGCTTTTGAAGCGCAGGCTGCGCACACGCTTGATGTCGGCATCGCTGAGGATGGCGCGTTCGCGTGCGTCGCCTTCCTGTTGCAAGGCTGCCAGCCGCTCGTTGGCCCACTGCCGGTAGAAGAGGCTCTGGCTAAGCCATTGCAGCTGCTTCCGGGCTGTCTGGTAGTGGCCGTTTGCCAGCATGCACTGGGCGATGCGGCGCGTCAGCCGTCCGCTTCGCTTGGCATTGAGGATGGAGCCTTGCAGGTTGAAGGCATAGCGCTGTGTGGCATTGACCATGCCCAGGTGCCAAAGCGCCTCCATCGACGGCATGTTGGAGGTGAGGTCGCCGATGGAATGCATGACGAGGGCATCGTCACCGCTCTGATAGAAGTCGAACATCCGGTCGGCCAGCAGCCGTTTTTGCGACAGCGCAAGGTTGACACATACCGAGCTGAACGGCGTGCGCACCTGATAGTCGGCGGCCTCCTTGATGATGTCGTCCCATCGCTGGTTTCTCACCAGATAGTCCTGGCGGATGAGGGCGTATGTGTCTTTGTCGAACCCCGTGGGCACCAGCCAGCAGGCGAAGCCTGCCACGGCAGCGGTCTCCACCAGCAGTGCAGTCCAGACACCTTTTCGGATTCTTGTCGTCGGTCTTGTCTTTTCCCCTTTCCAAAACGCTGCCACGGTGCAGAGAAGGAACACGACGAGCGGGATGATGCTCAGCATCCATGGGCATAGCAAAGGTATCCTGTAGTAGGCGATGGGCATGATGATCTGCTGCATAGGCCACTGTGGAAGCGCGATGCTGGCCATCCAGAAGGTCGCGCCCATCCATATCACCGTCCAGAGCCATGGCCGTCCTCCCATGTGTATCATGCGTATGCCGACGTAGAGCCACACCAGACCGCCGAACAGCCAGTAGACCAAAGGAATGAGCACCACGTCGGCAACGACAGCCCAAAGTAGCGGTTTCCTCCCTTTATGAAGCCCGAAAAGGTATGTGAGGCACGAAAAGGCCAGAACGCCTGCCAAAGCCATGCCGTAGCCAAGCAGCACGCTGGCGTCGCCCATGCTCCAAAGAAGCAGGATGCACGGAATGAAGGACAAAGGATAGAGCAGGAGAGCATGGCTTTTCATGCTGGCCCACACGAGCCGTTGAAGCAGCATGAAGAACAAAGAAAGCAGGAATGCGCCAAGCCATTCCACGTAGTAGAACTGCACCACCAGCTCACCCAGCCAGTCGGCCAGGCCGCCGGGAACGGCAACGCGCTCGGAAAAGTATTGCGGAGTCCACAGGAACAGCTGATACTGCTCCTGATAGGAAAGCGCATGAGGGTAGGCTTTCCACCAGAAGAAGAAAACCGCGATGCCCAGCAAGAGTGTCAGCGGCGTTTTCCAGTGCCTGTAGAGGTAGTTTGTCATGATAGCTTTACAAACCGTGGATTTGCTCGTGCAAAAGTACAACTATTTTCTGAATTTGCCAAATCTATTTGCAAGCAGAGCCATAGGAGACTGCAAATTAGCGAAACAAGACTGACAACTTTGTTCGGCCATTCCGTCAATCGCGTTCAGCGAAATTGCCGCTTTCGGGAAACAAATCCATTAATTTTGTCTGACAAATCCATTGATTTTGTTTATCAAATCCATTGACTTTGTCCGACAATTCCATTGACTTTGTTTCCCGAGATTGCCAAAATGGCGAGCGCAATTCAGCGCTTCAGCCCGCTCACATTGCTGCTTTTGCCCTTCAAGAACGAAGCCGTGGCCTGTGTTTCCTTGCAATCATAAGGCTGAGACAAAACCGCCCCGCATCTTTGCGATGCAGGGCGGATGATGTAGTATGTATGTGGATCAGAAGAATTTTACTTCTTCTTGAAGCACCAATAAGTACCCTCAGACCAGCCGTCCCACTTGCCGTTGTCGGGATATGCAAGGACGAGCTTGCTGTCGGTGAGCTTATGAATCTCGAAGTTTGTCACATAGCGTCCACCAGCGTTGATTTCGAAGGGGAACAGGGTGCCCGGCTCGTTGAGAGAGAGCGTTCCCAGCTGCCATGTGTTCTTGGGATCCCAGTTCAGGATTTCGAAATTGGCCTCACGAATCTTCGAACCGTCGGCTGCGTAGGTGTAGACGACTCCGTCGGGCGTGAAGGTCATGTAGGCAGCGTTGTTCTCCTCACCTGTAGCGTTGCCGCTGACAGAGTGGTTGAGCTGGCCTGCGAGGTCGGCAGCGTCGCTCACGCCCCACCAGATGTAGCCACCGATGAAGCCGTCGCCGCTACCCGGCGAACCCATGTTACCCCAGCAGCGTCCTTCGCCAGCATCGCTGTCGCCACCTGCGTCCCAGGTCCAGTCCTTACCCTTGTCATAGCCATAGAGCATACCCTTGGCATCGCTCTGGCTCTTGAAGCACCAGTAGGTGCCCTCAGACCATCCGTCCCACTTGCCGTTGTCGGGATAGGCGAGTACGAGCTTGTCGGAGGTGAGCTTGTGGATTTCGAAGTCGGTCACATAGCGACCGCCAGCGTTGATCTCGAAGGGGAAGAGCGTACCCGGCTGGTCCACATGGAGTGTACCCACCTGCCAGGTGTTGCTGGTGTCGTAGTTCTGGATTTCGTAGGAAGCCTCGCGAATCTTCGTGCCGTCGGCAGCGTAGGTGGTTACGATACCGTCGTCGCTGAAGGTCATGTAGGCGTTGTTGTCTTCCTCGCCAGTGGCCTGACCGCTGACAGAGTGGTTGAGCTGACCTACGAGGTCGGCAGCGTCGCTCACGCCCCACCAGATGTAGCCACCGATGAAGCCGTCGCCGCTACCCGGCGAACCCATGTTACCCCAGCAACGTCCTTCGCCGGCATCGCTGTCGCCGCCAGCATCCCATGTCCATGTCTTCTTGCCATAGTCGTTGGAAGCGATGAGGCGAACTTCGGGACGAAGCTCGGCTGCAACGGCAACCGTGAACTGCTTAGAGGCCTCTACCTCTTCGCCGTTCTGGTTGATATACTTGAAGTAGACCGTCTGGTTGGGGTCGGAGCCGCGCTTGGGCTGGAAGAAGAACACGCCACCAGCAGAGCCGCTGGCCAGCTTGAACTTAGAGCCGTCGTCTTTCAAGTAGTAGATGTAAACACTCGAAGTGTTGGGCACATTGTATTTGATGTAGTTACCATCGGCGGCAGGTGTGGTGCAGGCGGCATCGGCATACTGCGCAAAGGTGGCGCCATTGAGCAGGTCGTTGGCCGAAATGTTCGTCACGTCGAAGTCCTGCTCGTCCTTGATGGGGTCGCAAGAAGTGAGCACGCCCAGTGCTACTGCGAACAATACTATTGACTTTTTCATGTCGTGTTTCTGTTTAATCGTTAATTACTCGGTTTCGTAGACGGGTGTACCTGCAATGTTGGCATCGGCCACGCCGGAACCCCAGCCTGCGTTCTGCTTGAGCACGTCAGGATTGTCGGTGATGGTGATCTGTGCAGGAGGTATCATCAGGAAGCCGTCGGTCTCTGCATAGCGCTTTGCCCATGAAGAGGTAGCGTGCTTCATCTTCGATGGCTTGCCAGTATAGTGGACTCTAGTACCATTCTGACGCTCCAGCATGCGGGCAGCAAGGCAGTTCTCGCCACCGTTCTTTCCCGACCAGCGGCGCAGGTCGTTAAAGCGGAGGCCTTCGCCGGCAAACTCCCAGCGGCGCTCGCTCTGGATGTTTTCCCAACTGTAGTTGATGGGAGCCAGACCGGCACGGGCACGTACGGCGTTCATCTGAGTGGCGTCGCCTGTAAGCTCACTCTGCATCAGCATGACGTCGGCCAGACGGAGCAGCACCATGTCGGCGTAGTGTTCACCCTGGAAAGAGTTACCGTTGTTCTGCGGAATCTTGGCAACCGTCTTGCCCTCGTCGTCAACAGTTGTGCCACCAATGTTGTAGCGCAGCTGTCCCCACCAGGTGTAGCGGTTGTTGAAATCGTCCCAAGAAGAGTTGGCGCAGGTGATGGGCATCCACTTCTTGTTGTAGTAGCCAGCGTCCTCAGAGCATGATGTGGTGAACACGAAGCTCGGAATCTCCTTCGGAGCATTGAGGATGGAAGCGGCCTTACGCGGGTCTGAATCCGACCAGTCGTCCCAGAGGTTGGCATTGATGGTGCCCTGACCCCAGCCCTGTCCGAAAGGCATTTCATCGGCATCACCGTTCACGTGACCTGCACCATCGTCGTCGCAGCGGAGACCGCAGTAGAGCGAAGCCTGATTAGTGAAGCCCATGGCGATGTTGCCGTTCCAGGAACCGGCGTTCATATACTGCACCTGGAACATCTCCTCAGAGTTTCCGTTGCCAGCCCAGAACTTGCCCTGGTCGGCCAGATCCTTCACGAAGGGATAGTCGGGAGCGGTAATCTCGTTAGAGTACTGCCACAGCAGACGATAGTCTTCCACCAGTTTGTAACCACTGTTCTGGATGGCATCGTTCAGGTAGGCCACGACGTCCTGCTTCGACAGAGCGCCCTTCACACCTTCCTGTTCGGGAAGCTCCACAGCCTCAGGATTGGCTTTGGCCATTTCGCCAGCCTTCTTGTAGAAGCCCTCATAGAAGAGGTAGGCACGTCCGAGGAAACCTTCTGCGGCGCCCTTTGTGGCGTGACCGTCACCAAAGGTGGTTGCACCGTGGCTCATCAGCTCGGAAGCACTTACGAAGTCGGCCAGGATGTGCGGCATGATGACTTCCTCTGCGCTCTGCTGAGGGCATGGGTCGGGAGCTGCTGCTGCCCAGTAAGCGGGAATGTCGCCCCAGAACTGAACGCCCCAGAGGTAGAACAGGCCGCGCATGAAGTAAGCCTCGCCGAGGAGCTGGTTGCGGGTCTTTTCCTGACCAGTCCAGTCGAAGGCGTCGACAGCATAGATGATAGCGTTGGCACGGGCGATACCTACGTAGGTGTTGTGCCATGCGTTGTCGAAGAGGTTGTCCTTGTTAGCCACCAGATGTCCGATAGCGTGCGACTCCACGTCGCCCGTACCACCGGCACCATTGGCATCGTCAGACATGATGTAGTTGACAAACCAAGGAGTCTCCAACGGGGTGGTGCTCATCTGGTTCATCACACCATAGAGGGCGGCAAGCTCCTTGTTTAGGTCGCCAGCTGAGGCCGGATAGTTACCGGTGTTGGCCTCTGTGTAGTTGGATGAATCGAGGAAATCTTCGCAAGAAGCGAAAGCGAAGATAGCCGCGATTGCCATTAAATATATCTTTTTCATATTCTTCACTTATACTATATATTAATAATGTATTAGAACTTGATGCTGGCACCAACGATAAAGGTACGAGCTGTAGGATAGAGGCCCACGTCAATGCCGCGAATGAAGTTCATGTTATCGGCACTCTTACCACCGTCTGACGAGCACTCGGGGTCAACTCCCGTGTAGCCAGTGAAGGTGACAAGGTTCTGAGCCTGTACATAGAGACGGAGCTGTCCGAAGGGCGATGACTTCCAGATCTTGTTGAAGTCGTAGCCGAGGGTGACGTTCTGAATCTTGAAGTAGTCGGCATTCTGCATGTAGCGAGTAGAAACCCACTGGTCTGCAATGGCACCTACGGTCAGGCGGGGCATCGTGTTGCTGGTGCCTTCGCCATGCCAGCGGTCGAATGCGTCGGTAGTGTAGTGGTTGAAGGGGTTAGCAAGAAGGGCGGTGCGGTAGCACTGCATGATCTGCTGTCCGAAAGCACCGAAGCCTGTCACTCCGAAGTCGAAGCCCTTATAGTCGAAGCCGAAGCTGACGCCGAGGGTCACATCGGGATGCGGGTTACCAATCTCGTGGCGGTCGTTGTCGTAGTTGATCACGCCGTCGCCATCGAAGTCGTCCCATATAGGATCGCCAGGCTGAGCGTCGGCCAGAACGGCCTTGCCAGCTGCGCGTGCAGCATCAATCTGAGCCATGTTCTGCCAGATGCCGTCGTAAGACATTCCGTAGAAGTAGCCCACGGGATGGCCTTCCTCAACGACAGATACGTAGGCGGAGTTCTGGAACAACGTGCTGGCGTACTTACTGTCTGTACCAATCTTACCACCGGCGGCAGCCAGACGGGTCACTTCGTTGTGGTTGGTGGCGAGGTTCACGTTGGCGTGATAGCGGAAGTCCTGGCCAATCTGGTCGTTCCAAGAGAGAGCAAGCTCGATACCGGTGTTCTCAATGTCACCACCGTTGATCATGGCGGGTTCCTCATAACCGAGCACCTCGTTCATAGGAGCCTGTACGAGCCAGTCCTTCGTGGTCTTCTTGTACCAGTCGAAAGCAACACCGAGGCGGCTGCGCAGGAAGCGGGCGTCGATACCGATGTTGATCTGCTCAGAGGTTTCCCATGTCACGTCTTCGTTAGGCACGTTCTTTGCATAGGCACCTGAGTTGTAGTCACCATTGACAGTGCCTGTGTAGTCGTTGCTGAACTTGTAGCCGTAGTCCTTATAGTCGGTGGGCGAAAAGCCGATGTTCGAAAGATAGTAGAAGTTGCCGATGTTACAGTTACCGTTCTGTCCCCAGCTTGCGCGGAGCTTCAGGAAGTCCATCCACGAAGAAGTGCTCTGCATGAAGCTTTCGTTGCTGATGACCCAACCTGCGGAGAATGAGGGGAAATAGCCCCAGCGGTGTCCGCGGGCGAAGTTGTTGGAGCCGTCGGCACGGATGATGGCTGTTGCCATATACTTCTCGTCGTAGTTCCAGTTGGCACGTCCGAAGAAGGAAGCGATGCTTCCTGCCATCGGGTTGTCCCAGCCGCCGAAACCAGTCATGCCGTCCTTTTCGAAGTTTGAGGGGATGGTGTAGTCCCAGCCGTTGTAGACCAGCGAACCAGGAGCGCCTGTAGAGAAGTTCATGCTCATGCCTGTGCTCCAGTGGCTGCGCTCGAACGACTGACCAACGAGCACGTCAATGGTATTCTTTCCGAACTTCGGGAGAATATAAGAAAGAGTGTTCTCGAGAGAGAAACTTGAACTCTGGTTCTGGCTCATGTTCAGGCCGTAGTTGACGCTTGCACTTGTAGAGCTCGAGCTGTAGGGCAAGCTGATGCTGCGGCTGTTGCTTGCGCTGTAGCCAGTGTTGAACTGTCCGCGGTAGCGCAGGTTCTTGATGGGCTCGATGATCCAATAGAATGTTGCGCCCACACCGAAGTCGCGGTTCTTGTTGATGGAGTTGAATCCACCAGCCAGGAAGTGGTTCAGCGGGTTACTATAGATCATGGTGCTGTAGCCAGCGCCGTTCTTGCCGTATGATGAAATGGTGCCGTCCTCGTTGTAGGGCTTCACCAGCGGGCTTGCCACGTAGGCGGCCTGCATGATGTTCCAGTAGCCGTTGCCTTCAGCGAGGTCGTGGCTTTTGTGATACCAGTACGACAGGTTCTCACCGATGGTAATGATGTCGTGGGTCTTGCCCTTGAGGAGCACGTGCTCCGAGTTGATGCGGCCACCGTAGCGGTTGTACGACGAGGCGTTGTCGCCACCCATGATACCTTCGTTCGAACTGTAGTTCAGGCTCATGGAGAACTTCGAGCGCTCTGTGCCACCGGTCAGGCTGACGGCGTGGCTAAACTGCAGTGCGTTCTTGTTTTCATACTCCTTGAACCAGTCTGTGCCTTCCCATCCGTTCTGCACCTGCTGCAGGATGTTTGCAGGAACGAGCGACGACCATTCGGGCAGGTTGCCATAGGTGTTGAAGTAAGTTTCGTTGATCAGCTGCATGTACTGCTGGGCGTTGACCAGTCCGGGCACCTTGTAGGCGTTCGACCATCCCACGAAGCCGTCGTAGGAGATCTGGAGCTTTCCGGCCTTACCCTGCTTGGTGGTGACCAGAATCACACCGTTGGCAGCACGTGCACCGTAGATGGCAGCGGAGGCGGCGTCCTTCAGCACGTCGATGGACTCGATGTCGTTAGGGTTGAGTCCGTTCAGACCGTTGTCGGCAGTTCCGGAGTTGATACCGTCGATGATAAGCAGCGGTGAAGACTCACCGATGGTGCCCACACCACGAATGTTCACCTTGAAACCTTTACCCGGCTGCGACGAGCTCTGGGTGATGTTCACACCCGGCGATGCCGACTGCATGGCGGTCAGCGCGTTGGTTGTGTTGAGCTTGGCAATGTCCTCACCCTTCACCTGCACCGTGGCACCTGTGACGAGTTTCTTCTTCTGGACACCATAACCGACAACCACCACTTCCTCAAGCGAGGTGTTGTCGTCTTCCATAGTGACATCAATGCGGGACTCGTTGCCCACCTTGATTTCCTGCGTCTTGTAGCCGATGTAGCTGATGACCAGCGTGGCCCCCGGCTTTACGCTCAGAGTGTAGTTACCGTCCAGGTCGGTAACCGTACCATTACTTGTACCTTTCTCCACGACGGAAGCACCAATCACGGGTCCCATAGCGTCGACAACGGTACCTGTCACTTTGCGGTCTTGCTGCACAGCCTGTACCGACTTCACAGCAGACTCAGCCATTGCCTGGGGCGAGTAGCACAATCCAACGATTGCACACGCGCCTGCCAACAAGGCTGTCTTTCTAAAGACTTGATTCATACTTAAGTACTTTCTTAGGTTATTATGATGTGAATATATTCTGATCTATTCAACGCGAAGCAGCCAACCGACGTACTGACATCTCACATTGTGGTGCACAGTAATACCACTTTACACAAATCTTTATTCCTCTCTTTGCGTATAGATAATGTGTGGTCAGTGTTATTTTAGGTATGTCGCGAGGTCCTGTGACGTGCATGTCACAGGTTGTATTGACAGAGTATTCGTTTTTTCCCGTGCAAAGGTAAGTGTTATTTTTTTTTAAACGTGATACTTTCTTGCCGTATTTTTATATTATCTTGCTTTTTTTTTGCTTTGGTAGTTTTTCTTGTATAAAATGTAAGAAAAAGCTTGTTGTCTGGGTGGTTGGACGCCGACGGAGAAGCGTCGGCCACAGGGGCTTGAAAAGCAGCGAGCTTGGTCGGATGGCATCCGACCTAAATGATAAGAAGCACCGGCCACGGGGACTGTCTGGGTGCAGGGGGAAGGGGTTATGGGTGGAGGTGGAATGGCGTAGCTTGTTGCTTCATGGCGCGGGCCACGTCGGCGGCGTTGAAGGGGAGGGCGCCTTTTCCCAGTTCGGGAGCGTTGAACGATTTGAGCATGTTGTCGTAGCGGCTGGGGCTTTTCTGTGGCAGGCAGAACGGTTTGCTCACGTGTCCGCTGGCATCAACGTGGCAGAAATAGGGTTTTCCGTAGAGCCCATCGTCGCGTTTCGATGCGAACACAAACCATCGGCTGTTGGAGCTCCACGAGTGATAGGTGTCGCTTTTCTGGCTGTTCACGCCTTTCATCTCGACAATCTCTCCGGTCTTCAGGTCCAAGAGTCGCAGGTCGGCTTCAGGATGCCAGATGGGGAAAGTTCCGTAGTCGGACACGGTGTAGAGCAGCCACCGTCCGTCGGGACTGATGCGGGGGTGGGAGACCGAGACATTGCCTTGGTTTGCAAGACGGAGAGTGTCGACGGTTTCGCCCAATGTCCCGCTCTTCTCGTCGAAGGCGATGCGGCAGAGGCGATATTGCAGTTGCTTGATACCGCCGGGCAGATCCACATGGGGTGCCGAACAGAAGTAGACATACCGTCCGTCGGGCGAGAATGTGGGGAATGTCTCAAAGGCGAGGCTGTCTGAGGTGAGCGGTGAAGAGATGATGGTGTGCGTCTGCAGGTCGGCCACATAGACGTCGCTTTTGCTGTCGAACACTTCCAGGCGTTTGCCGGGAATGGTGTGGAAAGCCGGTATGATGATGTTCGACGAGAAGGTGATGTAGCGCCCCGAAGGCGAGAATCCGAAGTAGACGCTTCCCGAAACCATGCCGTCGTCCTTGATGTTGAGCTTGGTGAGTTTTCCCTTTTCGTTGAGGAATGCCCCGCCGCCTTCGCCGCGCACATAGAGCATGGAAAGCTGCGGGTCCTGATTGCTGAAGGTGTGGCAGTTCATGCACCTGTCGCCCACCTCTTTATAGGATGACAGCGTGCTCTCGTCGAAGTTCTCCACGTTTCGCTGCCACAGCTCCACGTTGCTCCACACTTCGTAGTCGGGCTCAATGAGTCGGTAGGTGAGCACAGGGTCTATCTTTTCAGGCGCAACGGTCCAGCAGAAGGGCCTGAACTGGGTCCACTGTCCGTTGATGCGTGCGGTCAGTGTGACGGTGAGCGGCTTCTTGTGCGGTTTCTGCAGCAGGCTTTTCCATTCGTCCATTGCAAACACCACCTCGTTGCCATTGGCGTTGACCACGATCTGGCTGCCGTCGTCGCTGTTCACCTCCACCTGCACGGCCTCGCACCCCTCTTCGCGCACCAGGAAGTTCATGGGGGCGATGTTCTGCGGGATGGTAACGTCGGTGTAGTCGGGGTAGATTTCCGGCTGACGGCTGGCCATGACGACGTTGCCGTCTGGCTTCTGGGTGCAGGCGGTCAGCAAGATGAGGGTGATGAGATAGAGGCAGTATTTTTTCATTTCTCTTGGAATTGGTGGGGGAGAGGGGCTGCGGAGGTACCGCAGCCTACGGAACCTTAGGCGGCCGTTCCATATCTGGGTCTGGGTTTTCCTTGGAACCTTAGGCGGCTATTCCCACTTCGGGGGTTGGGCTTTGTCGAAATAGTACCAGTAGGTGTCACTGAACTGCGGATTGCCGCGTTGCTGGTTGTATTGGGCGAAGCGCCTGGCCACGTCGGGCATGCTGATGTATTGCTTCCACTGTTCCTCCGTTGCCTGTGTGCCGGCGAGCCAGATGCAGAGGGCCTCCTGGTAGAGTTTCTTCGCGCGTGGATGCTGGGCGCAGTAGCGGTCGTAGTCGCGCTTGAAGCTGTCCATGTCCTTTAGCAGGAGGTCGCTGCACAGCATGTAGTCCAAGGCGGCGATGTTGGCGGGGTTGTGGTCGAGCAGCTGCACCATGATGAAGTGGGCGTTGTCGGTCACGTTGATGGTGTCGCGCTGTGGCACGAAGGCCTGTTTCTGCACGTAGCGAGGCTCAACCTGCTTCATGTTCCTGCGCGCCCAGGGGCCGTAGACCATCGTCTTGCTGAGCAGCCGCAGGTATTTCTGTGCGGCCAGCGTGTCGCGGCTTACGAGCGAGCATTCTGCCAGTCGCTTCATCATGCGCACGTTTCGGTTGTCGGCCGAGAACACGTTGTTCATCATGGCCGCCCGTTCGCAGAACGTCATGTCGCCGAGCACCCAGTAGAGTTCGTTCATGTTGTTGATGACGAGTCGCGGCGTCTCGGGGCCAATCTTGTGGAAGGTGCCCAGGTCGGTATTCGAAAAGCGCAGCAGGTAGTCGGGCAGCTCGCCCCGCTCTGCGCGGGCCAGGTTGTAGAAGAATGTCATCTCGGGCGTGGGCTCAGGGTCGTTTTCCACCATGGCGAACAGTTTCTGGTAGTTGCCGAAGTAGTATTCGTTGTCGGCAGCGAGCTGTTTTTCCAGATAGAAATTGGGTTTTTGCAACTTTCCCCACTGTGGCAGACCGAAGACGACATAGCCCACGATGGCCGCCAGCACCGATGCCAGCACCTGCCGCCACCGCTTCTTCCCCGCCACGAGCATGGCAACGAAGAGCAGTCCCGCCATGCCGATGGCGGCAATGATGTTGCAGAGCCTGTAGCCGTGATGAAGGCTGAACACGGCGAAGACGGTCGCAACAGCCAGGGCCAGCAGGGTGGACCACCACTGACTGCGCAGTCCCCATTGCTGGAACAGTCGGCGCAGCAGGTCGCCCAGCACAAGCAGGCACCCCGTCAGGATGACCGGCCCCGCGCCGATGTAGTAGTAGAACTGTGTGAGGAAATCGCCCACCTGCCGCGACAGCCATCCCGTCGACAGCATGCCCGTCAGCAGGTATTCGCGCGAGAGCAGAAACAACTGGTTCTGCTCCTGGTAGAAGAAGTGATACTGGTATTTAAGAAGGAAAAACAGCAGCCATGCCATCCCCCACACGAAGACGACGCCATAGACCCCATATTTCCAAAATCCTTTACGTCTCACGTTCCGCTTTCACTTGTCAGGTGATACTATTTTGCCCTCCTGTTGTCACTCTATGCTTTTCGCAGCGACGCACTCCATCTCGATGAGCCATTCAGGTCTGCACACCTTGGCCTGCACAATGACGTTTGGCACCTGCGGGAAGGCTCGCGCCATGAAGTCGTGTACGGGGGCATAGTCCGACAGGTCGCGCAGGTAGATGATGAAGTATTTCACGTCCGACATCTGCGCTCCGCCGCCCTTCAGCAGCGCTCCGATGTTCTCAAGCAGTCGTGCTGCCTGTTTCATTACGTCGCCCACGTAGATGACATTTCCGTGCTTGTCGATGCTGGCGGTGCCGGAAATGAAGAACTGCTGGTGGTCTTTCAGCGTCAGCCGGGTGCCGCGCTCGAAGGCCACGCCGTATTCATGGGTGGGGTTCAGATGGTCGAGCGCCTTCAGGTAGGTCTTGTCTTCTTCCCGTATGTTGGGGAAGGTGAGGAAGTCCATGGCCACGCATGCCGAACGTGTCTGCGTCAGTCCGCCAATGCCAGTGGAGGCAATGAAGTGGGTGTCGATGGTGAGTCCGTAGCGCTGGAATATGTCGTTGCGCGCCTTCACCACGCCGGCGTAGTTGTTGTCGATGTCGCCCACGTAGAGCCAGGTCCTCACGCAATGGGTGGCCAGCTGCAGCCCTCGGTCCTTCATGATGCGGAGATACTTCTCGAAAAGCATGATGGCCTGTGTGTATGAGTTCAGGCCTTTGGTCTCGCCGTCGGTCAGACGCAGGCTGTGGAACAGGTAGTCGGGCTCGCCCTCGGCCGTTTTCATCAGCAGCGCAATCTTGCTTCCGTCCACCGGAGCCTGCTCCACCACGCTGATGGCCGTGTCGCCCAGCAGCTCCTGGTAGAGCACTGAGTCCACCAGTTTCTGGTATTGGTTCTGGGCATCGCTCAGGAAAACCTTTGTGTAATGCAGCTGTCGGCCTGCCTGCTTCTCGCTGTCCAGATATTGGGCAACGGTCAGCGACAGCCTGGCCAGCCGCTCCTGGAAGGAGCCGGTCTTGTCGGCGGCTATGATGTTGTATCTTTCCATGTTTTTTCCATTTTGGCTGCAAAGGTACGAAAAAATCGATGAAGCGAGAAGAAAACAAACAACATTTGTTTTCTCTTGTGTGAGAAATTTGTATAATATGCGCGTGGATTGCCAAAACGAAGTATGCGTTTTCTTTGTACAGAACGGCTGTGCTTGCCTACAAATGACGGTGCGAAGAAAGCTCCGACATGGCAAGACTGGAGAACTCTATCTTGGCAGAAGCGTCAAAAAAAATCTAGATTATTCTCGCAAAATACGCCAGTTTTCGCGAGAATAATCTAGATATTTTCTATTCATTTCCGGCACTTTTGTTTGTCAAGGGTGCCGTAATGACTCGTTAAGGGTGGCGGTTCAGAGCGCCTCGAGCATCCGTTTGAGCACCACCGAGCACGAAATCTCGCGGTTGGCTGCTTCGGGAATGACCAGCGAGTTGGGCGACTCTATCACGTCGTCGGTCACAATCAGGTTGCGTCGCACGGGCAGACAGTGCATGAACTTCGCATTGTTGGTCCACGCCATGTGCTCCGTGTCGACGGTCCATGAGCGGTCGTCGCACGTGATTTTTCCATAGTCGGCGGGGTTGGTCACGCCCGGATTGCTCCAGTTCTTGGCGTAGATGAAGTCGGCATCTTCAAAGGCCCGGCGCTGATCATACTCCACGCGGGCGTCGCCAATGAACTGCGGGTCGAGCTCATATCCCTTTGGATGGGTGATGACAAGGTTGATGTCGGGGTCGGCATTCATCCACTGGGCAAACGAGTTGGGCACGGCCTGCGGCAGGGCACGGCAGTGGGGCGCCCATGTGAGCACCACTTTCGGACGCCGCGACGGCGTGTCTGCGGCAGCAGTGTGCTCCTTAATCGTTATCAGGTCGGCAAAGGCCTGCAGGGGATGCACTGTGGCGGTCTCCATGGCAAACACGGGACGGCCGCTGTACTTGATGAACTGGTTGAGCACGGTTTCGGCATAGTCGTAGTCGCGGTCGCTGAGTCCGGCAAACGAACGGACGCCGATGATGTCGCAATAGCATCCCATCACGGGGATGGCTTCGAGCAGATGCTCGCTCTTGTCGCCGTCCATGATGACGCCGCGCTCCGTCTCCAGCTTCCAGGCACCGGCGTTCACGTCGAGCACAATGACGTTCATGCCCAGGTTCATGGCCGCCTTCTGTGTGGACAGACGGGTGCGCAGGGAGTTGTTGAAGAAGATCATCATGAGCGTCTTGTTGCGTCCCAGGTGCTGGTATTTGAAACGGTCGTTCTTGATTTCCATGGCCTCGGCCAGCGCCTTGCTGAGCGGACCTATGTCTTCTACGTTGATGAATGTACGCATGGGTGTGGGTTTAATGGGGTTAATGGGGTGTGATGGGGTTCGTGGGGTGGGGGAGCAGACCTATGGGCGTGTCTGTCCTTCACCCTCAATGAGCCATTTGTAGGTGGTCATCTCTTCGAGAGCCATGGGGCCGCGCGGTCCCAGTTTCTGGGTGGAAATGCCAATCTCGGCTCCCATTCCGAACTGTGCGCCGTCGGTAAAGCTCGTGGGAGCGTTCCAGTAGACGCAGGCTGCGTCCACCTCCTGCTGAAAGCGGCGGGCGGCATTCTCGTCCTGCGTGATGATGGCCTCGCTGTGACCGCTGCCGTAGCAGGCAATGTGGAGCAGGGCTTCGTCGAGCGATGCCACGGTCTTGATGGCCATCTGGTAGTCCATGAACTCCGTTCCGAAGCTCTCGGCCGAGGCGTGGCGAAGCAGTTCGTCGGGATAGTTGCCGCTCAGGGCTTGCCACGCACTGTCGTCAGCATGCAGGATGACGTTGCTGATGATGAGCGGTGCGCAGAGCTCAGGCAGGTCGTGCAGGCGGCTTTCGTGCACGATGAGGCAGTCGAGGGCGTTGCACACGCTGACGCGGCGCGTCTTGGCGTTGTTCACGATGTCGCGTCCTATCTTCAGGTCACCGTCGCGGTCGAAATAGGTGTTCACCACGCCGGCACCCGTCTCTATGACAGGCACGCGGGCCGTGTCGCGCACAAAGCTGATGAGCTTCTTGCCTCCGCGCGGGATGCATACGTCGATGTAGCCCACGGCATTGAGCATCTCGGCCGTGGCTTCATGGGTGGCGGGCAGCAGCTCAACCACCGACGGGTCGACGCCTTCGCTGCGCAGCACGTCGTGGATGAGGCCAACGGCGGCCTCGTTGGAACGTGCTGCGTCGCGCCCGCCTTTCAGCACGCAGGCGTTGCCACTCTTCAGACAGAGCGAGAAAACGTCAAAGGTGACGTTGGGACGAGCCTCGTAAACCACGCCGATGACGCCGAAGGGCACGCTCACGCGCCGCAGACGCAGGCCGTTCTGAAGCGTGCGTTCCTTCTGCACCATGCCCAGTGGCGACGGCAGGGTTGCCACATGGCGCATGTCGCCGGCGATGGCTTCCAGACGCTGTGGGGTCAGCTGCAGACGGTCGTAAAGGGGATTGCTGCGCTCCATGTGCGACAAATCCTCGGCGTTGGCTGCCAACAGCGCCGGTTGATGCTGGCCAATGGCGTCGGCCACGGCCATAAGCAGCGCGTTCTTGCGCTCGTCGCTGAGCAGGGCCAGCTGGCGGCTGGCGGCTTTCACTCGCTCAAATGTTTCTTTCAGTTCCATAACATGTTTCGGTTTTAATGGGTGGACTTCGTCGTGATGGGTACAAATGCCGTGTGAGGAATGTCGTCTTCTCCCTCCATCAGTGCCTGCAGGATGCCGGGGCGCGTGCCGTTGGCAATGACGACGCGGATGCCGCGCTGCGCCATGTGCGTTGCCGTGGCGTACTTCGATTCCATGCCTCCGCGGCCGGCCTCACTGTGCTTCTTCTGGATGAACTGACTCAGGTCGGTGCCCGCAGGCACCTCTCTGATGAGCTCGGAATGAGGGTCGTCGGGCGCACCGGTGAAGATGCCGTCGATGTTGCTCAGCAGAATGAGCGTCGAGGCACCCATCATCTGGGCGATGAGTCCTGAGAGTTCGTCGTTGTCGGTGAACATCAGCTCGGTGATACATACCGTGTCGTTCTCGTTGACAATGGGGAGAACGCCGTTCTCGAGCATCACCTCCATGCACGCCCGCTGGTTCTTGAACTGCTCACCGGGTTCAAAATTCTCCTTCATGGTGAGCACCTGTCCCACGGGGATGCCCCATTCACGGAACAGGTCGTAGTAGAGACCGATGAGCTTCACCTGTCCGACGGCCGAGAAGAGCTGCCGCTGTTCCACGCTGTCGAGGCGGTGGTCAACGCTCAGTTCGCCACGTCCGCCAGCCACGGCACCACTCGACACGAGGATGACATCGTAGCCTTGCGCACGCAGCCACGCAATCTGGTCGGTCAGTTCCGACATGCGCGAGACGTTCAGCTTGCCGTCTGCGCGGGTGAGCACGTTGCTGCCCACCTTCACCACTATTCTTTCCTTGGCGTTCATGCTGGGCTTTATCAGGCTTGTGAGTCTTTTTTCCTTATTTCCACGCGGCGAATCTTGCCCGAGATGGTCTTGGGCAGCTCGTCCACGAATTCCACGATACGGGGATATTTGTAGGGGGCCGTCTCGCGCTTGACGTGCTGCTGCAGCTCCTTCGCCAGCTCGTCGCCGGCCTTGTCCTTCCATTCCTTTCCGAGCACGATGGTGGCCTTCACCACCATTCCGCGTATGTCGTCGGGCACGCCTGTGATGGCGCACTCCACCACGGCGGGATGTGTCATGAGCGCACTCTCCACCTCGAACGGACCGATGCGATAGCCGCTCGACTTGATGACGTCGTCGATGCGACCCTCAAACCAGTAGTAGCCGTCCTCGTCGCGCCAGGCCACGTCGCCGGTGTGGTACAGTCCGTCGTGCCAGGCTTCACGCGTCAGTTCCTCGTCGCGGTAGTATTCCTTGAACAGGCCGATGGGCTTGTCGTCGCCGACGCGCACCACAATCTCGCCCTTCTCACCGTCTTCGCACGGTGTTCCGTCGGGACGCACGAGGTCGATGTCGTATTGGGCGTTGGGCATGCCCATGCTTCCGGGCTTGGGTTCCATCCAGGGGAACGTGCCAAGCGTCATGGTGGTCTCCGTTTGCCCGAAGCCTTCCATCATGCGGATGCCGGTTTTCTCCAGGAATTTGTCAAAGACGGCGGGGTTGAGCGCCTCTCCGGCTGTGGTGCAGTACTCAAGCGAGGAGAGGTCATAGCGCGAGAGGTCCTCGCGAATCATGAACCTGTAGATGGTGGGCGGGGCGCAGAAGCTCGTCACCTTGTATTTTTCCATCTGCCGCAGCAGTGTGTCGGCGTTGAACTTCTCGTGGTCGAAGACGAACACGGTGGCCCCTGCGAACCACTGTCCGTAGAATTTCCCCCATACGGCCTTGCCCCATCCCGTGTCGGCCACGGTGAGGTGGAGCGACCCTTCGTGCAGGTTGTGCCAGAAAACGCCCGTCGTCAGATGCCCCAGCGCGTAGAGGAAGTCGTGGGCAACCATCTTCGGCTCGCCGCTGGTTCCGCTGGTGAAGTACATCAGCATGGTGTCGCTGTTGTCGTTCTTCTCTGCGGGGCGCACGAACTGCGGTGTCTTCAGCCACTCCTGACTCCAGGAGTGCCAGCCCACTTTCGCCGTGTCTCCCTCGGACAACGAAAGGGGAGCGTCTTCCTCACCTACCACTACCACCGTCTCCACCGTCGGACTCTCGGGCAGGGCCAGACGTATCTGACCTGTCACGTAGTCGTCGTCGACGCAGACAATGGCCTTCACCGATGCCCGCGTGTCGCGGTATACGATGTCGTGCTTGGTGAGCATGTGGGTGGCGGGTATCACCACTGCGCCGAGTTTGTGCAGGGCGAGCATCACCAGCCACCACTCATAGCGACGCTTCAGGATGAGCATCACGGGGTCGCCCTTGCCGATGCCGAGCGACTGCAGGTAGGCGGCGGCCTGGTCGGACTGCTCTTTCAGCTGCGCAAAGGTGGTGCGGCGCTCGGCTCCCTGGTCGTTTGTCCAGAGCAGTGCCAGCCCGTCTGGCTTCTCCTCTGCCCACACGTCCATCACGTCGTAGGCAAAGTTGAAATGCTCAGGGATGATAAATTCCAGATTCTTGTTGTAATCCTCGACCGACGTGAACGACGTCTGCCGTAAAAATCTTTCTACCATAGTTTTTTCCTATTTTAGAATATGATTGCAAGAAACCTCACCGGCTTCCCGTTCAGGGCGCGCATGCCGTGTGGCTGTGTGGCGTCGAAGTAGATGCTGTCGCCCTCGTTGAGCACGAGTGTCTTCTTTCCCACCACGAGTTCCATGCTGCCTTCGGTCACCATGTTGAACTCCTGTCCTTCGTGCGAGTTGCGCTCCATGGGTGCGTCTTCGGGCTTTGGCTCCACGTAGACCATGAAGGGGTCGGCCTTCCTGCCGCGGAATCCGCTGGCCAGGCTCTGGTATTTGTAGGCCTTGCGCCGCTCCACGCTCTGTCCTTGTCCCTTTCGTGTCAGGTAGTAGGTGCTCATGTGGGGTTCCTCGCCAAACAGCAGCACGTCGAGTGCCACGCCGTAGTGCTTGGCAATCTTGTTGAGCGTGCTCACCGAGAGCTCACTCTCGCCAGACTCCATCTTATCGTAATCCTCGGGCGTCATGCCGCAGAGGTCGGCTATTTCCTGCACGGGAATGTCGAGCACGTCGCGCAGTCCTTTCAGCCGTTCGCCTATTTGCTTGATTGCTTCTTCCATCTTCTTGATTGCTAACGGGTCATTAGCGATGGTCATAATGGCTCGCTATTCCCCAGGTCTTTATTCTTTTTTATCTGTTCTCTTGTCCATCTGCCGCTCTTTGAAAGCCTGTTCATATCTGGCCGTTTGCCTTATCCAGATATGTTTTTTGTCGGTTCAAGCCCTTCAAACTGTCCGTTTCGCCCGGTAAAACCGTCGCTTTCAAGAAACAAATCCATTGATTTTGTTTGACGATTCCATTGATTTTGTTCAACGATTCCATTGGATTCGTTCAACAATTCCATTGGATTTGTTCCGCGACTTTGTCGGTTTACCTGTCTGCAAGCGTCGTTTTCAGGACTCCGATTTGGCGTTTTCTGTTTCCGAGAGCGGAGCTATGCCTTGTTTCAGAGGGCTGCTTTCAGTCCTCTTATCACCGCACTGGTGAAGCCGGCATGCTCCATTTCGTTGAGTCCCTTGATGGTTACGCCGCCCGGTGTCGCCACCAGGTCGATGGCAGCTTCGGGGTGCATGTGGCTGGCTTGTAGCAGTTCCACGGCTCCTTTCACGGTCTGCTCCACGATTTGCTGCGCCTCTTTGGCCTTGAATCCCAGTTCTACGCCGCCCTCAGACGCCGCGCGGATGTAGCGCATGGCGTAGGCGATGCCGCACGAGGCCAGCGTGGTGCCGGCAGCCAGGAGCCGTTCTTCGGTCACGATGGTGTTGCCCAGCTCGTCGAAGATGTCCTTCACCATGCGCGTCTGCTGCTCGTTTGTGCCGACGGGCACGAGGAATGTCATCGATGCGCGCTGCGCTATGGCGATGTTCGGAATGCAGAGGAACAGTGGCGGCAGCGACCCGTCGTCCTTGGCCATCCATTGCTGGATGCTCTTGGCCGTTACGCGTGCAGCCACGACGATGAGCAGCTGCTTGTTGTAGTTGAGGCTCTCCTTGATGCCTTTCAGAACCGTTTCCACCAGCCAGGGCTTCACCACTACGCACACGATGTCGGCTCCTTCGGCGGCCACATTGTTCTCCGTGGTGATGCTGGCTCCCGTGGTGCTGAAGCGGTTGAGCACTTCCTGCGACGGGTCGGCCACAGTGATGTCGGCTGGAGAGAACGTCTCTCCTTTGAGCAGTCCCTCCACGAGCGCACCGCCCATGGCACCTGCTCCAATGACAGAAATCTTCATAATGCTTCTTTTCAATTAGGTCGGATGCCATCCGACTATTTACCCAATGCTTGTCTTAATCGTACAATGAAATCGTCGGCTTCCGCCTTGCTCAGGCAAAGCGGGGGCAACAGCCTGAGCACGTTGGTGCCTGCGCACCCTGTGAAACAGTGTTGCTCGTAGACCAGACGGCTGCGTACCTCCTTGTGGGGCACGTTCAGGTCCACGCCAATCATCAGTCCGCGACCGCGCACGTCGAGGATGCGAGCCTTGGTGTCGGCGCTGTCGTCGTTGCTGATCTGCCGCAGCTGGTCCATCAGATAGTCGCCCACCACGCGCGCGTTCTCCACCAGACTTTCCTGTTCAAACACGTCGAGCACGGCCAGAGCTGCCGCACAGGCCAGGTGGTTGCCGCCGAATGTCGTGCCCAGCTGACCGTAGACGGGCTTGAAGTCTGGCGAGATGAGCAGGCCACCCATGGGGAATCCGTTGGCAATGCCCTTGGCCACGGTGATGATGTCGGGCCGTATGCCCAGCCACTGGTGGGCAAAGAACTTGCCCGAGCGGCCATATCCGCACTGTATCTCGTCACAGATGAGCACCGCGCCATGCTGCTTGCAGGCTTTTGCCAGGCCCTGTGCAAACTCGGCCGTGGCCATCTGTATGCCGCCCACGCCCTGGATGCACTCCAGGATGACGGCGCAGACATCGCCCTTCTGCAGCTCTTCTTCCCATGCCTCGAGGTCGTTCAGCGGCAGGTAGCACGCATGGCCGTTGTCGTTGATGGGAGCAATAATCTTGGGGTTGTTTGTCACCTCCACGGCCAGCGATGTGCGCCCGTGGAAGGCCTTCTGGGCAGACAGCACGCGTGTGCGTCCCGTTTGGAACGAAGCCAGTTTCAGGGCGTTCTCGTTGGCCTCGGCACCGCTGTTGATGAGAAACAGCTGGTAGTCGTCGTAGCCGCTGATGCGTCCCAGCCGCTCGGCCAGCTCCACCTGCAGCTTGTTCTGCACGGAGTTGGAGTAGAATCCGAGCTTTCCGAGCTGCTCCGTCACCTTATCTATATAATGCGCGTGCGCGTGACCGATGCTGATGACGGCATGTCCGCCATAGAGGTCCAGATACTCCTGCCCCTTGTCGTCCCACACGCGGCATCCCTTTCCCCTGACGATGTTCACGTCGAAAAGAGGATAAACGTCGAATAGTTTCATTTTGTCAACATTTCTTTTAATCGCTTGCAAAGTTACGGCAAATATCTGACAATTCGTTGCTTTCTGCCATCTTTTTGCTTAAAAACCGTTACACCGTGCCAAAACATCCCCTTTCTGCCTCCCGTTTTGTCATTTTTGTGGCCGGTGACAACCGTTTCCTTTCCGCAGGATGCGTGTGGCAGAGGCGGTGTCTCTGCCTGCGTGCAGCCTCATTCCGCTGGTTGCTCGACGTGCAAAACGCCGGGGCCCTCGCTGGCTCTTTCCAATCTGCGACACAAAAAACATAGAAAAATCTCGCGCAAATTGGCGTATTGCGCAAGATTTTTCTAGATGATTTCCGGCAAAAGAGCCGGATGCTCTTCAGATGTTTGATAAAGTGGGGCGCTAAACTCGTTGTTCAGCGTACAAGAATCCGTCTGACGGTGCCGTCGGTGCCCTTGACAATGTTCACGCCCGGCTGCGGATGGCGCAGGCGACGGCCGCTGAGGTCGTACCACTGTTGGGTGGTAGGTGTTGCGTGTTGGGCAATGGCGGTCGGGGCCTGTGAGCCGGGTGTGGAGGTGATGGTGTTGTCTTCGTTCACGTAGTAGTCCACATCGCTGACCGTGGGCTGGTCGTTGGTAAGCGTCACCTCGGTGGTCTGCTCCTGCAAACATCCATCAACATTGACCAGTACCTCATAGCTGCCCATCGGCACCTTCTCGAAACGATAGCCACCCGAGGTGTTGGTCTCTTCGCAAGCGATGATGTCGCCACCCTTCTTCTGAAGGTAAACACTAATGCCCGAGGCGTCTGCGGATGCGCGGCGCGGTGCGTTTGCAGCCGAGGAGGCTATATTCACAGTTCCCTCGATGACACCTGAGCCGTTGAGTGCAGGAGGTACAGACTTCGCGTTAATGGAATAAGTCTTCGTCAGATTATTCCAGTCCTCGTCAATATCATAGCCTGGCGTAACCGCAGTAGCCTCTTCCCAAAGCAGCGCACTGGGGTAGTAGGTGGCGAGTGTTCCGGCGGTGGGTTGCGTTCTCAGGTAGTACTTTCCCGATATAAGATAGATTTCCTCTTCTTCGCCAGCCGACGGGTCGATGGTTGCTACCACATCCCAATGTCCGTTGATGTCGCGTCCTATAACATCGATAGGCGTATTGACCGACGCCGTAGCTGCGATGGGCATGTTCATTTCACCAAAGAACATGTGGAAGAAGCGATACCAAGGATTCCCCTCTTCACCGTAGTCGCCTACCAATTTGTAGTTCTCGTCGGCGTATTCGATGATGAAGCCGCTTTCTTCATTCAGTTCTGTGACAAAAGCATACTGTCCAGGTTTTACTTCCTGTATGCAGCTGGCCGGCAGAATGTCACCAACTTCGCTCATCCAGTCGATGGCTTCTATATCCTTGCCGCCGTTGGGGAGGATGTAGTTGGTGTTGAGAATGAAACCGTCTAAGCCTGCATACTCGATAGAAGCAAGGATGGTGGCCTGAACGATACCGTGATTGGCAGCCACGTAGAAGCTGATGTTTTGGTCATCGCCTGTGGTAACGTCAATCAGTTGATAGCCTAGGTCTGCTGCTGTAGGCGTGTAAGTAAGACCTGTGGCTCGTTCGATGGGAATCATTTCGTAACTGAGAGGGTTCATCCTGTACCATTGGTGATGGTAGCAGGTCGTATTGTAGGTGTAGAAACTTGCGTATGTGGTATAATCCACTTTTCCCGTGGAAGAGTTGTAGGAACCTTTGTTTTGCCGCTCTGTGTCTATGTAAGCACAATCAACATCTATTCCTACGCCAATAAAGTCGGGTTCAGAGTAGCCAGACCGCGTGATGACAGAATAGTCTACCGTGGGTTTCTTCACCGAGATAACGTTGGAGACCCAGCCGTCTTTCTCGCCCCCGTGGAGTACAAGACGATAGTCGATGTCACTGGTAATTACGGGCGAGAGGAACGAAATGTCGGAAGTTATTAGTTTTACTTCTCCATCGCTGTTCAAAGAGTTCTGCCAAGCTCCGCCATTGGTACGGTATTGTAGGGTGTGGTATTCTCCACCAAGTTCTGTCGGCGAAACAAAGTAGATATAAGCCTCGTAGGCATCCATATTGGCCCAGTTGCCATTGATAATCCATCCGGAATTATGACGGTAGCCTACACTTTGGAGAAAGAGTCCGCCAAAGGTTCCGGCAGCAGGTTCTGACATTGTCGGTATCGAAGGCAGAGGACCATCTACTCCTGGTTCTACTTCACGAACCTGATCCTGTGCGTTGATGGCGATGGCCGCCAACGTAAGTATAAAGGTTAGAATATGCTTTTTCATGATTTCTTAAAATAAATAGATGGTGTTAATAATTTTGGCAGAGACGTCACAAGGTGGCGCCTCTGCAAATGTTTTATTAAATGCTCTTATTTAATGACAACCTGCCTTGTCTTACCATCGGGGAACTTGATGATATTCACACCCTTTTGCGGCGCTTCAAGACGGCGGCCCTGTAGATCGTAAACGACAGTTCCCTGCTGCAACTTGAAGCTAGTGATGGCGGTCGGGGTCTGTGAGCCCGGAGTGGTGGTGATGGTGTTGTCTTCGTTCACGTAGTAGTCCACGTCGCTGACCGTGGGCTGGTCGTTGGTGAGTGTCACCTCGGTGGTTTGCTCCTGTATGAAGCCGTCCACATTGACCAGAATCTCATAGCTGCCCAGAGGCACGTTCTCGAATCGGTAGTCACCCGAAGGGGCAATCTGCTCGCAGGCGATGATGTCGCCACCCTTCTTCTGCAGGTAGACACTGATACCAGAGGCATTGGCCGGCGCCCGATGGCGTGCATTTGCCGACGATGTTACGTTCACTGTCCCCTCGATGACACCAGGGCCTGTGAGCGGAGTGAAGACGGGTTTCACGTCGATGGTGTATTCGTGAATAATATCGTTCCAATCCTCGTCTCTTTCAAAGCCGGGCATCACGCGCGTTGCCTCTTCCCAGAGAAGGACGTTGGGATAGTAGGTCTCGGAAGTGTTGTCCGTGCGCAGTGCCTTTACGAAAACGCCTCCGCCCAACGTGGGTAGTGTGTCGAAGGAAGCACCATCCCCGTCAACAGCCTCTGCCGTGCCGACGAGCGTCGGGATACCGTCGATGTTCGGTGCGTAGGCTTCAATGGTGGTTGACAATGGTGTTCCGTTGTAGACGGGCTTCACAATGAGTGGCTGCAGGTAGCGGTCGGGCATGATCTGTGCCTCGCGGTGCCATTCAATGATTTCCATCTCCCCGTCTTCATCCCAGTCTTGTTCCATCAGGTAGACGAAGCAGATGAAGATACTGGGGTTAGTGTGTTCGACAATGCCATATTCATATTCACTCATGTCACCACGGAACACATACTTTCCGGGTTCGCGCTGGCTGATGTTCAAAGTGCTCTGCGGCTGTTCGTCCTCTCCGTAGAACTCCATGTTCATGACAAAGTCATCGGCATTTACCACATAGTCGGTGTTGAGAATGAAACCGTCGGCACCAACATAGTCGAGCGATGCCATTACGGGAAGCTTCACCACGTTGTCAAGGGGAATGTTCAGGAGGAAGTTACAGTGTGTGCCGTCGCCCGTCACTTCCAAGGCCAGTTTGTAACCAACGTCATTGATAGTTGGGATGTAGTGGAGCATGGTAGCGCCTTGAATGGCTGTCATCTGACCAGTGTTGGGATTCCTGCGGTACCACTGATAGTGATAATAGCCGTCCTCAATCGTGACTTCCGTATTCTCGTCTTCTCCATATGTGTGGTTGGTGACATAGACATTCAGTTTTCCTATGACGTCAATTCCGACAAGAGGATCCTCGTAATCGCTGCGCCACCAGCTGTGGTACTTCGAGATGCAGTTGCCAGCAGGGAATTCCACTACCACCTCATTGGTGACTTTTCCTATCAAGTCTCCGTCCAAGTAGTGCAATCTGTAGGTTCCAGAATCGTAGACGTCGTAACCCACGGAGTTGCTGGCGAGTGTAGCAACGCGATCCCATCCGCCATTGGCGTTTTTCTTCTCGATGGCGTAATAGGCCATGATAGCCTCGTAGGTATAGCCGTATTCTCCGAAGGTGAGCGTTGCAGTCCATTTGTAGCTACTAGAGTAAGAGTTGTGCTCGTAGCCGATGTTGTCAAGCCACAGTCCAGGCACCACGTTTTCTTGTGCCGGAGGCACGGTGGGCAGTGTGGTGGGTAACTGACCTTTGGAGGCCGCGACGACGTCTTGCGGTGCGGGTGGTTGTGCCGATGCATAGCCTGCGGCCAGAAACATCAGCAAAAGGAATGATGTAAACTTTTTCATGTTCGTTTTCATTTAAAATTGATAGATGTTGTTTTTGCAAATATCGCAAAAACGGACGACAGACGGGGGAACAAAACAAGAAAAACGACTGACAATTGTTGTTTTGTCAGTCGTTTTCGGCATTTTCTACTTTTTCATCCACTCTCTTGGCGTGGTGCCGGTGAACGCTTTGAACACTCGATAGAAACTCGTTTCGTTGGCAAAGCCAGCCTCTGTTCCAACTTCGATGAGCTTTTTGTCGGGATGCTGGCTGAGCAGTTGTTGTGCGTAGGCTACACGGTAGGCGTTTACAAACTGCGTGAAGGTGCAGTGGCGCTCGTTGTTGATGCAGGTGGAGATGTAGCGGCGGTTGCTGTTCAGCAGGCGGGCCACGTCCTCTATCTTCAACGTGCTGTCGCGATAGAGTTTCTCTTCTTCCATCAGCTGGCAGATGTTTTTCATCAGGGCGCTGTCGGCGGGTGGATTGTCGGCAGGCTCTTCAGACGGACTGTCATCGTGGTTTTGCTCAGAGATGACGGTCTCCATGTGCCGTTTCCTTCGTGCGCGTATAAAATAAAAGAGGTAAAGCAGTAGGGCGGCTGATGCGGTGCCGACCAATGCCAGCAGCCAAGGCCATGCCGGTGTGCCTTTGCCCAACTCGGGACTGTCGCCGGTATGGAGCAGGAAGACCGAGGCGTAGGGGTGGTAGTTGTCGCCTGCGGGACAGCCACCTGTGAGGATGATGTTGCCGTCGGGCAGCACAAGGAGATTCTGGTGGCTGCTGGGCTGCAGCTGGTCGTTGCGAAGAATGGTAAGCTGTGCAGGCTGATGGCTGTAGTCGATGCACAGGATGAACACCTGATGGGCGCCGGAAGCTCCTACGTATCCTTTCTTTCGCAGACGGTCAACGACGACAGAACCGTAGTAGATGCTGTCGCCATCAATCTTGGTCGGAATAGGACAGGTGGTGGGCAGAAGGGAAAAACCGGTGGCCGAGGACCTGACGAAAGCTATCTGCCCCTGCTCGTTCTGGGCCAAGAGGAGATAGGAATAGTCGCCCTTCGACTCATCACCGATGAAGAAACAGTCGCTGTTCATGAACTCGTACTTGACGGGATGCCACGTGTCGAACAGCGGAATGTGGATGGGGTCGCCATTCAGTTGGTCGACCATGATGCTGTCGAAGGGATGGTCGAATGTGTCGGAACTGCTGAAGATGATGACATTGTTGGGCGACGTGCGGAGTATGTAGGGTCTACTGCGTTGCTGGGTTGCGGGCTTGACAAGTGAGAAACCCTGACGGCCGTCGAACATCTCGATGCCGTCGTCGCCATACCAGTTGCCAGCGATGACCACACGTCCGCTGTCAGTCTCCGTGCCGCTCAAGCATGCGCGCTTCTTGTCCATGCAGCCGAAACCGTCGAAGAAGTGCTGCTGAGGGTCATATAATTCTACGGCAAAGGTCTGACCGATGCCCAGCGCTTCGCTGACACCACCGGCCACCAAGACCTTTCCCGACTTCAGCGGAAGTGCAAAGGCGAAGTCGTGGATATAGGTCATCGGCATTTCATTCCATTTGCCGTCGCGGTAGTATTCTGCCGTCGGTGTAGGCACAAAGCCTGTCGTATGGCCGCCCATCACCACCACCTCACCGTTCAGGTAGAAGGCATTGTGGGCAGAGCGGGGAATATTCATGTCGGGCAGACGTTCCACCTCGATTTTTTCTATCTTGCAGGCACTTGTGTCCTGTGCCGACAAAGGCAGCGCTGTGCACCAGCTGAAGAGCACAAGACCCAGGGCTTTCTGGATGTTCTTTTTAAGAGTATACATAGCCTTGCAAAGTTAAGAAAAACTATTGGAAACAAGACTGCCAAAACGTAAAATCGACTGACAAAACAACAATTGTCAGCCGATTTCTGCAATATCGATAAGACTCAGAAGGCAGAAGCCTTGAGTTTCAGACCCGTTGTCTGGTCGATGCCAAACATGAGGTTCATATTCTGCACGGCTTGTCCCACGGCTCCCTTGAGCAGGTTGTCGATGGCGGAGGTGACAAGCAGCTTGTCGCCGTATTTCTCCACATGCACGAGGGCCTTGTTGGTGTTCACCACTTGCTTTAGGTCGATGGACTTGTCGCAGTAGTGGGTGAAGGGCGCGTCGGCGTAGAACTCCTTGTAGGTCTGAATCACGTCTTCAATCGGGGCCTTTGTCTTCACCACGGCGGTACAAAAGATGCCTCGGGCGAAGTCTCCGCGATAGGGAATGAAGTCGATGCTCGCATCGAGATAGCCCTGCACCTGCCTGAGCGACTGACGAATCTCGGCGATATGCTGGTGCTGGAAGGGCTTGTAGATGCTCAGATTGTTGTTGCGCCACGAGAAATGAGTGGTGGCACCGGGCTTCTGTCCGGCGCCCGTACTGCCAGTGATGGCGTTCACGCTGACATCTTCTTTCAGCAGGTTCAGGTGGGCTGCGGGCAGCAGTGCCACTTGTATGGCGGTGGCGAAGCAGCCGGGATTGGCCACGTGGACGGCGCTCTTGATGGCCTCGCGGTTGATTTCGGGCAGGCCGTAGACGTAGTCGTGAGCGCCCTGGATGCGGAAGTCCTGCGCCAGGTCGATTATCTTCACGTCGGCGGGAATGGTGTGTTCCTTCAGGAATGCCTCGCTCTTGCCGTGGCCGAAACAGAAGAACACCACGTCGACCTCGTCAAACGGCATCTGGTCGGTGAAGCGCAGGTCGGTCTCGCCGATGAGGCCTTCGTGCACGTCGCTCACCAGGTTGCCGGCGTTGCTCTCAGAGTTGGCAAACACAATCTTGGCCTGCGGATGGTTCAAGAGCAGGCGGATGAGTTCGCCGCCCGTATAGCCTGCCGCCCCGAGAATGCCGACACGAACAACGTTGTCTGTAAAAGTTTCTTCCGAAAGGAGGGAGGAGGAACTGAAGTTATTGCATGTTTCTGTCATTTTTTTTCTGCGGGCTTTACCCCTGAATGCTAAATGATAAATAATTGATGTTTACGCATTGATGACCACGCATCGCGCGGTATAAGCTCTGGTCTTCCGCTACCGGAAGCCCCTCCCTTGGGGAGGGGTTGGGGTGGGTTCTTATCCCCTCGGGAGGGTCAGGGAGCCTATCTTTCCCCTTTATGCGCGCCATAATACACCCGCAGCGGCGTACTCAGCACCTTGATGAAGCCCTTGGCCTCGTCGGCTGTCCAGCCGGTCTGTGTCTCGCCATATTCGCCGAGCTTCGAACGCGTCAGGTCGTTGGGCGAATCTATGCCCACGGTCTCGAAACCAAAGGGACGGAGCTTCAGAATGGCCGTTCCCGTGACGTTGCGCTGCGAGGAGGTGAGCATGGCCTCGATATCGGGCATGACGGGCTCCAGATACTGGCTCTCGTGGAGGAACATGCCGTACCAGTTGGCCACCTGGTCTTTCCAGTACTGCTGCCATTTCGACAGCGTGGACTTCTCCAGCAGGCGATGGGCCTCGATGATGAGCTTCGGTGCAGCGGCTTCGAATCCCACGCGGCCTTTGATGCCGATGATGGTGTCGCCCACGTTGGCGTCGCGGCCGATGGCGTAGGAGGCGCCAATCTCCTCAATCTTCTGGATAGCCTTCACGCGGTCGGTGAACTTTTCGCCGTTTACGCCTACGATTTCTCCCTTCTCGAACTCAATCTTCAGCAGTTGCTCAGGCTCCTTGGCTGTGACGTGCTTCAGGTAAGCCTCCTCGGGCAGTCCCTGAGTCGGGTCGAGCAGTTCGCCACCGCAGATGCTGGTGCCCCAGATTCCCACGTTGTAGCTGTATTTCAGTTTGGCAAAGTCGGCCTCGAAACCGTTGTCGTTGAGGTAGTCCACCTCTTCTTTGCGCGTCAGTTTCTTGTCGCGTGTCAGGGTGATAATCTCGACGCCGGGCGCCATTACCAGGAAGGTCATGTCGAAACGGATCTGGTCATTGCCTGCACCCGTGGAGCCGTGGGCGATGGCATCGGCGCCAATCTCGTTGGCATAGCGAGCGATGGCCAGTGCCTGGAAGATGCGCTCGCTCGACACCGAGATGGGGTAGCAGTTGTTGCGAAGCACGTTGCCAAATACCATATACTTCAGCGACTTCTCGTAGTACTCATGCGTCACGTCGAGTGTCACGTATTGCTTCGCCCCCAGTCGGTAGGCGTTTTCTTCGTTCTTCTTCAGCTGTTCTGCGCTGAACCCGCCCGTGTTGGCGCAGGCAGCATACACTTCATAGCCCTTTTCCTTGGCCAGATACATCACGGTGTATGATGTATCGAGTCCGCCACTGAAGGCGACTACCACTTTTTTCTTCTGTTCCATGTCAATATCGTTGCTTGTTTGTTTCTTGTTAACCGTTTCCGTTTTGTTGCGCCTCTTTTGTCGGCTCCTGGGCTTCCAGAAGGCGAATTCGCTCAAGCACACTTTCGGGTATCTTTGCCGGCAAGTGCTCCTCGGGGTCGAAGAGCATGCCCGTGCAGATGCAATACTTGCGGCCTGTGCGGCGCAGGATGTCCACGTTGACACAGCCCTCGCAGCCTTTCCAGAATGCTTCGTCGTCGGTCAGTTCGGCAAAGGTTACCGGTTTGTAGCCTAACTGCGTGTTCATCTGCATGACGGCGGCACCGCTCGTCAGCGAGAAGATCTTCGCCTTGGGCCACCGCGTGCGGGCCAGCGAGAACGTCATGTCCTTGATGCGCTTGGCAAGATGGCGACCGCGGTATTTTGGGTGTACGATAAGTCCCGACGTGGTGACATACTGTTTGTTGCCCCACGTCTCGATGTAGCTGAAACCGGCGAATTCGTCGCCGCATAGTGCTATCACGGCCTTGGCTTCGCGAATCTTGGTCACAAGATACTCATGTGTGCGGCGGGCTATACCTGTGCCGCGCACCTTGGCCGCTTCGCTGATGGTGTCCAGAATGATGTCTACGTACTTCTCGTGCGTTTCATCAGCCACCAACACTTCAATTTCTTCCATAGCTTGATGCTTCGGTTCTTCTGTTTTTTCTTTGTTGTTCTTTGCAGATGACTGCACTGGAGGACATGCCTACTTGATGTCGGGCAGTACCATGCTCAGCCCTTCTATCACGGCTGCTTTTTCTGCTCCCTGCTTGATGACGATGAAGATGGTGTCGTCGCCCGCGATGGTGCCCAGTAATTCGGGTATGTCCCTGTTGTCAATGTTGTAGGCGATGGAGCTGGCATAGCCCGGGCGCGTCTTGATGACTGCCATGTTGCCCGAGAAGTTGATGCTCACGAAACCGCTCGTCTGCAACATCTCGGCAGCCGACCGCGGCGTGCTCACGCGCTTATACATCGTGTCGTTGGGCAGCACATACACATATCTGCCGTTCATCGAGGCGGCCTTTGCCACCTTCAGCTGCTTCATGTCACGGCTCAGCGTGGCCTGCGTCAGCTTGAAACCTTCTTTCTCAAGTGCGTTGAGCACTTCTTCCTGCGAACCCAGTTCCATGCTCGAAATAAGCATCTTCAGGGTCTCCATTCTGTTGTCTTTAACCTTCATATTCTTTTTCCTTTCTTTGTTGATTTATGATGTTGTTACCTCTCAGATGGTTCCTCCTCTATTTCATTTTACCTTATTGATAGTATAATTATCCGAAATTCGCTGCAAAATTAAACATAAATATTCGTTCAAGCAAATTTTCTTGACAGAATCTTATATTTTTATGCAAACTTTCTACTATCCTATGCTTTTCTTCTACAAAAGCACGCCGCTCAAGTACATTTCAGGCATGTTTTTTTTCGGCAGAAAAGTTTCTTTTTGACGGCGTCCTTTTTTGCTTTTTCTGCCAGAATAAAAAACAAAGGCTGACAGTCTGCACGTGGCAGGCTGTCAGCCTCATGGTTGTGCTCATCAGTTGTTAGTCTCTGCTGCCGAAGATGCGGAGCAGATAGATAAACAGGTTGATGAAGTCCAGATAGAGACTCAAGGCTCCCATCAGGGCTATCTTCTGTGCTGTCTCGTCGGCGCTGTCGGCCATGGAGAGCCTTTCCTTGATTTTTTGCGTGTCGTAGGCGGTCAGTCCAACGAAGATGAGAACGCCGGCGTAGCTCACGATCATGTTGAGCATGCTGCTGTTGAGGAAGATGTTCACGATAGTGGCAATGATAATGCCGATGAGTGCCATGAACAAGATCTTGCCCCACGATGAGAGGTCGCTCTTGGTGAAATAGCCGTAGGCAGCCATTGCGCCAAAGGTGGCAGCCGTGATGAAGAATACCGATGTGATGGACTCTTGCGTGAAGGCCAGGAAGATGAACGACAACGTGACGCCGTTAATTACGGAGTAGAGTATGAACAGCAGCGTCGCCGTGGCTAATGACAGACGGTTGATGGCGGCACTCACACCCCACACCAGTGCCAGTTCGGCGATGCACAGGCCCCAGAAGATCAGCTGGTTGTTGACAATCATCGACAGGATGCCCGGACTGTGGGCAACACCCCAGGCGGTGAAACCGGTGATGACAAGTGCCAGCGTCATCCACACATAAACCTTGCGCATCAAAGCTGGGAAGGCAACGCCTGTCTCCCAACGGCTTCTCTCCACTTGGCCGTTCACTACTTGCTGTTGAAATCTTTCTAAATCCATTTTCTTTCTTTTTTGATGTTAATAATCGCTTCAAATACCACCGAAGGTTTCCCTCCCACTTGTGGTCCTCCTTACTTCCTTCCCTGCAAAAACAATGCCATAGCGGCATGCAAACATACAACTTTTTCATCACATACGCAAGAAAACCGTCAATTATTCAGCTCTTTTAGCACTTTCCCCCTCTTCTTTCCCCCTTTTCTTGCCATTCTGTCACCTTTCCTCCTTTTCCTTTTCATCGCCTCCCCCTTCCCTCAGGTTCCGTAGGCTGCGGTACTTCCGCAGCCCCTCCCTTCCCCCCTGTCGTGTAGACTGCGGCAGTGCCGCAGTGCCCTCCGCGCCCCTCCGCCTCCCCTCTGCGTCCCTGCCTTCCCTCCGCCTTCCCTCTTCGCGCGTGTATATAATAATAAGGTGTTGCCCCTCCGCGTCCTGTCTTTTTTGTCATAG
>JAFWQE010000145.1 GCA_017509155.1 Prevotella sp.
ACTTGACTATTTGCGGTTAGGTCAATAAATGAATGCTTAATCGAAAAGCCCTGTTGAGAGATAGCGCTCACCCGTGTCGGGCAGCAGGGCGACAATCGTCTTGCCTTGATTCTCAGGCTGGCGGGCCAGTCGAAGTGCAGCTGCATAGGCGGCACCTGAGGAGATGCCAACGAGCAGTCCTTCGCCCTGGGCAAGCAGACGGGCGTGAAGCTTGGCATCGTCGTCGCTCACGGTCAGGATGTCATCAACTACATCAGCAGTGTAGGTCTGCGGAACAAAACCTGCACCAATGCCCTGAATCTTGTGCTTGCCGGGCGTGCCTGTTGAAAGTACGGCCGACGAGGCCGGCTCCACAGCTACCACTTTCACGGCCGGGTTGTGCTTCTTCAGCGCGCGAGCGGTACCGCTGACGGTTCCACCTGTACCCACACCGGCTACGAAAATGTCGACGCGACCTTCGGTGTCGGCCCAGATTTCCTCTCCCGTGGTACGCTCGTGAGCGGCAGGATTGGCAGGGTTCACAAACTGGCCGAGGATAACGGCCCCGGGTGTCTGCTCCTGCAGTTGTGTGGCCTTGGCTATCGCGCCCTTCATGCCCTCTGCACCAGGTGTCAAAACCAGTTCAGCCCCATAGGCACGCAGCAGGTTTCTCCGCTCCAGACTCATCGTGTCGGGCATGGTCAGCACAACGCGATAGCCCTTGCTTGTGCCCACCCATGCCAGGCCTACGCCGGTGTTTCCGCTTGTGGGTTCGATGATTGTCGCGCCAGGCTTCAGCAGTCCGCGCTCTTCGGCATCCTCTATCATGGCTCGTGCGATGCGGTCCTTCACGCTGCCTCCAGGATTGAAATACTCCAACTTAGCCACGATGTCGGCCAGCTGTCCTTCTTGTTGTTTCAGATTCAGGAGCGGTGTACCCCCAATCAGTTCTGTAAGACTCTTGTAAATCATACTATTTTTGTATTGGTTGATAATGATGTTTATTTACTAATGAAAAAACTCCGCCAATCAGTCTTATTTGATTAGCGGAGCTTCTGTGACTTTGTAATCTCTGATGACTGAAAGCGTTCAGCCAGAGCAGGAGCATGCAGCACCAGCCGCTAATCGAGTGTGATTAGCGCAACAACATGCTGTCTGGCGATAGTGCTGACGGTTCATCTGCTTATGTTTCTTTGATTACTGTAATCCTTCAATAAATTGAAAGCTGATTATTGCGGCACGCTCTTGAGGTTCTTCTCGATGTCCTCATCGGAGATCTTGTAGTTGATGAGGTCGCCATTGAGGTACTGCTCGTAAGCAGTCATGTCGATGAGTCCGTGGCCGGAGAGGTTGAAAAGAATGACCTTCTCCTCGCCCGTCTGCTTGCACTTCTCGGCCTCGCGGATGGCGGCTGCGATGGCATGACTCGACTCGGGAGCCGGGATGATGCCCTCGGTACGCGCAAAGAGCAGGCCAGCCTCGAAGGTCTCCAGCTGCGGGATGTCGACGCCGTGCATCAGTCCGTCCTTGATGAGCTGCGAGATGATCATGCCTGCCCCGTGGTAGCGCAGTCCGCCAGCGTGGATGTTGGCAGGCTTGAAGCCATGACCCAGCGTGTACATGGGCAGCAACGGCGTGTAACCAGCCTCGTCGCCAAAGTCGTATGCAAACTTACCGCGCGTGAGTTTCGGGCAGCTCTCGGGCTCGGCAGCAATGAACTCTGTAGTCTTTCCGTCCTTCAGGTTGTGGCGCATGAAGGGGAAGGCGATGCCGCCAAAGTTGCTACCTCCGCCGAAGCAGGCGATAACCACGTCGGGATATTCGCCGGCCATTGCCATCTGTTTCTCGGCCTCGAGTCCGATAATGCTCTGGTGGATGGCCACGTGATTCAGCACCGAGCCAAGCGTGTACTTACAGCCGGGCGTGGTGGTGGCCAGCTCAACGGCTTCAGAGATGGCCGTTCCCAGTGAGCCAGGATGACGCGGATCGCGAGTGATGATATCCTTACCGGCACGCGTCGACATCGAGGGCGAACCTGTCACGGCGGCACCAAACGTGCGCATGATGCTCGAGCGATAGGGCTTCTGCTGCATAGAGATTTTCACCTGATAGACGGCAGCCTCAAGTCCGAACACCGAAGCCGCATAGCTCAGGGCTGCACCCCACTGACCGGCACCCGTCTCGGTGGTGACGTTGGTGGTTCCTTCCTGCTTGGCATAGTAGCATTGAGGCAGGGCAGAGTTGATCTTGTGCGAGCCCAGCGGGTTCACCGACTCATTCTTAAAGTAGATGTGGGCAGGCGTTCCGAGTGCTTCCTCCAAAGCATAGGCACGCACCAGCGGCGTGGAGCGGTAGTACTTGTACTTCTCCTGTACCTCCTCGGGGATGGGGATGAAGTCGTGCTCCTGATCCAACTCCTGCACGCAGCACTCGCGTGGGAAGATATGGGCAAGGTCGTCGACTCCCAGCGGCTGTTTCGTGGCTGGATGGATGGGCGGCAGCGGCTTGTTGGGCATGTCGGCCTGAATGTTGTACCATGCTGTGGGCAGTTCACTCTCCTGAAGGATAAATTTTTTCTGTTTCATAATGCTTTATTATTTGAATGTAATTGTGTTGGTTATTTCTTTATCTTTCATTGAATTCCGGAACTTGTTGCTTATTTCTTTAACTTCAAAAGAAATGGGGCCTGTCGTTGAGAACGGCAGACCCCTTGATGGATTATATGCGATATTCCACACGGTCGAGCGACTCACGACTTCTTGAATCTTGAGCTACGCCACCACCAACATGTAGAAATCATCGTTGTCATTTTGTTACTTTTTTAATGTTTACGCTGCAAAATTAAAACATTTTTCCGAAACCACCAAACAATTTGTAAGAAATTTTTTAATATTTGGCATTTTACTTATTTTTTAGTACCTTCGCGGCGCAATTATGACGATTATTCTGGTTATCTTGGCCTATATGGCCGTGCTGATGCTGCTGAGCCGACTGACGGCGCGCCGGTCGACCAACGACGCATTCTTCCGTGGCGAACGACGCAGCCCGTGGTATCTCGTGGCATGGGGCATGATCGGGGCTTCCATCTCGGGCGTCACCTTCGTGTCAGTACCAGGCATGGTGCTGCGACAGGACATGACCTACCTGCAGATGTGCCTAGGATTCATTCCCGGCTACCTGCTCGTAGCGCTCGTTCTGCTGCCCATCTATTACAAACTGAACCTCACCAGCATCTACACGTTCCTCGGGCAACGACTTGAACGCGAGGCCTACAAGACGGGTGCCGCGTTCTTCCTGCTTTCGAAGATGACGGGCGCCGCTGCCCGCTTCTATCTGGTGTGCATGGTGATATGGGGGGTCATAGTCGGGAGTTCAGGAAGTCAGGAGTTTAGGAATTCAGACGTCACTTATGCTGCTGATTCCTTTCAAAATCATCTGTCTGAACTCCTTAATTCCAGCACTCCAACACTTCAAACCCTTTCCTTCCTCCTCGTCGTTCTTGCCATGATAGTTCTCATCTGGCTCTACACACGGCGCGGTGGCATCAAGACGCTGGTGTGGACCGACTCGCTGCAGACGCTATGCATGTTTGGAGCACTGCTCCTTATTATATATAAGGTGATGGGCGAGCTGAACCTCGACCTCGCAGGTGTCGTGACGGCCATCGCAGAGGACAGCCATTCGCGCGTGTTTGTGTGGGACGACTGGGTGTCGCGGCAGAACTTCTGGAAGCAGTTCCTCAGCGGCGTGTTCGTAGTCATCGTCATGACGGGCCTCGACCAGGACATGATGCAGAAGAACCTTACCTGCCGCTCGCTGCGCGACGCACAGAAGGATATGACTGTCTACGGACTTGCCTTCCTGCCTGCCAACCTGCTATTCCTCTCGCTGGGCGTACTACTGGTACTGCTGGCACAACAACGCGGTGTCGAACTGCCTGCAGCCGGCGATCAGCTGCTGCCAATGTTTGCTGCAACGGGTTCGCTGGGACAGGGCGCCTTGGTGCTGTTCACACTTGGCATCGTGGCGGCAGCCTTCTCCTCGGCCGACTCGGCCCTGACCGCCATGACCACCAGCTACTGCGTCGACATCTGCGGCCGGCCTGACGATGAACGCCTGCGCCGCCGCGTACATATTGGCATGGCGCTGGTCTTTATCGTGGTCATCATGCTGTTCCGACTGGCCAACTCGCCAAGTGTCATCGACGCCATCTACATCATGTGCGGCTACACCTACGGCCCGTTGCTGGGGCTGTTTGCCTATGGAATGTTAGGGGGAAGGAACAAGGAGCAAGAGAACGCCCTTTGTGAATCGGCATCTCCAATAGACAAGGGAAATCTCGCGCCCCTTGCCACTTGTCCCTTGCCACTAACGTCTTTAGTATGCATCTTTGCTCCCCTACTCTGCTTCGGCCTCGACCAGCTGAGCCAGCACCTATGGAACTACCACTTCGGCTACGAGCTGCTCATGCTCAACGGTCTGCTGACGTTCTGCGGTCTGTGTGCGGTCGACCATCTGCGGAACGACAATCATTAAAACTATCAAACAGATGAAACACCTTCAATCCGCCAAAACCATCAACATCATGTTGCTTCTTGCTGTCATGATGGCGTTTGCGGCTTGTGCCAACAGACAAACGGCCGACGAGAGCATCCCAGCCGAGCCCAACTACGACGAAACTTCGCAATGGTACGTGACTGATCGTCAAGGGCAGGCCGACATTTTCTATATCATCTCCACCGAGACTGGCGACTACTTGCGCACCGACGGCTCTACATGCCACTATGCCGATACCTATGCTGACAGTCTGCGGGCACCTCTTCTTGGCGAAATGAAGGGCGTCGACACGCTCCTCAGCGGCCGTTTGAACTTCTACGCCCCCTACTATCGCCAATGTTCCCTGCAGTCGTTCGGAAGCGATAGCGTGGCCCGAGAGCGACTG
>JAFWQE010000146.1 GCA_017509155.1 Prevotella sp.
GGAGTTACAGGAGTTACAGGAGTTCAGACAATACTTCCAACCCCTGTAAACTGACGCTAAGAGAGCCTTCAGCACTATCGTCTGTAACTCCTGTAACTCCTGAACTCCTGAACTCCAAGAAGTTGAGCGAATGCGAAACTTTAAACAGTAATATTCTATTCTGAATCTTGTTCAGTATCAGTCTTTGTGCTTGTCAAAGTCTCGAAGAGACGAAAGAACACAGACGGGAGTGTTAGTCCCCGGGTAATGATGCGACAACAAAGAAAGCCCCGAGGGGAGCGACAGAGACCAAAATATAACTGATACTGAACAAGTAACACGTTCTGTCGCCCTCACCGGTCTGGTAAACTATAGATGATGATAGACCAGGGTAGCACCCCTGTCTGTCATCTATCGCACCTCCGGTGCTTTTTCCCCCGAACACTAATACAAAAAAATGCCAAGAAAACGATGTTTTGTTGGCAAGAAAACTGATTTCTTTTGGCGTTTTTTTTTCATTCCGCGCTCTGTTGGATTCATCCGACCAAGTGGTAAAGAAGGAAAGTCCGTGTTTGTCCGTGGCAAGAACATGGTATGAAGGCGCTCCCCTCGCCCCCTTGGAGGGAAACTCCGGCTCCATCGAAGCTTCTGGCACTCGGAAATGAAAAGAATAACACGTTTTCCTTTCGCATTTCGCTCGTTTATTCGTAACTCTGGCTCCGCCGTAGTTACTGACACTCGGAAATGAAAAGAAAAACACGTTTTCCTTTTGCATTTCGCTCGTTTATTCGTAACTCTGGCTCCGCCGAAGTTACTGACACTCGGAAATGAAAAGAAAAACACGTTTTCCTTTTGCATTTCGCTCGTTTATTCGTAACTTTGCAGGCGAAAAGAAAGATTGTTTGTAAAAAGACATCACAAATCGACAGTTAGAGAGAGATGAAATCATCAGCGATTCTACTTCTGCATTGCCCCGATCAGCCGGGCATCATATCGGAAGTGACAAAGTTTATTACGGATAACAAGGGGAACATTGTTTATCTGGATCAGTATGTGGACCGTCAGGACGGCATGTTCTTCATGCGCATAGAATGGGAGCTGGAGGAGTTTCTTATTCCTCGCGACAAGATCCGGGAGTATGTAGACACGCTCTATGCTCAACGATACCAGATGGTGTTCAACCTTTACTTCACAGATGAGCGTCCACGCATGGCGCTGTTTGTGTCGAAAATGAGCCATTGCCTCTACGACCTGCTGGCCCGATGGAAAGCGGGGGAGTTCGCGTGCGACATTCCTTGCATCGTGAGCAACCACGAAGACCTGCGCTACGTAGCCGAGCAGTTCGGAATACCCTATCATGTGTGGTCTATCAAGAAAGACCACTCGAACAAAGCCGAGGTGGAGGCAGCAGAGATGAAGCTGCTGAGCGAGAACAGGGTGACGTTCATCGTGCTGGCGCGCTACATGCAGATAATCAGCGACGAGATGATTGCCCGCTATCCTCACCACATCATCAACATCCACCACTCGTTCCTGCCGGCCTTCATCGGTGCAAAGCCGTATCATCAGGCATGGGAGCGCGGCGTGAAGATTATCGGTGCCACAAGCCATTATGTGACGGCTGAGCTGGACGCAGGACCTATCATCGAGCAGGACGTCGTAAGAATTTCGCATAAGGACACGCCCGAGAGTCTTGTGCTGAAAGGCAGAGACCTGGAGAAGATCGTGCTGTCGCGAGCCGTGCAGAAGCACATCGAGCGAAAGATTCTGACGTACCACAACAAGACGATTATCTTCTCGTGATCCTGAGAAGTGAGAAGTGATAAGTGATAAGTGACAAGTGATAAGAGAGGATGAATGTAGCGATAGTGAAATATAATGCCGGCAATGTGTATTCGGTAGTGAATGCCATGAGGCGCCTTGGTGTGGAGCCACTCCTGACGGACGATGCTGAGATACTTCAGAAGGCCGACCGCGTGCTGTTCCCTGGCCAGGGTGAGGCACGCGGAGCCATGGAATACCTGCATCAGCACGGACTGGTGGACGTGATAAGGAACCTGCGGCAGCCTGTGCTTGGCATCTGCATAGGACAGCAGCTGCTGTGCAGACATAGCGAGGAAGGCGACGTTGACTGCATTGGAGTGTTCGACGCTGACGTGAGACGATTCCAGCCACAACGCCATGAGGACAAGGTGCCCGCCATGGGATGGAACAGCATCCGCGTTGGCATGAACTGCCCGTTGTTCAAGGGAGTGGCCGACGATGCTTATGTCTATTTCGTCCATAGCTACTACGTTCCCATTTGCAACGAAACGGCAGCCGAGGCCGACTACATCGTGCCCTACTCCGCTGCTCTGAGCAAAGGAAACTTCCATGCGTGCCAGTTCCACCCCGAGAAAAGCGGGATGGTGGGCGAGCAGATACTGAGAAACTTCTTAAGTGAAGGGTGAACCCGACAAGACCCTCCTGTCCAGGGAGGGAGCGCAAAGAGGTGAAAAAAAAACGGAAGAAGTGTTCTCTCACCACTCCCTCCCTAAACAGGGAGGGTTGGGGAGGGTCTCCTTCATCAAAAAAAAGCAAACAGGAATGATTGAACTGATTCCCGCCATAGACATCATCGACGGCCAGTGCGTAAGGCTGACGAAAGGCGACTACGACCAGAAGACCGTCTACGGCAACGACCCAGTGGTCGTGGCGCAACGGTTTGAGACGATGGGCTTCCGCCGATTGCACGTGGTTGACCTCGACGGCGCAAAGTCGAGCCATGTGGTGAACGTAGATGTGCTGAGGCGCATCACCGAGCAGACGAGCCTGGTGGTGGACTTCGGCGGCGGCATCAAGACCGACGAGGACATTGAGAAGGCGTTCGACAACGGGGCACAGATGGTGACCGTGGGCAGCATTGCCGTGAAGAAGCCGGAGCTGTTTGTGGAATGGCTCGAACGGTATGGCTCCGAGAGAATGATTCTGGGGGCAGACGTGCGCAACGGACTGGTAAGCATCAACGGATGGAAGGAAGACTCCAAGGAAGAGTTGCTCCCCTTCCTGAAATACTACATCGACCACGGCGTGAGGAACGTGCTCTGCACGGAGATATCGAAAGACGGAACGCTGGCAGGACCAGCCACCGAGCTCTATAAAGCCATCATGGCTACCTATCCACAGCTGCATCTCATTGCAAGCGGAGGGGTGTCGTGCACCGAAGACATCATCAAGCTGGAACGCGAAGGCATACCCGCCGTGGTGTTCGGAAAGGCGTTCTACGAAGGACGAATCAACATGGCGGCGCTACGCGCCTAAATGATAAATGACAAATGATAAATGATAAAGCAGTGCGGCACGATGCTTGTCTAAAGAAAGTACGAGGCAGCAGTCGGTAATCATAATTACTAATTCCTCATTACTAATTACTAATTAAGAATTGAAAGAATCTTGAGCAAAGGACTGGCAAAACGCATCATTCCGTGTCTGGACGTGAAGGACGGACAAACGGTGAAGGGAACGAACTTCGTGAACCTCAGAGCTGCAGGCGACCCCGTAGAACTGGGGAAGGCCTATAGCGACGCAGGGGCCGACGAACTCGTGTTTCTTGACATCACCGCTTCACACGAAGGCAGGAAGACATTCACTGAAATGGTGACGCGAGTGGCAAGGGAAATCAACATCCCGTTCACGGTGGGCGGTGGCATCAATGAGCTGGCCGACGTTGAGCGGCTGCTGTATGCCGGGGCCGACAAGGTGAGTGTCAATTCGGCTGCCATCAGAAGGCCCGAGCTCATCGACGAGATAACAAACAGGTTCGGTAGTCAGGTGTGCGTGGTGGCCATCGACGCACGTTTCGATGCCGACGGATGGCATTGCTACGTAAAAGGAGGACGCGAACGCGTGGAACTGGGATTGTTTGACTGGGCACGCGAAGCACAGGAACGAGGAGCAGGCGAGATTCTGTTCACAAGCATGGACCACGACGGTGTGAAGACCGGTTATGCAAACGAAGTCCTGGCACGTCTGGCAGACGACCTGAGCATTCCCATCATTGCCAGCGGTGGCGCAGGAGCGAAAGAGCACTTCCGCGATGCGTTCACTCTGGGAAAGGCCGACGCCGCCCTGGCCGCAAGCGTTTTCCACTTCGGTGAAATACCCATTCCCGAACTGAAACGCTATTTATTGGAGGAAGGCATCAGGGTGAGGCTTTGAAACAGGAAAGGATTATCCGGCAAAGAGTGAGGATGGCAAAAGGCTATCACTGGCACTCTGAACCGATTTAAGAATATGTGAATATATGGAAATAGATTTCGAAAAACTCTCCGGACTTGTGCCCGCCATCATTCAGGATGCGGACACGAAGAACGTGCTGATGCTGGGCTTCATGAACCGTGAGGCCTATGAAAAGACCATCGAAACAAAACACGTCACCTTCTGGAGTCGCACGCGCAACTGTCTTTGGACAAAAGGCGAGACAAGCGGACACTTCCTCCATCTGGTGAGCATACAGAACGATTGCGACAACGACACCCTTCTGGTGAAAGTGCATCCCGAAGGACCGACCTGCCACACCGGCACCGACACCTGCTGGGGAGAGATCAACGACGAAAACCCGCTGCTCTTCCTATCCCATCTGCAGGACTTCATTGAGAAACGCCACGAGGAAATGCCCGAAGGCTCCTACACCACCAAGCTCTTCAAGGACGGCATCAAGCGGCAGGCACAGAAGATGGGCGAAGAGGCTCTCGAGGCGGTCATCGAGGCTGTGAACGGAACCAATGAGCAGTTCACCTACGAGGTGAGCGACATGTTCTACCACCTCATTGTGCTGCTCACATCCAAGGGACTACGCATAGAAGACGTGGCACAGGAACTGGCCAAGCGTCACGACCCCGACTGGGACAAAAAGCGCCGCGTGGCCAAGAGTAAGGGAGAAATGGAATAGGACAACAACAGATAGCGACAAGAGATGATCATAGATTATAAAAACGTAGACATCTACCAACAGGAGGTGTGCGTGCTGAAGGGCGTAGACTTTCATGTTGACGAGGGTGAGTTCATATATATAATAGGTAAGGTGGGCTCGGGAAAGAGCTCGCTGCTGAAGACCACCTATTGCGAAATAGACATAGACAGTGCCGACAAGGCCGAAGTGCTGGGTCGCAACCTGCAGACCATCCGACGGAGGGAGATACCGGCCCTGCGCAAGGAGATGGGCATCATCTTCCAGGACTTCCAGCTGCTCCACGACCGCACGGTGCTCAAGAACCTGAGGTTCGTGCTGAAGGCCACTGGATGGAAAGAGAAGAAGAAGTGCGACGAGAGAATCGACGAAGTGCTCGACATGGTGGGCATGGCCGACAAAAAGGAAAAGATGCCGCACGAACTGTCGGGAGGAGAGCAGCAACGCATCGCCATCGCACGTGCCATACTGAATCATCCAAAGGTGATCATCGCCGATGAGCCGACGGGCAACCTCGACCCCGAGACCGCCAGCAACATCGTGAACCTGCTGAAGCAAATCAGCCAGACAGGCACAGCCGTCGTCATGAGCACACACAACATTCCCATGCTCGACAAATACCCAGGCATCGTCTATCGTTGCAAGGACGGCATCATCAGAGACATTACCGATGACTACAACAAGCTGGACCTCTCGGAAGAAGACGACGAATGAGTTAAGAGTTAAGAATTAAGAGTTAAAAGTTAAGAAGTGAAAGGTAAGAAGTAAGAAGTGAGAAGTGAGAAGTGAGAAGTGAGAGGTTAAAGGTGAGAAGTATCAAGCATTCATCTTTCATCCATCATCCTTCATCCATCAAACATCCATCAAGCATTCATCTTTCATCCATCATCCTTCATCCATCAAACATCCATCAAGCATTCATCTTTCATCCATCATCTTTCATCCATTAAATAGATACAAATAAACAACAAAATAGAATAGGACTATGAAAGTAATGAAATTCGGCGGTACGTCGGTAGGCTCACCAGAGCGCATGAAGAACGTATCGGAACTTATTACAAGAAGCGGCGAACCCACCTTCGTGGTGCTTTCTGCCATGTCGGGAACAACCAACTCGCTGGTTGAAATCTCAAACTACCTTTACAAAAAGAACCCTGAGGGAGCCAACGATGTGATCAATCGGCTGGAGCAGGTCTACATGAACCACGTTGAGGAGCTCTACTCCACTGAAGAGTACAAGCAGAAGACGAACGAATTCCTGAAAGGTGAGTTCCAGTATCTGCGTTCATTCACCAAGGACCTCTTCACAAGCTTCGAAGAAAAGAGCATCGTGGCCCAGGGTGAGATCATCAGCACCAACATGATGGTCAACTACCTGCAGGAGAAAGGCATCAGCGCCGTGCTCCTGTCGGCTCTTGACTTCATGCGTACCGACAAGAATGCAGAACCCGACCCCAGCTACATCAAGGAGAAGCTCTCCAAGATTATGGAGGAGAACGAGGGCTACCAGATTTACATCACACAGGGTTTCATCTGCCGCAATGCCTATGGCGAGGTGGACAACCTGCTTCGTGGCGGTTCCGACTACACAGCTTCGCTCGTGGGCGTGGCGCTGGAGGCTGAGGAAATACAAATCTGGACGGACATCGACGGAATGCACAACAACGACCCGCGTGTCGTCGACAAGACAGAGGCCGTGCGACAGCTGCACTTCGAGGAGGCAGCAGAGCTGGCCTACTTCGGTGCCAAGATCCTGCATCCCACATGCGTCCAGCCTGCCAAGTTTGCCGGCATTCCCGTTCGTCTGAAGAACACCATGGAACCAGACGCTCCGGGAACCATCATCGACAACGTCACCATGCGCGGAAAGATCAAGGCCGTGGCCGCAAAGGACAACATCATCGCCATCAAGATCAAGAGTTCACGCATGTTGCTTGCAACGGGATTCCTCCGCAAGGTGTTCGAGATTTTCGAGAGCTATCAGACGGCCATCGACATGGTGGCAACATCTGAGGTCGGCGTGTCCATGAGTATCGACAACGACGCACATCTGAGCGAAATCGTTGACGAGCTCAAGAAGTATGGCACCGTCACCGTGGACACCGACATGTGCATCATCTGCGTCGTGGGCGACCTCGACTGGAGCAATGTAGGCTTCGAGACGCTGGCAACCGATGCGCTGAAGAACATTCCCGTCAGAATGATTTCCTACGGCGGTTCCAACTACAACATCTCGTTCCTCATCAAGGAAGCCGACAAGAAACGCGCCTTGCAAAGCCTCAGCGACACGCTGTTCAACAACTAAGGCCATGCAGCGCAACCCAAACGCCTTGACACCCGTCTATGAGGATTCCTCCAACTAGACGGGTAACAAGGAATGGGCCTAACAACAACACACACACAAGCCAACAGTTATAGAAATATGAAAGGTAAATTCCCGATAGAGAAGTTCCGACAGACGCAGACACCGTTCTACTATTACGACTCAGGACTGCTGCGGCAGACATTGCGCACCATCAACGAAGAAGCAGGACGCCATGAGGGCTTCTGCGTGCATTATGCCATCAAGGCCAATGCCAACCCCAAGGTGCTCAACATCATCTGCCAGGCTGGACTGGGAGCCGATTGCGTGAGCGGCGGCGAAATCATGGCATCGATTAACGCAGGCTTTCCTGCCTCCAAGATTGTCTATGCCGGCGTGGGAAAAAGCGACTGGGAAATCAATTTAGGACTCGACCACGACATCTTCTCGTTCAACGTGGAGAGTGTTCCCGAACTGGAGGTCATCAATGAGCTGGCCATGGCCAAAGGAAAGGTGGCACGAGTGGCCTTTCGCATCAACCCGAACGTTGGTGCTCACACTCATGCCAACATCACCACAGGACTGGCCGAGAACAAATTCGGCATCGCCATGCGCGACATGGAAAGCATCATAGATCAGACTTCTGCATTGTCGAATGTAAAGTTTGTTGGATTGCACTTTCACATTGGTAGTCAGATACTTGACATGGGCGACTTCAAGGCTTTGTGCAACCGCATCAACGACCTTCAGAATCAGCTCGAACGGCACCACATCAAGGTGGAGAACATCAACGTGGGTGGTGGACTGGGCATCGACTACCAGCATCCCAATCGCGTTCCCATTCCCGACTTCAAGGCCTATTTCGACACCTATGCCCGCTTTCTCAAGCTACGCCCTGGACAGACGCTTCACTTTGAGCTCGGACGTGCCGTCGTGGCACAATGTGGGAGTCTCATCACAAAGACACTCTATGTGAAAGAGGGAGCATGCAAGAAATTCGCCATCGTCGACGCCGGCATGACAGACCTGATACGCCCCGCACTCTACAATGCCTACCACAAGATAGAGAATCTTTCGAGCGAAGAGCCTCTTGAGACCTACGACGTGGTGGGCCCCATCTGCGAGTCGAGCGATGTCTTTGCAAAGTCCATCGACCTGAACCAATGCCACCGTGGCGACCTCATCGCCTTACGAAGTGCAGGGGCTTACGGCGAGATCATGGCTTCGTGCTACAACTGCCGACAGCTTCCCAAGGGATATATAACAGAAGATTTTAGATGATTTTGTCAACAACCACAACGATGATAGTGTGTGCAGTGCTTATCCTTGTAAGCATTGCCACACCTTTTTTGAATATATTCTTCCGCAAACTCCAGCTTTCCGATGAGCAGATGCCTTCGGAGCACGGCACCGAAAGCCATTCAACAGACGAGGACTCAGAGGAGTCGGCCACGACTTCTGCGACCGACGAAAAGCGTTTCCACTACCCTTCCGTTTCCATCGTCCTTTTTGCCCACGACAATGCTCGCGACCTGGAGCAGCATCTGCCAGCCATTCTCGAGCAGGATTATCCAGCTGGTTTCGAGGTCATCGTGGTACAGGGCAAGAGCGAGGACGACACCGAAGACGTGTTGAAGAAGCTGAAGAACGAATACATGAACCTCTACACAACGTTTGTTCCCGACTCTGCCCGCTACATGAGCCGTCCAAAGCTGGCCATCACACTCGGCGTGAAGGCGGCCCACAACGAATGGATGCTCCTCACGGAGCCCAACTACCATCCTGCCTCCGACCAGTGGCTGCTCACCATGGCACGCAACTGCCACGACGACAAGGACATCGTCATCGGCTACAGCAACTTCAACGATGAGGCAACGCACTATCAGCGTTTTGAGCGACTGCTGTGTCAGCGCTACATTCTGCGAGAGGCCCAACGGAGAACTGCCTACCGCTCGGAACCCGGCAACCTGATGTTCCGAAAGAGTACCTTCATCAACGGAAGGTCATTCGATGGTAACCTCAAGTACATCAGGGGAGAATACGATTTCATCGTCAACAAGTTTGCAACTCGCTCCAACACCACGACCGAAACCCACCCGCTGTCGTGGATGATTGAGGATGCCCCCACCAAGAAACAGTGGAACAACCATCATCTGTTCTACATGGAAACGCGTCAGCACCTGAAGCGCTCGTTTGCCCATGCTTTGCCTTTCAAGGTCGATCAGATAGCGCTCCATCTCAACATACTGCTCATCATCTCAGCTCTCATCTTTTCCATCACGTCCCTGGTGCTTGACGCTGATCCTTCTTCATTCTTCGTTCATCCTTCATTCATCATAACAGCCTCGGCCATCTTTGCCCTGGTCATTTCCACCGTCCTTCGCACCGTCATTGCCCGCAAGGCCATGAAAGCCTTTGGCGAAGACATCCCGGCGTCGAAGGTCGTCCCCTTCGAATGGTCGATCGTGTGGCGACTCATCTATTACAAGCTGAAACACCACATGGCCGACAAGTACGATTTCATCTGTCACAAAGTATAGCTGTCATCCATGAGAGTCGTCCATTTCATACCAAAGTCGCAAAACGTAGGGGCCACCGCATCCTACGTGGAGCTGCTTGTGTCTGCCATGGACAAATTCGCCAAACCCACTCTCACCACATCCATCACACAGCTCAGGAAGACCACAAAGCCATCGGCGCCCGACATCATCCACATTCACGGCTGCTGGAGCATCTACGTGGCAACGGCCGCGCGCTGGGCTGAGCAACAAGGACTGCCTGTCGTCATCTCCTTGCACGGTGCACTGCAACCTTGGCAATGGCGGCCAGCGACAAACCTCACGAACGACATGCGACGCTACGCCTTCCTCGAAAAGGCAGTACGACGCGCTGATGCCATTCACGTTGAAGGCGAGATGGAGATGCAGCGAATGAGACAGCTCGCATGGAACCCCAGGGTTGCCATTGTCAGGAATGCCCTCGTCACCAATCGCATTTCGACATCGTCCATGGCTGCTCAGATGACGCAGCTCTATCAGAAGGTCATCGACAGCAATACCTTCAGACTCATGACCGATGAAGAGAAACAAGCCGAGAGCATCCTGCTCAGAACTGCCCTCGACTATGAAAACACCCGTCGCTTCTCTCCCTCCACCCTTGCATGGTCCCCAAACGACCAAACGACCAATCCCCAAAACGTCCAAGCGTTGGAGGCCGATTCCTGGCGCAAGATTCTCATCCACGCCAGCGACGAGCACATCCTCGACTACATCCAGCAGGCGGCCGATCTCTTAATGCTCAACATCGCCCACATCAACACCGACGATGTCGACCGTTTTCCGCAGAAACTGCAGAAGCCCGACGGAACACTCCCCGTCGACCATCTCCTGGCCCGACACGCTCTGAAGACCAAGAGCAAGCTCGACCATCTGCGGCAGGATGAGAAACCATCCGATACCGAAATGGCCATCTGCCACCTGTTCCTCAACGTGCAGCACCAACTGCGACACACCGCCCTCTCACGGCGACACATCGCTCAGCTGTTCGCCATCATCCGTTATTCCGACTACAACGAGGACAAACTGTCACGCATGCTTAGGCACCTCAAGCTGACACCCTTCGCATCGCGCATCTTGCAGATTCTCCACGACACCCTCGCCCTCGAAGAAGGATTCATGCCCATTGAACCACGAGACGACAAAGGCACCACCGCCATACGGCAAGCCCTGCAAGCCTTGAACATACAAGCATGAGACCCATAGGGTATCAAAATATAAGTAACTAATCAAAATATCCTGTATGATTGAATTGAACAAAGAGACTCAGAGGCACAGAGGGTTTTGTTTTTGTACAAGACCTCTGCGTCTTTGTGTCTCTGTGTTCAATATATAAACCATATTTGTTCATCTATTTAACAACTATAAATCAAACAACCATGAAACCATCTACCGCTCCCGACCTCCGCTACCTCGAACTTCTTTCCAAGTCATTCCCCACCGTAGCCACGGCCAGCACCGAAATCATCAACCTGCAGGCAATACTCAACCTGCCAAAAGGCACTGAGCATTTCCTCGCCGACCTCCACGGAGCCTTCCCTGCCTTCCAGCACGTGCTCAAGAATGCATCGGGAAACATTAAGCGAAAGGTCAACGACATCTTCGGCAACGAAGTGAGAGAGAGCGAAAAGCGCGAACTCTGCACGCTCATCTACTATCCCGAGAGAAAGCTCGAACTCGTGAAGCAAGCGGAGAGCGACATCAACGACTGGTACCACATCACCATACACCAACTCGTAAAGGTGTGCCGCGAGGTGTCGTCCAAATACACACGGTCCAAAGTAAGAAAGGCACTGCCGCCATCGTTCTCCTACATCATACAGGAACTGCTACACGAGCGCACCGACGACATCGACAAAGCTGCCTACGTCAAGGGCATCATCGACACCATCATCGACACCGGACGTGCTGACGACTTCATCTGCACCATCTGCCAGGTCATCCACCGTCTCGCCATCGACCAGCTCCACATCCTCGGCGACATCTTCGACCGAGGACCCGGAGCGCATCTCATTCTCGACCTGCTCCGACAATACGACAACTGGGACATACAATGGGGCAACCACGACATTCTCTGGATGGGAGCACACGCAGGCAACGACGCATGCATCTGCAACGTCATACGCCTGTGTCTCCGCTATGCTAACCTCACCACGCTCGAAGAAGCCTATGGCATCAACCTCGTACCACTGGCCACCTTCGCCCTCGACACCTACGCCGACGACCCTTGCACCGAGTTCATACCCAAGACAAACGGAGGTAGCGAACAGCTCGACCAGAAGAACGCTCGTCTCACGGCCATGATGCACAAGGCCATCGCCGTCCTGCAGTTCAAGATTGAAGCTCAGATATACCACCGCCACCCCGAGTGGGGAATGGAAGACCGCGACATCCTCTCCACCATCGACTTCAACAAAAAGACCTGTTGCGTCGACGGAAAGGAGTACCCGCTCACTTCCTGCGATTTCCCAACCATACAACCCTCTCAGCTTTCAGTTCTCAGTTCTCAGTTGGAGCCCACCGGACTCACCGCCATTGCCCTCACTCCCGAGGAACAGTCGCTCATGACCAGCCTCCACCGTTCCTTCACCACCAACGAGAAGCTGCGTCGACACATCAACCTCCTTCTCTCCCACGGATGCATGTACACCATCATCAACCACAACCTCCTCTTCCATGCATCTTGCCCACTCAATGCCGACGGCACTCTCAAGTCCATATCCCTCTACCCCCCCTCTCCCTCCTCCCCTCCCCTCCCTTTGGGAGGGGCCGGGGGTGGGTTGACCGGCAAAGACCTAATGCACCACACCGGAATGCTCATTCGCTCTGCTTTCCAGGCCGACACCCCGCCGACAGAGCGGCAGTACGCCATCGACTACTTCCTGTACCTTTGGTGCGGCCCCGACAGCCCACTCTTCGACAAATCCAAGATGGCCACATTCGAGCGGTACTTCATCAACGACAAGGCCACGCACCGCGAAGCCAAGGGCAACTACTTCCTGTTGCGCGACAACGAGGATATCTGCGAGCACATACTCGACGCATTCCAGGTGGAAGGTCCCAACCGCCACATCATCAACGGACACGTGCCCGTGCACGCAGCCGAAGGAGAAAACCCCATCAAGGCCAACGGCAAGCTCATGGTCATAGACGGTGGTTTCTCGCAGCCTTACCACAAGACGACAGGCATCGCCGGCTACACACTCGTCTACCACTCACGGGGATTCCAGCTCGTACAGCACGAGCCATTCACCAGCGAGGAGGAAGCCGTCCGCACTGGAGCCGACATCAAGAGTACCACGCAGATTGTTGAGATGACTGCCCACCGCATGCTTGTTGCCGACACCGACAAGGGAGCGGAGCTTCGGAAACAGGTCAGCGACCTCAAACAACTCCTCTACGCCTACCGCCACGGCATCATCAAAGAAAAACGGTAATACACAACGACACCCAACACCCCTCACCCCCTCTACGGGGATAGGGGTGTCTTTCCTTCCCCCTAAACAAGGGGAGTTGGAAGGGATGTCTGGGAGCTTGCACCTCTCAGTTTTCAGTTCTCCGTTCTCAGTTAGAGTAAATGCTCACAACATCGTGCCACACGTCTCGAGTCCTCGCGCCAAACTACTCGAGTCGCCGCGCCATCCTACTTGAGTCCCGTTGGCGTCCTACTCGAGTCCTTCTGCCGTCGGGACTCGAGTCCTCCAACCGAAGAACTAAACAAGGACTACAGCCTCATGCCATAAACTCGTCAAAACCAACAAATTAGACTGACTATAAACACCATGCAAGAAACTTCTTTTCCCCATACATTTCACCATGTTCCCATCACTATTCACGGATTTGTATAAGTGCGTTTCAACCATTATCTTTTATACTAAAAACCTTTTAATTCTCAAATTCGTAATCATAGCATTCATCATTTTCTCAAATTCTTCGCTTATCACTTTTCACTCTTCACTTTTTTTCTTACCTTTGCACCATGATAAAAAAACACTATTTGCGCTCATGCGCCATTCTTCTCATAGCCATGCTCGTCGCATTTGCCTCATGCAGCCACAAGCATCAATATCCTGTTGTACTGACCGCCATAGACAGTCTGTGTGAGTCAAGGCCCGATAGCGCACAGGCTTTGCTCAAGTCCATCGAAACAGATACAGCCAACATGGCTGAAGATGCACGCATGTACTACAAACTGCTGACAATAAGAAACGCCGACAAACTATACTTGCTACATACCAACGATTCCTTGATCCTTCGGCTCGTAGACTATTATGAAAAAGGTGGAGACGCACAATTATTACCCATAGCCTACTATTATGCGGGGCGGATTTATCGAGAC
>JAFWQE010000147.1 GCA_017509155.1 Prevotella sp.
CATCATCCTGAAATGGGCACAGACCGCCGATGGCTATATCGACGATGCCGGACAGCCATTGGCCATCTCAACTCCTTTTACGCGCATGCTTGTTCACCAACTTCGTGCCTGCGAAGATGCCATCGTCGTCGGTCGAACGACGTGGGAGCGTGAGCATCCTCAGCTGAACGTGCGCCATTGGGCCGGCCCTGCGCCCGTCGCCTTCGTCTTAGGCCATTCTTCATCACCTAGCGCCCAACACCCATCACCCACCTTCCTTCCCTCCATCGACAGTCTTTTGGCAGCTTGCAGGGAGCGCCAGCTGCAATCGCTCATCGTTGAAGGTGGCCGTCAGACGCTGCAGTCATTCCTCGATCGTGGCTTATGGGACGAGATCCGTGTGGAAACCGCTCAACACCCATCAACTATCAACTATCAACTATCAACTATCAACAACGGGCAGACACGGGAATCTGCCCCTACACAGAACTGTCCACTCGGCCCACAGGTACGTTTTTGTAGCGAAGCGGAAAAAGAACTATCAACTATCAACCATCAACTATCAACTCCCTCCCCCCAGTTGCCTGCCGAGGCACATCCCTTTGCCCGCCAGCAATGGGACGAAAACACGATTGTTTATTATCGTAACATGAAATAAAAAACACGTTACATCATGAAATGTCGATTTCAAAGAAAACTCATATCTTTGCAGTCGACAATCATTTATTCACCAACTAATCAACACATTACGATCATGAACAAGTTGTTTCATCCGACATTCTTCACCCTTCATCTGGCATTACTGCTGATGCTCCTGCTCTCCAGTAGCAGCGCCTCGGCACAAGGTTTCGGCTTCCAGCCAGATGCCAACACGACTGGACTTAAGGATGCCTACAAGGATTATTTCACCGTTGGCGTTGCCGTAAACCTGCGCAACGTTAGCAACGAAAACGAAATGAACATCATCCGGAAGAATTTCAACAGCATCACTGCCGAGAACGACATGAAACCCGTTTCCGTTCATCCCAAGGAGGGTGTGTGGAACTGGGGAGCCGCCGACAGCATTGCCAATTTCTGCCGCGAGAACGGCATACCCCTGCGTGGCCACTGTCTGTGCTGGCACTCGCAGTTCTCCGACTGGATGTTTACCGACAAGAAAGGTCGCCCTGTGAAGAAAGAGGTGTTCTATCAGCGCCTGCGCGAGCATATCCACACTGTGGTGAACCGTTATAAGGACGTGGTCTATGCCTGGGACGTGGTGAACGAGGCCATCGCCGACAACGTTAGATCGTGGCCAGGCCACGAAGGCAATCCCTACCGTGAGAGCCGCCATTGGCAACTCTGCGGTGACGAGTTCATCGCCAAGGCTTTCGAGTTTGCTCACGAAGCTGATCCCAATGCCCTGTTGTTCTACAACGACTACAATGCCGCCGACCCCGGCAAGCGCGACCGTATTTATAATATGGTAAAGAAGATGCAACAGCAGGGAGTGCCTATTCACGGCATCGGCATGCAGGGCCATTACAACATCTACGGACCGTCTGAAGAGGATGTCGATGCTGCCATCACAAAGTATTCCGAACTGGTTAAGCACATCCACTTCACCGAACTCGACGTACGTACCAACCAAGAGATGGGCGGACAGCTGCGCTTCTCGCGTGGCGAGGACAAGCCCCTGGCACCCTATCTGGCTACCCTGCAGGAAGACCAGTACAGCCGCCTCTTCCGCGTGTTCCGTCGCCATGCCGACGTGATTGATAACGTGACCTTCTGGAACCTCTGCGACCGCGACTCGTGGCTCGGCGTCAACAACTACCCGTTGCTCTTCGACCGACAGCTCAGACCGAAGCGCGCCTATAGCGTCGTTCGCGACTTCAATCCCGCACTGGACAAGGCCGTGCCCCTCGAAGACTTCCGCCCCAACGCACTCAACCAGCAGGGACAGGAATATCCGCAGGTGAACAGCCAGGGCTATGCCCGTTTCCGCATCGTGGCACCCGATGCCCGCTCGGTCATCGTCAGCCTCGGCCTGGGCGGTCGTGGCGGTACGGTGCTGCACAAGGATAAGGATGGTGTCTGGACAGGCACCACCGAAGGCCCGATGGACGAAGGTTTCCACTACTATCACCTGACCATCGATGGCTGCACTGTCAACGATCCAGGCACACACAACTACTTCGGCTCAACCCGTTGGGAGAGCGGTATCGAGATACCTGCCCACGACCAAGCCTTCTATGCCCTTCGTGCCGACATTCCTCACGGACGCCTGCAGGAAGTGTACTTCCCCACCTCAATCAGTGCCGACCGTGGCGAGAGTGGCTTGCGTCGCGCCTTCGTCTACACACCTCCACAGTATGGCGAAGCTGCAGCCGGTTCCGGCAAGTCGGCCAAGAGTAAGTCCACACAGCGCTATCCGGTGCTCTACCTGCAGCACGGCTGGGGCGAGGACGAGACTGCATGGGGTTCACAGGGCCACGCAGGTCTCATCATGGATAACCTCATCGCAGAAGGCAAGGTGCGCCCGTTCATCATCGTCATGACCTATGGCATGACCAATGGCGTGCGCTTCGGCGGACTGCGCGAGTTCACGGCCGAGGAATTCCAGCACGTGCTCGTCGACGAGCTTATCCCATACATCGATAAGAATTTCCTTACCATTGCCGACCGCGATCATCGTGCCATGGCAGGACTCTCCATGGGTGGTTTCGAGACGAAGCTCATCACGCTGCGCCGTCCTGAAGTGTTCAGCGCCTACGGTTTGCTCAGCGGTGGACAATACGAGCCCGCCGACTTCCCCGCAGGCATGCAGCGTCCTCGCCTGATTTTCCAGAGCTGTGGCAGCAAGGAGCGTCCCGATGGCATCCGCCAGTCAACCGAACGCCTCCAGCAGGCAGGCTTCAATGCCGTTGGCTACGTGTCGGAAGGCACTGCCCACGAGTTCCTGACGTGGCGCCGCAGCCTCCGCGAAATGGCACCGCTGCTGTTCCAAGGCGTCAAGTAACTGCACCAAAGCACACAACTGATACAAAGACACACACAAAGCGAAGACAGGGGGCTTACAACGGTAGGCCTCTTGTCTTCAATTTTGTTTCAAGTTCATCGTATATATGTAACAATAATGCCAAAAGTTATCAAAACAAAAAATATTTGAAACACCACGCAAACAAGAAAACACGTGAAACACATATCTTTGCAGTGGAAATTTTTGCCAACTAACCATTTAACAATAATAATATTGTACAACAAAACCAAAACAACTATGAGTTTTTTCAAAGCAATGGGGAAACCTTTTCTTTTGCTGATCCTCATCAGCTGCTTGTCGCTGAGCGCTTATGCCCAGGGCACAGTGAAAGGAACAGTTACTGACGAGATTGGAGAGCCCGTGGTGGGAGCCACGGTGCGAGTAGACGGAACAGACGTCGGAACCATTACCGACCTGAATGGCGCATTCAGTGTCTCTGCATCACCGCAGGCCACACTGAGTATTTCTTATGTAGGCTTCCAGCCGCAGAAAGTGCGTGTTGCTGGTCGCCAGCAAGTGAACATCGTGCTTAAAGAAGACAGCGAAACGCTGCGCGACGTGGTCGTCGTAGGTTATGGTACCATGAAAAAGAGTGACATCTCAGGTTCAGTGGCCACCATCGATCAGGACGCCGTGATGAAGCGTGTACCCACGAACATCGGTCAGGCACTGCAGGGTGCAGCCGCTGGTGTGCAGGTGTCCATGCAGGACGGTTCGCCTGATGGTAAGGCTGCTATCCGCATCCGTGGTATCGGCACCATCAACGGCGACGCATCACCTCTTTATGTTGTCGATGGTGTACAGGTAGGTACAAGTGCCGACTTCGTGAACCCGTCTGACATCGAGCGCATCGAAATTCTGAAGGATGCCTCGGCTACCGCTATCTACGGTTCGGCCGGTGCCAATGGTGTTGTGATGATCACCACCAAGCATGGCTCGAAGGGAAAGACCAATATCACGCTGACTGCCGACCTCGGTCTGCAGACACTGCCCTACAAACTGGACGTGCTGAGCCTCGACGAATATGCCAGGGCTATCAAGGAAGCCAAGGCCAACGATGGTTCCATGTTCATCAACCAGCTCTGGAATCGCCCCGACATGAAGGGTGTGAACGCTATTGACTGGCAGAAGGAAATGACACGTGCAGCCTTGAAGCAGCAGTATGGCCTGTCGGTGAACGGCGGTAGCGAGAAGACTCAGTATAACCTCTCGTTCGGCTTCAACAACATCGATGGTCTGGTGATCAACACCAACTACCAGCGCTTCACCACTCGTGCAAACATCAATACGAAGGTGAACCGTTTCCTGGAGATTGGCGGTGACATCAACTACACCCACAGCGAGAGCCACGGCTCGAACATGGGACTGGGCAATAACCAGAACCTGTCGTCACTCCGTGACTTTGCATCGCTCACGCCGACGCTCGACTATCTGGATGAGAACGACCCCAACAAGCCGCTCATCAACGTCAATCTGGTGAACCCCGACGGCACCTACGGTTCGGGTTACCTGATGACTCCTAACAGCTGGGAAGGAAATACCTCGATCGGTGCCAACCCATACGCTTCGCAGATGGAGAACGCCGAGCGCTCACGCAACGGCTTCGACCGTATCCAGACCACAGCTTTCATCGACCTGACATTCCTCGATACCGACAACCATAAGCTCGACCTTCGCAGCCAGGGCACATACACCTATTGGGGTAACAACAGCTCTGACTACACGGGAGGACGCGAACGCTACAACCTGATTGGCGGCAAATGGACAGAAGTGCTCCTGCCTTCTGGCTCAGACCAGAGCTATGCTTTCTCGCTGAACAACAGCAACGGCTACAGCCTCGGCATTCAGACCTACCTTACTTACCACATGAACTTAGGCATTCATGACCTGACCTTGATGGCTGGTAATGAGGTCTACAAGTCATGGGGCCAGTGGCTCGGTGGCAGTGCCCGTAAGTTCCCGTCGGTGATGAACCGCAACTTCTCGCTGACAGAAGACCCGAACTCAAAGAGCGTGAATGGTGGCTACAACGGCGACGTACACACGATTTCTTACTTCGCACGTGCTTCCTACAACCTGCTCGACCGCTACATCCTCACCGCTACAATCCGTCGCGATGGTAGCTCGAACTTCGGTTCTGGCAACCGTTGGGGTACATTCCCCTCACTGGCTGGTGCTTGGCGCATCTCTGAGGAGCCGTTCATGAAGGACATCACAGCTGTGAACAACCTGAAACTGCGCCTCGGTTGGGGTCAGACAGGTAACGCCGGTAACATCGCTGGTAAGGGTGTTGCTGCCCTGAGCGGTGACGCAGCCTATGCATTCTATGTCGGTGGCGGTGGTGTTTCTGGTTACTGGGGCAACCGCACCCGCGAAACTGGTTGGTTTGCACCGCTGGTTGACACCAATCTGAAGTGGGAAACCACTGAGATGACCAACATTGGTGTTGACTTCTCCTTCCTAAACGACTGGGATGTCACGCTAGACTACTTCGTTAAGAACACTAAAGACCTGCTTTTGGTTCAGCAGATTCGTCCTACCGCTGGTTTCACCTCAGTCTATACCAACTACGGTGAGATTCAGAACAAGGGCTTCGAGTTTGCCATTGGCTATCACAAGCAGTTCACAAAGGACTTCTCGTTCAATGCTCGCCTGACTGGATCGACCATCAGCAACAAGGTGAAGAAGATGGGTGACCCGCTCTATAGCGAAGCAACAGGTGGTAACAACGCCAACGCTGCCAGTGGCTTCGACGGCTCTCAGGTAGGTGCTGTCGATGGTAAC
>JAFWQE010000017.1 GCA_017509155.1 Prevotella sp.
GGCGTCGGTGGTTGAAGGTTGTTCCTGGCAGAGCATCTCCTGCAGGCGCTGGTGCTGCTTCTTGCTGTCGGCAAGGATATAGAGCCGATAGCCGTGCGATGCGTAGTCGTTGAAGGTTTGCACCATCAGTTCCACGTTCTTGTGGAACAACGGCTGTGGCGCCGTACTGAAATTGATGGTGGTTCCCTGGGCAGGAACTGACGAGGGGTGCGCTCCAGCCTTGTCCGGGGCAAGGCAAATCTTACGGAACCGGTCTGACAGCTCCTCGTACTGCAGGGCAGTGGACAGGTTCAGCTCGCGGCGCATCTCACGTTGCAGCTGTGCTTGCTCCATTTCAGTGAGTCCCTCCATACGTTCTGTCATCGCCTGATGCGAGAATCCCTCTTCGTAGATGCGCCCGATGGTGTCGTGCACGAACTGGAAATCGTGGGCGACGAGGATGGCATCGTCGGAAAGAAAACTCAGGAAGGGTATCTTTTCATTCGCCGTTGCCGATAGTTCCGGCACAATTTCAACCTGTTGGCGGCGATCTTTCGACAGTTGGTCCTGCACGTCGAAGGTGCGGATGGTGTCGATTTCGTCGCCAAAGAAATCGATGCGGAACGGCAGTTCGTGGCTAAAGCTGTAGATGTCGAGGATGCTTCCGCGCACGGCAAACTGACCAGGCTCATAGACGTAGTCGGTCTCAGTGAACCCCAGGTCGCGCAACTGTTGCTCGAGCTGCACGATGTCGATGGTTTGTCCCGTGGCGAGTTGGATGAGGCGTTCGTCGAGATTCTTCTGCGACACCACCAGTTCGGCCAATGCTTCAGGATAGGTGACGATGTAGAGTGGGGTGGTGGCCGTTGGGTGTTGGGTGTTGAGGCGTGCCAATACCTCGGTGCGCAGGATTTCGTTGGCAGCGTCGCGCTGGCCGAACTTCACTGCACGCCGATAGGACGAGGGGAAGAACAATACCTCTGTACCGTCCCCGCCTTGCTGCTGGTCGGTGATCAGCTGCATGAGATCGTTGTAGAAGTAGCCTGCCTTGTCGGCATCAGACAAGATGAACAAAAAACTGCCGAGTTTTGGTTTTTTCTTTTCTCGTTGGCTTAATGCAGCAAACAACAATGGTTTGGCTGAGCCAATAAGTCCTTCCAGGAAAACGTCTTTCTCCGATTTGTTTTCCAGTACATGGCGCAATGCCCCGACCTGCGGCAGCATTGCATAGAGTTTCGCGATGTCGTGTATTTCCATTTAGGTTTTATCAGTCAGCTGGCAGCGGCGGATACTTGCGGAACCAGCCGTCCCAGCGTAGGCGCATGACGCCGAAGAATGCCTCGCCAAAGATGCCACCCGACATCTTCGAGACGCCTTCGCGACGGTTGATGAAGATGACGGGTACCTCCTTGATGCGGAAGCCTATCTTGTGGGCGGTGTACTTCATCTCAATCTGGAAGCCATAGCCCTTGAAGCGAATCTTGTCGAGTTCAATGGTCTGCAGCACACGGCGCTTGTAGCACTTGAATCCTGCCGTGGTGTCGTGCACCTTGAAGCCTGTGACGAAGCGTACATACTTCGAGGCAAAGTAGCTCATAAGCACGCGGCCAATGGGCCAGTTCACCACGTTGACACCGCTTACGTAGCGCGAACCGATGGCGAGGTCGTAGTCTTCGTCGTGGCAAGCACTGTAGAGGCGCGGCAGGTCGTTGGGGTCGTGCGAGAAGTCAGCATCCATCTCGAAGATGTAGTCGTACTGGTGCTCCAATGCCCACTTGAATCCCGTGATGTAGGCCGTGCCCAAGCCCAGCTTGCCTGAACGCTCGAGGATAAAGAGACGGTCGGCAAACTCTGTGTCCATCAGCCGGTGGACAATCTGGGCGGTGCCGTCGGGCGAACCGTCGTCAATGACGAGTATGTTGAACTGGTGGCCTGCAGGCTGCATGGAACCGTCGGCAGAAACCACGGTGGACTGTCCGAGTGCCAATACGGCCCGGATGATTTTCTCGATGTTCTCCTTCTCGTTGTAGGTTGGGATGATGACGATACTGTCGCTGTTCATGAGACTATTTGCAATTTACTATTTGCGCAATTAAGACTAGCGCATTTACGATTACGGGTGTTTTTTATTCTGTCGAGATGGTCGTCACCTCGGGAGTGTTCACTGGCTCCTGCTTCTTGGGTTCGGCCGACTCCTTCTTGGGTTCATGACCACCACCAGCAGGTTCGGCGGCAAAGGCAGCTTCGGGCAGAGGTTCGTCGATGACGGGCACCTCCGACTTCTTCTGGACAGCCTTCACGGGTTTCTCCTCGACCACCACGATGTCCTCGTCGACCACGGTACTCTTGTCCATATCTACGATGTTTCGGTTCATGGTGTTCAGCCTATAGAGTTTGTCGAGCTTGCCTTGACGCACGGTGAGCATGATGAACTTCTCGTCCTGCGAAAGCTTTGCATCGACATAGCTGCCACTGGGAACGCCTGTGATGCTCATCTCCTCCAGCAACTTGCTCTTGCCGTTGAAGCAGTAGAGAACGCCGCTGTTCATGTAGTACATGTCGGCACGCTCGGCATCGGGGAATCGGGCCACGACCACGCTGCCTTTGGGCAACACAGAAGCAAGGCTGTCGAAGGCCTCGGCCACTGGCAGTCCGGGACCACCACTGCGCTTCGCAGGCGAGCTACAGAAGGCAATCAGGGCCAGAAGTGCCACTACGGCCACAGCAGCAGCCACCTGCCACTTGCGGTTCTGCTTCACTTTGGTTACCACTTCTCCTGTCTTTTCTTTCAAATCCATATTCTTTCGGTAATAATGTTCTATTTGTCGGCGAAGTTACAACATTTCTTTGACTTAGCAAAATAAATGCAAGAAAAACTGCTTATTGGTCGGGGTTCTCCACAAAACCTTGATATTCAGGCTCGAGTGCGGA
>JAFWQE010000148.1 GCA_017509155.1 Prevotella sp.
AATACAAGTTTCGCATGTCTCAGGAGTTTAGGAGTTTAGGAGTGTCCGCGGCTTTCAGCCGCTGGAGTTTGGACGATAGTTTTAGTGCGGTCGCCGCAAATATACTATTGTCCACGCTCGGCGACGTAGGAGACGCTTTCAAAGCGAAGCGGAGAAAGAACTCCCAAACTTCCAAACTCCTAAACTCCCAAGGACAGGCAGAACTTGCGAAAGTTGAGTAAACAGTAATTCGTAAATGGCTAAATCGTAAATCCATAGAACTTCAGAAAGTTGAATTGTCGATTTATAGTGTTTGTTTTTTACCAAAAGATGTGTGTGGTTGCAACTTTTTCTGCTTTGTGTTCGTCTAACGGGTATAAATCATTTAAACCAAATAGCATTATGAAGAAAATATTCATTGCATTGTCGTGTGTGTTGTTGCTGGCCTCGTGTCACATGGTGTTGAAACCATCGGTGAAAAGAGGCGAGCCAGTGAAGATAAGCAAGAAAGAAGTTCCCGTGAAAGCTTTCGAGCAAGTGGCCATAGCAGGCAGTTTCGATGTGTTCTATGAGCAGGGCGATTCCGCTACGGTGCGCGTGGAAGGTCCCGAGGATGCGCTGGAAGAAGTGGACATCCGCATTGATGGAAAGACGCTCTACATCTCTCAGAAGGAACATTCGGGTATTTTCAACATTCCCAAAGGTCTTGGCGAAATAGATGTCTACATCACCTCGGCCGACCTCATCAGCGTGGAGATAGCAGGCAGTGGCGACTTCAAGTCGAGCAAGAAAATTGACACCGACCGACTGAGTCTTTCTGTGGCCGGTAGTGGAGAAATAGAGCTGGCCGACGTTATCTGCGATGGCGTGAAGGCAGAAATTGCAGGCTCAGGTGATGTTTCGGTGCACAATCTTGTCACGGGCGACACCCAGCTGTCGATAGCAGGCTCGGGCGACATGGACTTCCACTTCAGCCAGGGCGGAAAGGTGAGCGTTGAGATTGCTGGCAGTGGCGACGTGAAACTGTCGGGAAAGGTCACTGGCACCGATTTCGACATCGCCGGTTCGGGCACCATCGACGACAAGCATCTGATGGTAGGGGGAGGTGAGAGGTAAGAGACCCTCCCCGGCCCTCCAAGACCCTCCCCGGCCCTCCCTGTTTAGGGAGGGAGAGGTAAGAGGTGGAAGACCCTCCCCGGCCCTCCCTGTTTAGGGAGGGAGAGGTAAGAGGTGGAAGACCCTCCCCCTGCCCTCCCTGTTTAGGGAGGGAGAGGTAAGAGGATACTTATTCTGCTTCAAGACGCTCCCCGGCCCTCCAAGACCCTTCAACACCCTTCAACACCCTTCAACACCCTTCAACACCCTCTCTGCACTCTCTCCCTGAGCAAGGAGGGTTGGGGAGGGTCTTCCACTTCTTACCACTCCCTCCCTAAACAGGGAGGGCCGGGGAGGGTCTTCCACCTCTTACAGGGAGGGCTTGGGGGGCTTCTCACCTCTCACCTCTGCACTCCTTCTTCATGTCCTTTTTGCGTGAAAGATTCTTTTTTATTCCCAAAAAATGTCCAAAACTTCCACCTTTCTTCCTTTATATAATAAATAATGTGTACCTTTGCACTCCAATTTTTTAGTGCAAATGAAATATGCAATCATAGCAGCGGGCGAGGGCTCGCGACTGGCTGCCGAGGGAATCTCCGCCCCAAAGCCGCTGGTGAAGGTTAATGGAGAGGCACTGATTGATCGCCTTATTAGAGTGTTTATGGATAACGATGCGGAGGAAATAGTAGTTATATGTAGGTCGGCAGACGAACTGCTCACTGACGGAAGTACCGAGACCACGCAGGTGGCCAGCCATCTGTTGGCCCTGCAACGAGACGGATTGCGCGGGCGTCCTGTGCCTTTGCGCTTCCTGGTGAAATCAACGCCCAGTTCCATGCACAGCTTCTTCGAGATCAGTGAGCACCTCACATCGGGGCCTTTCGTGCTGACCACCGTCGACACCATATTCAGCGAAGAAGAGTTCTCACGCTATGTGGCCACGTTCCAACAGCTGCTCAGCGAAGGGAAGGCCGACGGACTGATGGGCGTTACCGATTATATTGACGATGAGAAGCCCCTGTATGTGAAGACCGATGCCGTAGACAACATCACCGCGTTTCTCGACACCGACCCCAAGCCACACTACATCAGTGCCGGCATCTATGGACTTACGCCGCGTTCCATCGTCACCCTCAAAGCCTGCATGGAGCGGAAAGAGTCGAGAATGAGGAATTTCCAGCGCGCCCTCGTGGCCGATGGTCTGCACCTCAAAGCCTATCCCTTCAAGAAGGTCCTCGACATCGACCATGCTACGGATATTGGAAAGGCCGAGGCGTTTTTAGAAAACAGCAAGTAAGACAACGACAAACGATATGAAAGCCGTCCTCGTGTATCGTGCACCACAGTTCTCGCCCAACTCGGTGAAGAAAGACCAGGCCATCCTGGAAGCCGTCGGCGAGGAGCTCCGTCAGCGTGGAGCGCAGGTGAGCTATGTGCAGGAAGAAGACCTGCTCGACGATTGCGATGCCGACGTGTATCTCACCATGTCGCGCCTGCCCGAGACGCTCGCCCTGCTGCGACGCAAAGAAGAGCAGGGGAGGGTAGTGGTGAACAGCACCCGGGGCATTGAGATGGCCACCACGCGTTCGCGGGTAGACCGTCTGATGCGTGAAAGCAATATCCCCACGGCTCCCCTTTGTGACCACGACACCGGAGCGGATGGCTATTGGCTGAAACGCGGTGATGCAGCTGCCCAGAGCCTCTACGACGTGCAGTTTGCCGCTACATGGAATGACGTGGAACGCAAGCTTGGATACTTCCACCAACGAGGCATTGACGACGTGCTCATTATGGAACACATCGATGGCGACGTGGTGAAATTCTACGGTGTGCAGGGCACGAGTTTCTTCCGATGCTATTATCCCACCGATGACGGCCAGACAAAGTTCGGCGACGAGCAGCACAATGGTGCCGCCCATCACTACAACTTCAGCGAGCAGCAGCTGCATGAAGACGCCGATAAACTTTCGCGTCTGGCCGACGTCAAAGTCTATGGTGGCGATTGTATCGTGCGTCCCGACGGCACCTATGCCGTCATTGACTTCAACGACTGGCCCAGCTTCGCCCGATGCCGCGAAGAGGCCGCGCAGGCCATTGTCCAAGCACTGTGCGGACAAGTGCAAGCGATAACAGAAAAGTGAAAAGAAAAACAACCATGAATAAAAGCAGATTCAACGAGATGCTGCAGGCATCTTTCAAGAGCGAAGATACCGAAGAATGGCTCGATGTGTACTTCACGCGACCCATCGGACTGGTGTTTGCCCTCTTCTGGAACAAGCTGGGCGTTCACCCAAACGCCATCACCATCCTGTCCATCTTCCTGGGCATCGGGGCTGGCTACATGTTCTACTTCACCGACCTGTGGCACAACCTCTGCGGCGTCGTGTTGCTCATGCTGGCCAACTTCTGCGACAGTACCGACGGACAGATGGCCCGTCTCACCGGCAAGAAGACCCTTGTGGGGCGTGTGCTCGACGGATTCTCGGGCGACGTGTGGTTCTTCTGCATCTATTTCGCGCTCTGCTGCCGCATGATGGGGCAGAACGTTCCCGGCACGGCGCTCCACTGGGGCATCGCCATCTGGGTGCTCGCCTTCATTGCAGGCGTGCTCAACCATAGTCCGCAAAGCTCGCTGGCCGACTATTATCGGCAGATACACCTGTTCTTCCTCAAAGGAAAAGAGGGTAGCGAACTCGACAACTATGCCCAGCAGCGCGCCATCTACGACAGCCTGCCGCGCAACCAGTGGTTTGCCAGACTGTTCTACTATAACTACGCCAACTACTGCAAGAGTCAGGAGAAACGCACCCCACGCTTTCAGACATTTTTCAGGAAATGGAAGGAAAAAAGTGAGGAGGGCGTGGACTTGACAGATGTAAGGAACGACTTCCTCGACGGAAGCCGTCCCCTGATGAAATACACAAATATCCTTACGTTTAACGTGCGAGCCATCTGCATCTACGTCACCTGCCTGCTCAACTGTCCGTGGGTGTACATGCTGATAGAGATACTCGTGCTCTCCGTGCTGTACATCTACATGCATCATGAGCACGAACAGCTCTGTGAACGTATGACCGAAAGATTAGGAAAATGAAGAAAACAGTCCTTTGCTTGCTCATGGCCGTGCTGGCCGTGCCCGGCTTTGCGCAGAAGATAACGGGAGTTGTGGTAGACGACAACACCGGCGACAGCATCGCGCTGGCCAGTGCCATCTATCGTGGACACCATGTCATGGTGGCTGCCGATGAAAAAGGGCAGTTCAGCATTGACCGTCACGACGGATGGTATCTCACCTTCAGCGCCCTCGGTTACAAGCCACAGCGCATCCTCATCGGCAAGAACTCGCCCACCAAGATGCGCATTTCGCTCAAGCCCGAGGCCAACCAGCTGGAGGGCGTCGTCGTGAAGCAGAAGCGCCAGCGCTATTCCAGGAAAAACAATCCAGCCGTGGAGCTCATGCGCCGTGTCATTGAGGCCAAGAAAAAGACCAACCTGGCCAACCATGATTACTACCAGTACGACAAGTATCAGAAAATGACACTCGGACTGAATGAGCTGACACCCACCGACCTGGAAGGACCTTTGTTCAAGAAGCGCCAGTGGCTGCTCAACCAGGTGGAGGTTTGTCCGCTCAACAGCAAGCTGATACTGCCGCTCAGCGTCAGCGAGACTGTCACCAGAAAAATGTACAGGAAGGACCCCAAGACCGAGCGCGACATCATCATGGGCGAAAACTCAACGGGCATCAACGACCTGTTTGAGACCGGCGATATACTGACCGGCATGGTGAAGGACGTCTTTACCGACGTCGATATCTACGACGACGAGGTGAGGCTCTTGCAGTATCCGTTCACCTCGCCCATTGGCAAGGGAGCCATCAGTTTCTATCGCTACTACATTGCCGACACGCTGATGGTGGGGCGCGACTCGTGCTTCCATGTGCAGTTCATGCCGAACAACCAGCAGGACTTTGGCTTCCGTGGCGACCTCTATATCCTGAAAGACAGTAGCCTGCACGTGAAATCCTGTAACCTTACCATCCCGAAAAAGAGCGACGTAAACTTCGTGGAGAACCTGCAGATCAGGCAGTCGTATGAGCAGCTGCCGTCGGGCGAATGGGTGCTTACCGAGGATGACATGTTTGTCGAACTGTCATTGGCCAAGTTCCTTGCCAAGGCCATCGTCATCAGGACGACGCGCATGCAGGACTATGCGTTTGAGGAAATCAACCCCAAACTGCTTAAGGGAAAGGCCAAGACACGACACGAGGCCAATGCCAAGATGCGCGACGACGACTTCTGGAACCAGTACAGAAGTGTGGGGCTGACGAAGAGCGAGAAGGGAATGGACGATTTCCTGGCCAATCTGGAAAAGATAAAAGGCTTTAAGTATGGCATCTTCGTGCTGAGGGCTTTTGTGGAGAACTTTGTCGATACTGGGTCAAAAGAGCATCCCAGTAAGGTGGACATCGGTCCCATCAACACGATGTTTACAAAGAACTTCATCGATGGATTCAGAACCCGCATCAGTGCACAGACCACAGCCAACCTGAATCCCCACTGGTTCCTCAGTGGCTACTACGCTCACGGATGGGACAGCAAGAAGGACTATTACAAAGGCGAGCTCACCTATTCTTTCAACAAGAAGGACTACCTGCCGCGCGAGTTCCCCAAGCGAACGCTGACATTTACCTCAACCTACGACGTGTGCAGTCCCTCCGATAAGTTCATTCACACCGACAAGGATAATGTGTTCACGGCATTTAAATGGAGCACCGTTGACAAGATGATGTTCTACAACCGCCAGCAGCTCACCTTCGAACGCGAGGAGGAGTTTGGCTTCAAGACCACCATCAGTTTCAAGACCGAGGCTAACGAGGCGTGTGGCAACCTTTTCTTCCGCGGTATGGACGAACCCGTGGAGACCTACGACGACAATGGTCCATTGCCCCTCCACAATGGTAAGATACGCACCACCGAGCTGTCGGCACAGTTGCGCTTCGCACCTGGCGAGACGTTTGTCAACACCAAACAGCGGCGTTTGCCCATCAATCTTGATGCTCCGGTCTTCACCGTCGGCCACACCATGGGCTTCAACAAAATCCTTGGCGGACAGTACGATTACCAGCTGACCGAGGCTGCCATCTACAAACGTTTCTGGCTGCCGTTCAGTTTCGGAAAGATAGACTTTGCAGCCAAGGGTGGCATTCAGTGGAGCAAGGTGCCTTTCCCCCTGCTCATCATGCCTGCTGCCAACCTGTCGTACATCATTGAAGATGAGACTTTCAACCTTGTGAACAACATGGAGTTCCTCAACGACCGGTATGTCTCTGTCGATGCTGCGTGGGATCTGAACGGAAAGATTCTCAACCGCATCCCGCTTATTAGGAAGCTGAAGTGGCGCGAGTATATCGGTGTGAAGATGCTCTGGGGTACGCTCACCGACAAGAACAACCCGATGCTTGCCGAGAATGCCAGCGACCCGATGCTCATGCCTTTCCCGCAGGGTTCGTTCGTCATGGACAAGAAGAAGCCTTACTTTGAGATTGCCCTCGGTGTGCACAACATCCTGAAGATTCTTCATGTGGAATACGTTCGCCGTCTTTCCTATCTCCATCTGCCCACTGCCAACAAACACGGCGTCAGGTTGATGTTGCGCATGAAGTTCTGAGCAAGCCCCCTCTGTTGTCACTGCTTACCAAGCACCACCACCGCCCCGGCAGGCCAAGCGTACACAGCGGCACCGCTGCTTTCCCATTACACAACCACCCATCACCCACCACCCACCACCCATGCACACTAAAGCATTCATCTTCGACTACGGGGGCACCCTCGACACCCGTGGCAACCACTGGGGAAAAGTCATCTGGAAAGCCTATCAGGAACAAGGCGTTCCCGTTAGCGAAGAGCAGTTCCGTGAGGCCTATGTCTACGCAGAGCGAACCCTCGGGCGCAATCCCATTGTCCGTCCTTCCTACACCTTCAAGCTCACGCTCGACGTAAAGCTGCGGCTTCAGCTTGAATACCTGTCCGGCCATCTGTTTGACGGCAGCGACAGCAATACCTTCAAGAAACTTCATCAGCGCCTGCTCTTCCATCTTTACGAGCAGGTGCAGCAGACGGTGGGCGAGAGTAGGGAAGTGCTCAGTCAGCTCTATGGCCGCTTTCCCATGGCGCTCGTCAGCAATTTCTATGGCAATGTGCACACCGTGCTCCAAGAGATGCAGCTCGACAGCTTTTTCTCGCCCGTCATCGAGTCGGCCGTGGTGGGCATCCGAAAGCCTGACCCGCAGATATTCCTGTTGGCTGTGGAGGCCTTACAGGAGGCATATCACGCTGCGACAGGTGGTCAGTTGCTGCCGCAGGAGATTACAATCGTGGGCGACAGCATGGCCAAAGACATCGTCCCGGCCCGCACCCTTGGGTGTCAGACCGTGTGGTTCAAGGGTGAAGGCTGGACAGACAAACAAGAGGACGAAAGCATTCCCGACCATATCATCACATCGCTGGAGGAGATTCTTCAGCTTGGTTGTTTGGTTGTTTAGTCGTTTGGTCGTTTGGTCGTTTAGTCGTTTGGTCGTTTAGTCGTTTGGTTGTTTAGTCGTTTGGTCGTTTGGTCGTTTGGGAGATTGGTCGTATATTCACAAACCACAAACTCTCATCATACTATCGTCAAAACTTCTACTCCCCAAACGCCTAAACGCCCAATCTCCCAAACGACTAAACGACCAATCTCCCAAACGCCTAAACGCCCAATCTCCCAAACGACTAAACGACCAATCTCCCAAACGACTAAAACAAAAAAGCCGGAATTGTTTCACAACAATTCCGGGCTTCGATTTCTAACTAACTTATTATCAACTATTCATTACTCATTTTACTTTTGCGGTGCAAAGTTACGCTACTTTCTCATAAAAACACTACTTTTTATCCAAAAAACTAACGTAAACGTTTGCAGGATTCAAAAAATATGTCTACTTTTGCAACGTCAAGCAGTTAGTATCAAAAGGCATGTAGGTGGTCGCAACAGCCACCGAGAGATATTCTTTACGCATCTATGAAGAAACCCCGTCGCACATCTTTAAAGGACCTTGCTGAGCAACTCGGTGTCAGCATCGCCACTGTTTCGCGGGCATTGCGCAATTCTCACGAGGTGGGACCCGAGATGACCAAGCGCGTGCAGGACCTCGCACGCAAGCTCAACTATCGCCCCAATCCCTTCGCACAAAGCCTTCGCTCCGAGGCTCCCCGCATCATTGGCGTCGTCGTGCCCAACCTCGTCACCCACTATTATGCAGGCGTGCTCGACGGCATTGAGGAATATGCACGGCAGAAAGGCTACAGCGTCATCAGCGCCAACTCACACGAAAACCATCAGGACGAGGAAGCCGCCATCGACAACTTTGTCAGTCTTCACGTAGAAGGCATCATCGCCTGCCTCGCTCAAGACACCACCGACTACAGCCATTTCGTGGAAATCGACGAAATGGGCATCCCGCTTGTCTTCTTTGCCCGCACATGTCTGCCCGAGCGCTTCTCAACCGTCACCGCCGACGGCGACGTGGCTGCCCAGGAAGCCACGCAGCACCTCATAGACACCGGCTCGCGCCGCATCGCCTTCATTGGCGGTCCCAACCACCTCGACATGGTGCGCCGCCGCAAGCACGGCTATCTGCAGGCACTGCGCGAAAACCGCATCCCCATCGACCGCACGCTTGTCGTCTGCGGCAGAATAGACTATCAGCAGGCGCGCCAGGCCACCATCACGCTCCTCCAGCGCCCCGACCGTCCCGATGCCATCGTGGCTTTCAACGACATCATCACCTATGCCGCCTTCGATGCCATCAAGACCGTTAACCTGCGCATACCGCAGGACGTGGCCATCATCGGATTCACCGACGGCGACACCTCGGCCTTTGTCACGCCCCCCCTGTCGGCCATCCAGGACCAGGCCCGCGAGCAGGGGCGCAAGGCCTGCGAGATTCTCCTCCGCCACGTGAATGGCGACGCGCGTATATATAAAGAGGTGGTGCCCATGATTCTGAAGATCAGAGAGTCGAGCCAGAAGAATCACGCCAAGTGAAAACGGTGGACGAGGAGTACGTTGCCTCTTGCTGCGTTGACGTCGTTTTTTACTTAAGGTGGGTTCTATTAATTTCCACGGTTAAGTTTGACATTGCTGGGGGTTGTTAACCTTTTGTCATTTTTCCGGCTCTTTTTGTTCCATTCTGTAAGTCTCATCAGTCGTGTAGCCCGCTACACTCCCTCTTCAACTTACAGACTGAAAGCAAAAACAGCTCAGAAATCTGACAAAG
>JAFWQE010000018.1 GCA_017509155.1 Prevotella sp.
GCTGGGCGATGCGTTCCTGTTGCGACATCCTGCTGTAAAGTTCATCCACTTGCTGTTCCATGTCTGTTGTGTTGTTGCAACCTGTCAGCAGGGCAGCGAGGCAAGCCATTGCTACCAGGCCGAGACAAGTCGTCATTTTGTGAAAGTATTGCTCCATGTCGATATGTTTTTTGCAAAAGTACATCTTTTTTTTGACAATGCAACAGATGGTTGTAAAAAATATGCAAGGACGTAGAAATTGAGGTCAAGTTCGTTTGTCCGCGATGCGGGCTTTAGAAAACATAAAAAACCAAGACGGACATAAAAAAACAATTGGGAATTATATAGCAGATGGAACAATGACCTCGAAGAGATCACATGTGCATCGCTCGGCGACGTAGGAGACGCTTTCGTAGCTGAAGCGGAGAAAGAACCGCAGGTATTGACCTGCGGAATAAAAACTCTGATATATGCCCTCGTCCCCAAGGGGGACGCACAGCAACCAGTATCCCAATTCGTTTACTTGGTTCATGGTTATGTGCGACATCTTCGAAGTCGTCCCCTTGCATATATGCATATTCCGCGGGTCGAGACCCGCGGTTATGCACGTGTGACCTCTTCGAGGTCCTTCCTCGATACATCTTTGTGTCATACCATAGTTTTTTAATAATGGGAGTTCAATTTTCGCAAGTCGAAGGAATAAAGGGTATAAAGGGGAGAAAAGAGCATAAAGGGACGATAGTCTCTCCTCTCTCTCCCCTCTAGTTGCACAAAGCATTCGTCCCTTTTCTCCCCTTTTCTCCCCTTTCACTCCCCTTTAAGCCCTTGGGAAGTGAAGCTTGCGAAACTTCAGTAATGGGAGTTAAATGCGGCGGAATTATCAAAAATGATTAGTTTTTTTCAGCAAAACACCAATTATTTGAAGGATAATGATTATATTTGCAAAGGAAAAGAGCCTAACTGAGGAAGAACATGATGAAGCGAGCGATGCTGATCGTGGCATGGGCGGCAGCGGCCTGCACGGCGCAGGCACAGCAACGGGTGGTGGTGGCAGACGCCGTCACACGCGAGCCCGTGGAGCGAGCATCGCTGTATGCGAAGGAGGGTGGCCGGTTTCGTGCCGCCATCAGCGACGAGCAGGGTGTGGCACAGGTGTCGTTCGCGTTCCGAAGGCTCACGGTGTCGCACTTGAACTACGAGTCGCAGCAGCTGCGGTCGCTGCCCGACACCATTTGGCTGAAGCCGCGCTACCGCGTGACGGCAGAGGTGGTGGTGACGAACAAGGAGCCGGCATGGATTGGCGAGAAGCTGCGGGAGGTGGTGCGCACGAAGCAACAGCGATACTTTTCGCGGCGCGACACACTGCCGATGCGCTATCGTACGACGAGCCTTGACCAGCGCAGCATGTATCGCTACGACCTGACGGGAAGGCTACGCACACTTGGCCGCGACGACAAACTGTATGCGATGGCTGTGGATAGTAGTATCGTCAGCGCCAGCGATAGCACTACGCTTACCGATGTGGCGAACTTGCGGCGCATGCTCTACGAGGACTTCGTGGCAGAGCTGGACCGTGGCTTCATCAGCGGGCATCGTTGGGCCGAGGACCCGGACTATGAGGGTCGCAGCCGTGGGGAGGTGGAGCTGGTGTTCCGCTCGAAGCACCGCACCGACGACCGTGGACGGCTGGTGCTCGACACCGCGCGCTGTGTGATTCTGCAGGCCTACCGGTTCACGGGCACGGAGACGAATCGTCATGAGCGTGTGCCAAAGGTGTTGTATGCAATGGCGCAGATGCTCACCGGCTATAAGATTGAGAAGTGGTCGCGCCACTATCGTGTGAAGTATGGCGAGCGCAGCGACGGCACGCTCTATGCGCGCGCAGTGGAATATAAGATGTATATGGAGACCAACGACCACGACGAAGACCCGGAGCAGCAAGACTATACGCAGCAGACAGGAGGTGGTTTCCCGAACATGGAGGCCACGCTGGAGGTGGGCGAGGCAACCAAAGACGTGCCACATGGCCTCGATGCGCCACCGATGTACGTGCTGCCACGGCCGTGGTATGTGCGATATGCCACGGAGGGGGGGCGCCAGGAAGAAGTGACGCTCTCGCATCTGCCGATGAAGTTTGTCACTACGGATGACACGGACTGACGAATACGCTCCGCGTCCTTTAAAAAACAGTAGAAAACAAGGAAAAAGAAAAAACATAGGATGTTTTACTGATGACACTGAAATGAAGGGACGCGGCGCGCCTGCATAGCGGATAAATAATTGAAAACTGACACGGATGAACAATATGAAGAAAGGAATGAAAAACATGTGGGTGGGGCTTCTGCTCCTTTTCACGTCACTCGGCCTCCATGCACAGGAGCAAGGTGCCGAGCGGTTCAACGTGTTGTACTTGAACATGGCGCATGGGTTGCCGAATAATTATGTAGACGACATCTTTGCTGACTCCGATGGCTTTGTGTGGATAGCCACACATGGCGGCGGCCTGATGCGCTACGACGGCTTCTCGATATTGGATTTCGGTGTAGGCAGTCCGGGACTGCAGCTGCCGAGCAACTCGTGTCGCAACATCTGCGAGGACACGTTTCACCGGCTGTGGGTGTCGTTCGACGAGTTCACGGCCGTCCTCGACTTGAACACGCTAAAGCCTGCCACGCTCACCACACCTCGACAGGATGTGTCAGTACAGAAGGTGCTGCAGGAGCGGTCGCTGCACGTGTGCTGCGATGAAAAGGGAAAAATTTGGTTGGTGACGATGGACAACATCTACTGTATCGTGTTCGACGAGCGGGGCGATGTGGAACAGCTCTACCGCTTCGCCACGCATAGCAACACACCCGATGTGTTCATTGGCGACCTCGATGGTGATGGAAAGCCGTGGGCAGCCTTTGGAGGTTCGCTGCGAAAACTCGCCGTAGACAATGGGAAAATCAGCGCGAGCAACATCTCGCCGAAGCTGAACGGCCTGCCCGTGGCGTTTATCACCGATGTGGTGCGCCATCAGCAGCAATACTGGATAGCGACGAACAACGGATTGTATGTCTACGACCCATTCCGAAACGAGGTGACAGCCTATCACCATGCGACGACACCGGGCATCTCGCACGACTATGTGTCGGCACTGACCACCGATGCCGAGGGCCAGCTGATGGTGGGAACGTTGCAAGGCATCGACGTGGTGAGTGGCACAGAGCCGACCATCCGACATCTGGACATTGAGAAGACTGCCACTGGCAGCAGTAACTTCGTGAACTGCCTGCGCACCATCTGCGGTCAGCTCTGGGTGGGCACCGAGGGTGGTGGCATTGTGCGATATGTGGCACGCCAGCTGAACGTGCGCCACTACATAGGTCAGAAGGGCGCCGACAGTCAGCAGAGTGCCGCTATCTCGGCAGGTGCGGTGAACATCATGCTCACGCAGGACGATGGCACTCTCTGGGTGGGAACGGTGGAAGGAGGCTTGAACCGGAAGCGGCCTGGCAGCGATGTGTTCACACACTACACCTCGCAGAACAGCGGCCTCACACATAATAGCGTGTCGGCATTAGCGATGTCGGCACAGCGGGGCGGCTCGGCGACGGGTGGTGCGCGTCCGCAGGAGCTCTACATTGGCACATGGGGTGGGGGACTGAACGTGCTGCCGCTCGACGGTCCGGCAGCCACTGTGCGCCCGCTGCCCGTGGACGCGAGCTACCAGCCGTTGCTGAACTTCATCGGCGCGTTGCAGTACGACTCCATTAACCAAGCCATCTGGATTGGCAGCAACGACGGCATCTTCTGTTACGACCTCGCAAAAGGAGTGGTGTACGACCCGTTCCCTGGCTGTCGCAACTTCAGAGGGTGCATTGGTAGCATCGTCCTTTCCGACGGCCACCTCTGGATGGGCTGCCTGGAGGGGACCGTCGACATCGACCTGACACGCCGCCCGTTCCGCTATGAGCACTATAAATACCTGCTCGACCAACCCGACAGCCGAATCATTGATAAGATTACCTGTTTCTGCCAGGCCAGTGATGGTACGCTTTGGCTGGGCAGCAACGGCTATGGACTCTACAAGCGCACCGGTGTGAAGAAAGGCCGGTCGACGTTCGCCGCCTTCCGCGTGAGCGATGGCCTGAGCAACAACGCCGTGCGCGGCATTGCCGAAGGCCAGAACGGCATGCTTTGGGTAACCACTGTGCATGGCCTTTCGCACTTCAATCCCCGCACCGCCGTATTCACCAATTACCATGAGGAAGACGGTCTGCTGTCGTCGCAGTTCTATTGGAACTCGGCCCAGCGCGCCCACGACGGCTCGCTCTACTTCGGTTCCGACAAAGGCCTGACGGCGCTCTACGACGCCAACAC
>JAFWQE010000003.1 GCA_017509155.1 Prevotella sp.
CTATGGTCGTGTGTTACTAACGCCCTAGAAGGGCAAAAGAATTTCCTTAGATGAACATGTTCAATTCTTTTGCCCCGGTGGGGCGCGCATTGGCCGTAACATGATACCCAGGGCGCTGCCCTGGGCTAGTTGCTGCTGGCCCTTCGGGCCGATTATTTCAGATGTAGGGTGTCCAATAAGATGTACCAGTTTTTGGGGGGGGATATGTAATAAAACCCCACCCCTACCCCTCCCCTGAGATGGGAGGGGAGCTGCTGCGCATTGTTTCGGCGTTAGCCACTCCCCTCCCATTTAGGGGAGGGGCAGGGGTGGGGTTTTTACAAAAAAACGACACATCAAATTGGACACCCTAATTCAGATGTGTATAAAAAGTTGTGAAATGGGAGGGGAGCAGCTGCGCATCGAGTCGGCGGCAGCCACTTTCCTCCCATCTCAGGGTAGGGACAGGGGTGGGGTTTTGTCTTATTGTGGCTTCTACTTCACCACTTTCTGCACCGAGCCGTCGCTCATTCTGCGCAGCGTGATGCCGCGTGTGGGCTTGGCGAGACGCTTGCCGTCGACCGAGTAGTAGGCCTCCACGGCAGGTGCGTTCTGGCTGTCGGCGGGTGTCAGCGTGCTGATGCCGGTGTCTTCAGTGGCTATGCCGTAGTCGCTGAGTCCACCATATTCGTTCACGGCCTGTACGCGATAGTCTGTGCCGTTCGGTGCCTCGAACGAGGTGTCGGTGGTGAATCCCACCACGATGCCGTCGACGGTCACCACGTAGCAGATGGCGTAGGGCACAGCATTCCAACTGAGAGTAGAGAGGTGAGAGGTGACGGTGGGTGCCTTGCATGCCTCGCACATCAGTGCGGGCTGCCAGGCGTCGTCGCCGCCCATCACGTTGTCAACCGTGTATTCAGCGGCTTCCTCGGCGGTGAGCGTGTTCTTCACGTCAAACACCTCCATCTTCTCGCCCGTGTTGCTGTCCGTATAGTAATAGTAGGTCTCACGCTGCGACAGGTCCACGGGGTTGCCGTTGGCGTCGGTTGTGTTGTATTCGGCCCACAGAGCGGGCAGTCCGCCCATGGTGTTGTACCATCCCTTCGCGGGAATGTTCACCATTGTCTGCGTGTTGATGAACACGGTCTTGGGTGTGCCGTGCCAGGGACGTCCCAGCCACACGTCTTTCACGTTGATTCCCGGCCGGGGTCTTATCACGTTGTTCTGGAACACATATCCCCACTGTGTCTCGCTGGTGTGCCACGGTGCCACGATGTAGCCGCCCGAGGGTCGGTTGATCTGCAGCGTATCGCCGTCAAGGTAGACGTCGCCACCGTTGTAGATGAAGTCTACGGCGCCCTCAATCAGCGAGTTCTTGATGTAGTGGCGTGCACGCTGGTTCGACGAGGTGATCCATGTGTCCTGATAGGACAGCAGCGCCACCTTGTTGAGTGCGATGCGGTCGCCCTGCGTGTTCAGTGCCAGGGCCTGCGGTCCTGCCAGCTGCTCATATCCATAGCTGTTCTCCAAGGTGATGTTTTCCATGAAGGTGTTGTTGGCTTGTACCACGACCGTAGCTCCCACACTGACGTGTACAGCATTCTCGCCTCCGCTCAGTTTGTTGTCGACCACGACGGCTCCCTCGCGCGTCTGTCCGATGAGATGGATCCAAGGCTTCGTTGCCGGAATGTCCACGTGCTCGTTGTAGCGCCCGTTCTTCACGAAGATGAGCCAAGGCTTGGCCCTGCCGGTGGGTGCGCCGTCGATGGCGGCCTGCACCGATGTGTAGTCGCCGCTTCCGTCCTGTGCCACCACTGCGTCATAGAGTCGGGCCGCCGGCTGCTGTCTCTCCATCGTGGTGAACGACAAGGTCAGACCCTCGGCAGCGTTGCCCCAGCGGTCGGCCACAAAGCCTGCCGGCAGCGTAAAGGTGTAGGTCGTGCCGTAGTCCAGGCCCATATAGCTGAAGCTCACCGAACGGTTGCTCCACGTTGCAGCCATGTCCATAGTGCCCTCACCGCACGTCAGCGTTGCTGCCTCACTGCAGTCTCCCTCGGCAATGCGCTCGTCGAAGGTGATGGTAATCTTGCCCGTTGCGCTCACGCCTGTGGTTCCGTCGGTGGGCAGTGTCGACACCACCACGGGTGACGTCTCGTCCTCAGTCTCCTCGGCAGTACCGATGATGAACACATTGCCCACACCGCTCTCCGAATGGCTTGTGTAATCCAGTCCGTCGAACTCTCCGTCGAAGAGGTACTGGTCCGACAACATTTCCTCGCCTTCGCCGGTGATGCGCACCTTCACCGTTTCGCGGCCCATGGCCTCCGTCGGCAAGGTCAGCGACAGCGGATGCTTCGCGTTCGCGGTCATTGTCCATGTCTCGCCCAGCTGCTCAAACGTTTCGCCGTCGTAGCAGATCAAAGCCTTCCAGTATTTGCTGGCCATGTTCTTGGCAGCCATCTCCGCCTCGAAGCTGGCAGCGGTGAAGCCCACGGTCGAGAACTGGTACTCAAAGGCGATGTCGGTTGTGCGATAGCCGTTCTGATAGAGTCCGTTGATGCCTTCGAGCACCACGCCGTCGCGGTTGCGCACAACAGGTGTGCCGCCGTCCTTTGTGTATGCCAGCGAGCTGTCGGCGATCTTCCTCACGGCCGAACTGGCGTTGCGGTTGTTGTCCCAGGTCATGTCGGCGGGGAAGGGATAGCCCGACGTGTTGGGATAGACGTAGTAGTTGTTGACCGAGGCGTCGAAGACGGCGATGAAGTCCTGCACCTCATAGTCGGCCACCAGCTCCATGTTGCCGTTGACGGTCAGAGTGCGCGTGGCACTGGTGCCGGCGTTCTCGCCGCCGTCGGTCCACTGCATGAACTTCAGTATTTTGCTCTCTTCGGCCGTTGCGGTTATCTCTGTACCTGCCTCATATTGGTTGTTGTGGTCGTTGGGAGTCAGCGTAATGCGGCCTAACGTGCGGTCGGCGTCGTTGGTGACACGGGTGCTTACGGTGTAGACGGGCACCTGTTCGAACACGGCGGTGAGATCTTTTTCAGCGTCCATCGTCACGGTGTAGACCGGTGTGCTTGCCAAGGCGTTGCCCTGAGCGTCCTGCCATTCCACGAAACGATAGCCGAAATTCTTGTTGGCGGTGAGCGTCACCTCGCTGCCTTCCTTGTAGGAGGTGAGGTCGGGATTGCGCGTGATGGAGCCTGCTTCGGCAGGTGACACGGTGGTGTTGAGCACATACTTCACGGCTGTGGAGGCGCTGCCCACGAGCGTTCCGCTGATGACGAGGTTGGAGATACCCATTGTCTTCGTTTTTCCCAGCGAGAGGAACGAGAAGTTTACCTTAAGTGGGTTGTCGGAAGTCGACACGAGGTTGCTCAGATCGTAGTTGAAAGCGGTGATTTCGAGGCCCTTGCCGCTGCGGTTCACGTCTTTATTATTGCAGACGGTCTCGCTGTTCTTGCCGGCCTCTACGCTCACGGTCAGCTTGCCGCCGTCTGTTCCGTAGCGGGCACCTTCGAAGCTGATGTGGGTGGGAACGAAGCTGAAGCCGTCCTCGGGCGTCAGCGTCAGGGTGAGGGTATTGTCGGCTGTGGGCGTCCCAGCAAACGACGCGCCCGTATCATTATATATTTTTGTCTGTGTGGTTTTCGCCGTTCCGCTGTCGTAGACCACCGTTCCACTGACGGTGAGACTGCTGCCGGCGGTCATGGTCTTGCCCGCGAAGCCGGCCGAGAGTTCCTCGGGACTGAAGGTTACATCGTTGGCCTGGTCGAGCCCGCCCTTGTCGAGAGGATAGGTGAGCGTGCCTTCTATCTCCACGCCTCCGGCACTCTTGGCCTGCCCGCTCACCACGACATCCTTCACGCAGATGTACTTGCCAGTGGCGTTGGCGGTGTACCAAGGATAGACGCGCAGCTGAAGCTCCTCGCCTTCTTCGAGCGTGATGACGGGCGATGCCGTCACTTCGTTCATGGTGTTCGACGCCATCGACGTGGGCGCATAGAGGGTGTTGCGCGTGACGAAGCCGTCAGTGGAGTAATAGACATGGCATTTCATGCCGCCGCCACCGCGCGCTCCCACGAGCATGCTGATGTTGTTGATGTTGAGCGTTGTTCCTTCGGGACACCTTACGCTCATGTTGATGTAGGTGTCCGGGTCGTCGTCCTCGGCTGCAGTCCAGCTGTCTTTGTAGGCCAGAATGCCGTAGTCGGCATTGTTGCCGTATTTTTTCAGGCCGTTGTATTCCACGTTGCCCGTCAGCGCGTTGCCCTCGATGGTGGCATTGTCGTTCGAAGTGAGCGGCCAGTTGACGCTGAACGGCTCGCCGCCGCCGAGTTCGATGACGTTCACCGAGAGCGGAACCTCCACGCTGTTGTCGCCCAATGTGGCGGTGATGGTGCCGGTGAAGAGGCCCGTGGTGTTCATGATCACGCGGGCGTAGAAGGTCTGCACGAGGGTGGCGTTCACATAGTCCACGCTGAGCGTCTGGCTCCAGTTCTGCTTGTCGGTGGAGAGTTCGATGCCGTCGGTGGCCGTGAGGGTGATGGTTCCGTTGGAGGGCGAGAGGGTGAACCCGTTGAGGGTGAGCTCCTTGGTGGCCACCTGTCCCTTGTAGCCTTCGCCAAGGTCGGCCGTGGCGGGCGATATGCTCAGGTCGACAGGCACGTTGATGACGTCGCTGAGGATGCCGTTCTGCTGGAGCAGCTGCGCACACAGACGCGCCACAAGCAGGGCGCCTGTGGTGTTGAAGTGTGTGGAGCCTTCGCCGTCGAAGAGCTCGTTGTGGCACCTTGTGTCGCCATAGCTCTCGTAGAGTTGCTGCGTGGCTGTGGTGAGATCGATGTAGGGAATACCCTTCTCCTGCGCCAGTTGCTGCATGTGGTAGGGATAGTCCATGGAGTGGTCGTTGGCAGGCACGCTCTGGTTGGTCAGTATGCCGTTGGCCGTAAGCACCGAGAACTTGTCACCCAGATCGTGTCGGCCGTTGCGGCGAATGGTACCGTTGCTGTTGAAATAGCTGCGGCACACCGGACCGACGAGTACGGCATGGGCGCCCTTTGCCTCGACTTCTTCGACGATTTTCGCCAGCCACGACTTATAGGTTGTGGACGGCACGGTGCCGCGGCTTTCAAGGCTGGCGGCCTCGCTTGTCATGCCCTGCGAGATGTAGTAGTTGTAGACCTCGTCGCGATCCATGCCGTCGATCTTCTCATCGTTGTGGGCAAACTGGATAAGCACGTAGTCGCCGGCCTCCACATTGTTCTTGGCGTTCTGCCAGAGCTCATTGTAGCCGCCGCGCGAGTCGCGCCCGCCGCGGGCATAGTTGACGGATGTCCATCCGCCGGTGAGGAAATTGCCAAAGTACATTCCCCAACCGCGGGTCACGGTGGCACTTTCTTCGTAGGGTGCCATCGTAGAGTCGCCGATGGTATGCACCTTCTTCGCGTTGGCGATGAGGCCCACACTGGCGAGCATTGTCACAAGTAGTGACCAGAGGATTGTTTTTCTCATTTTCAATTTGTTTTTAGTTATCGATTAGCATTTTCGTGGCAAAGGTACGGAAAAACGAGTGATGGGAGGGGGGAAAAAAGCGTCAAAAAGGGGTGAAAAAATCGCCAGACAAGCGGTTTGACGATTTTTTTACCCCTCTTTCGTCGTTTTTTTCTGACACACAATCTGTATCCTTTTGACATGAATGCCAAAAGCTCAGTGGCACAAATTCGGGAATTCAGAGGTTCAGAAGTTTAGGAATGACTGTCGGAAGGTGCGTTCCGGTATTCGGTGGGCGACATGGCTGTGGTGGCTTTGAAGCACTTGCCGAAATATTTCGGGTCGGTGAATCCGCAGGCAAAGGCAATATCGGCCACGGCATCGTCGGTAGTTCGCAGCAGGTGGGCGGCGCGCTTGATGCGTGCCTCGCGCAGGAAGTCGGCCGGCGTGAGCCCTACGAGCGACTTCATCTTCCTGTTGAGGCCCGACCGACTTGTAGCGGTGGCGGTGGCCATGTCGCCGATGTTGGCGTCGGTATCGCCGATATGGGTCTCCACGTAGTCCATGACACGGGCCATGAAAGCCTCATCGGAAGCCGAGAGCTGGGTGGGCATCACGACGGAGGCGTCTTTTTCAACAGGACAAGGGGAGCTGTCGGAGGGCTGAAGGGTGTGGGCCGAGACGAGCGCCAGATAGGCTTCGAGCGTCTCATGGTGACGCCGCTTCATGCGCCTTATATAATAATAGGTATAGAGAGCGAGCGCAAGGAGGCCTCCGATGAGCAGTGTCATAAGCAGGCGTCCGGTCCACGACTCCCAGAAAGTCGGCGTCACGACGATGGTGAGTTCGCGAACGTTGTCAACCCACACGCCGTCGCCATTGGTGGAGCGCAGCAGCAAACGATAGGTGCCGGGCGACAATCCGGCAAACGAAGCGGTGTGATTGTGGCCGATGTAGTGCCATTCGGTCTCGTCGTCCATGCGGAAGGCATAGCTCACGGCACCGGGATTCTCGTAGTCGAGGGCCGTGAAGACGATGGTGACACTACGCTCGCTGGGACCGAGAACGAGTTCCCGAAGGTGGTTCACCGCATAGTCGACGGCGGCCTGCTGACGGTCGATGGCGGTCAGGGCAATGGGTGGCACATAGGAACTTTTGCGCAGAATACTGTCGCTGACGACGAATACGCCGTCGTTGAGGGCAAACATCCACCGGCCGTCGGGCCGCCGCAGCGGGTGGGCCTCGGAGAAATGGCATGGGGTATGGAAGTAATGTTCGCCGAAGGCATCGGAAGCCTGGCCTCCCGCATGCAGCATCATGAGCTGCTGACTGCTCACAATCCACAGCAGGTTTCCGGCGGCTGCCATCGACAGCGCTATGTCTGAGGCCAGTCCGCTCTGCTGGTTGTAGTGGCGGAAGTCGAGGCGCTCGGCCAGCAGGTCCTGCGTGACAATCTCGCTCACGCCGCCGCTTTCGGTGCTCACAAAGAGGCGATGGTCGGCGGTTTCTACCACATGCATCGCGGCATTCGAGCTGAGACTGGCCTGCCGGTTGGCTTCCCGCTGGTGCAGACGCAACGTCATGGCGGCAACATCCTGGTCGGGAATGCGCCCCACGAGCAGCCCTTCGGTGGTGGCTGCCAGCAGTGTCTGGTCAGCGGTGATGTGGATGTAGCGCACGCGATTCTCTGCGGTGTGCGGATAAAAGCGGAAACCCGACTTGCTGCTCACTACGCGGGGATGGTCCGACAGCGGCTGTTCCACACAGCACAGTCCGCCGCCCATCGTGGCAATCCACAGCCGATGGTGGCGGTCTTCCTTGATGTCGTAGACGTCGTTGTTGGGGAGAAGATTGTCAAGATGCCTCACGGTGAAGGCTCCATTCTGTGGCGACAGGGCGAAGAGTCCGTCGGGCTTGCTGCCCAGCCACAGCGTTCCGTCGGCGGTCTGCGCCATGCAATAGACGGCCGAACCGAACGAAGCGTAGTGGCTGGAGAGCGTTCCCGATGGGGTGAGATAGCCCAGCAGCCGGTTTCCGGCGTCGAAGAGGCGCACCGTGGCGTCCTCTCTTGTGCACACCCAGTAGCGCTTCTGACCATCGAGAAACAAGCATCTTGCCTGTGCCGGGCGCTCTTGCGGCAGCATGGAAACAGGTTTCTCGGCGAAGCTCAGCTTCACCACGCAGTCCTTCATCAGCAGCCACAGGTTGCCCTGACGGTCGGACATGAAGAACTGAGCTCCCTCCAGCGGCTTGTCGAGTGGATAATCATGCCAGGCGCCATCCTCATTGTAGCTGAGCTTTCCGGCTTTGTCCACGGTCCATAGTCGTCCCAGACGGTCGCGGTGTTCCACTTGCCGGTGGGCGGTACCCACCGCACCGCGTCCGTTGGGGCCTTTCTGCAGCCATGCCGTCTGGTCGGCGGTGGCGGTGAAAAAGGAGCCGCTGTTGCGGTCGAAGCGATACCATGTCTGCTCGGCCAGACAGAAAAGGGAGCCGTCGGCCGTCTGACGCAGGTCGCGGATGCGGTCGGAAGGCATGGCGCAACCGTCGCCCGGCCTCGACTTGAAATTGGTAAATTCGAGCCCGTCGAAACGGTCGAGGCCGTTCCAGGTCGCCATCCAAATCATGCCGTCCTGGTCCTGCAGCATCTGCGTGACGCGCCACTGCGACAAGCCTGACGACTCATCGTAGCGGGTCACCGTGCACACTGGCTGCGACAACAGCGCAAGCAGCGGGCACAGGCTTGTCAGACAGGTGAGGATGACGCGAAGACAGGACATTGACAAACGATGATGTCAGTATTTGAAAGACGACCCGCCAAGGAACTCTCGCAGCAGCGAGGTAGGCGGAATGTCGCTGTCGGGGATGGGCTTAAAGTAGTGAAGGAACTTCAGCAGACGGTAGGCCTCGGCATGCTCCACGCAGTTCTCGGGCACCTGCTCGAGCAGCGGGATGGCCTGCTCACGTATGACGGCGAGCTCAAAGAGCATGGCTGTGTTGAACATTGCGTCCGCCTGCTCCTGGTAAGGAAATATCCATCGGTTCTCGCCTGCGCGGACACTGGGCCACCGGCGTATTGTCTGTTGGGCAGAGACGCCACGGTACTTGTGGTCGCGAATGATGCGCCGCAGCAACCTGTTGTCCGTTGTCGGGATGTAGTTGTGGTCGTCGAGCAGGATGGTTGTGAGGGCAGAGGCGTAGACGCGGTACTTCTGCTCCTCGGGCACATGGGCGGTGAGCTCGGGATTGAGGGCGTGAATGCCCTCGGCCACAAGTATTTCGTTCGGGCCGAGCCTCATCTTCTTGCCGCTGGGCGTGCTCACGCCGGTCTGGAAATCGTATCGCGGAAGCTCCACCTCCTCACCGCGGAACAGGGCCTCGAGGTGCTGATTCAGCAGCTCGATGTTCAGGGCGTGCAGGTGCTCGTAGTCATAGTCGCCCTTGGCATCGCGCGGTGTGCGCTCCCGGTCTACGAAATAATCGTCGAGCGAAATGGAAACGGGCTTGATGCCATTGGTCAGCAGCTGTATGCAGAGACGCTTGCAGGTGGTGGTCTTGCCGCTGCTCGACGGTCCGGCCAGCAGCACGATGCGCACCTCCTTGCGCTTGGCAATGTCGTCGGCAATGCGCGCTATCTTCTTCTCCTGCAGGGCTTCCGACACGTTGATAAGCACAGAGCTCATGCCGTAGCCGACGGCACTGTTCAGGTCACCTATCGTGCGCAGTCCCAGGATGCGCTGCCAATGGTGGTGCTCTTTGAAGATACCGAACATCTTGTCCTGGTGGGTCATCTCGCCCAGTTCGTCGGGATGCTCGCGCGAAGGTATACGCAGAAGCAGGCCGTCGAAGTATTTCTCCAGCCCGAAGAGGTAGAGCTGCGACGTGTTGGACAGCATGGAACCATAGAAATAGTCGACATATCCGTCGATGTCGTAGTACACGGTGTAGAGGCTTCCCTGGCTTTTCAGCAGCTTCACCTTTGAGGCGGCGCCTCGCTCCTCAAACAGACGGATGGCGTCCTCGGTGGTCACCTCGTGGCGGTGGATGGGCAGTCCCTGGGCGATGATCTCCTGCATGCGGCGACGGATGCGGCCAGCCACCTCGAGGCTCACCGTGACGCCTTCCTCGGGCATGCGCAGGTCTACAAAGTAGCCGTTGGAAACGGGAATGTCGATGGTTACGTGGCAGCCGGGGTAAAGGTCGTGGGCCGCCTTGCACAACACGAAGAACAGGGTGCGGGTGTAGGCGCGAAGTCCGCTCGGCGTGGTGATGTCGAGAAACTCTACGTTCTTCGGATGATACACGCGGAACTTCAGTCCCTCCACCTTGTTATTCACACGCACGCTCATGGGCCCATGCGCTATATGCAGGTTCATCAGCTCATACACCTCGGCCAGCGTGGCGCCTACAGGCACCTGCCGCTGCTCGCCATTGTTCTTGCAGAACACAGTCACTGTCTTTTCCATATCTATGTCATTCGTAAGTTTTCACAGAGGTGCAAACTTACGAATATTTTTTTGTTTCAGCAAACAAAACAACACTTTTGTTTCATCGCGACAGGCAGGTTTTTCAAAAACACATGAAAAAACTCCCACGTTTTCAACGTTTATTGGATTTTTTTACTTAATTTTGCACGCGAAAAGTGAATGCCAGCAAAACAGGCCTGCCCTCATAGCACTTCATCTTTATGGAAAAGAAACCACTCGACATCACACGCGACGCCAAGACTTTCGTCAAGAAATGGCTGGGTAAGGGCAAAGAGCGTCAGGATGACAAGACGTTTTGGGAGGACCTGCTCGAAGATGTGTTTGGCGTTTCGCGGTCGCGCAATCAGATCGAAGTGCAGAAACCAGTGCGCGTGAACGGTGCGGTGAAATACATCGATGTCTACATCAACGGCTCGGGAGTGGTGATTGAGCAGAAGAGTTGTGGCGTAGACTTGATGAAAGAAGAGGAACAAAGCGACGGCGAACGGCTGACTCCGATGCGCCAAGGCAAGCGCTACTACGACTGGCTCGACAAACCCATGCAGGGAAGGTACATTGTTGCCTGCAACTTTCAGCAATTCCGGATCTTCGATACCCTCCATAAGACGTGGCCCGAACGCATCATTGCGCTTGACGAACTGCCCCGGCGATGGCGCGAACTCCGCTTCCTGATCAGCTCATACACCGAGACGCTACAGGAAAGAGAGGCGCGCGAGGAAATGGTGGCACGCACGGCCAGTGAGTATGTGAAACGGCTCTACAAATCGATTGTGGGCAAGCGCAAAGACCTCAGCAGCGATGAGCTCCACTCACTGAATGTGTTCTGCGTCCGTGTAGTGTTCTGTCTCTATGCCGAGGATGCCGGGTTGTTTGACGACGAACAGTTTCACCGCTTCATCGAAAAGTTCGGACCCGACGAGCTGGAATGGCGCTTCGGCCATCTGTTTGAGATTCTCGACGACAAGTGCCGCATCTGTTGCCGCTTCGCTCCCAAGGAACTTATGGCGTTCCCATACGTAGACGGTGGACTCTTCAAGCACGACCCGCGCTACACCACACCGCACATCTCTGCCGCCACACGTGACATCCTGCTCGCTGCATGGAACATCTCTATTCCCTCGACAAAGGAGAAATTCCACTGGGCAGACATTTCTCCCACCAACTTCGGATGCATTTTTGAGAGCACCACAGAGGAGAACGTGCGCGCTGCGGGTGGCATGCACTACACGACGACCGACAACATTCACCGCCTGATAGACCCGCTCTTCCTCGATGACCTCAGGGCAAGGCTTGATGAAGCCCTGCAACTGCCCACCGGCAGCAAGGAAGAACGGCAGAAGGCATTCTGCACACTGGAGAACTTCCGCGACCATCTGGCCAGCCTGCGGTTCCTTGATCCGGCCTGCGGCAGCGGCAACTTCCTGACCGAGGCCTACCGCTCGCTGCACGAGCTGGAGCTCGAAGCCATCAAGGCAGAGCAGAACCTCAGCTTCCAGACCACAACAGGAAACATGGACCCATGCCGCGTGCAGATTGGGCAGTTCCACGGCATCGAAATCGACGACTTTGCCGCCTCGGTGGCAAAGGCTGCCCTCTGGATAGCCGAATGCCAGATGATGCAGAAGACCGAAGAGGTGCTCGAATGCCACCTCGACATGCTTCCACTGCCCAAGAATGCTTACATTCACTGCCAAGATGCGCTGACGTCCAACTGGCACGACATACTGCGCCCCAACCGAAAAAGCCCTACCTACATCATCGGTAATCCGCCTTTCCTGGGCTACAGCGTCATGAATGCCGACCAAAAGCACTCGCTCATGGAGGCCATGCCGACCACCATCCGTGGGAAAAAGGTGTGGCAGAACCAAGGCAAGATGGACTTCGTGTGTGCGTGGTATGCCAAGGCGGCCGAATATATGCGCGGCTATTCCACGGTGAAGGCGGCCCTTGTCTCTACCAATAGCATCACGCAGGGTGAGCAGGTGGCATGGCTTTGGGAACCGCTCACAAAGCATTACCACATTGAAATCAGCTTCGCATGGCGCACCTTCCGCTGGGAAAATGAGTCGGAAAACAAAGCCCACGTCCACTGCGTTATCATTGGCTTCGACAATCATTGTCAGGGCCAGCGTCGCATCTTCAAGGAAAACGGTAATCCAGAAGACACCTCGCACATCAACGGTTATCTGATTAGTGGTGAGGACTTGTTCATAAAAAGCCGCACAAAGCCCTTAGCCGACGTGCCCGAAATGGTGTATGGCAACAAGATCGTAGACGGAGGGCATCTCATCATCGAGGCTGAAGAGCTTGACGACTTCGTGGCAAAAGCTCCCGAGGCTCGTCCATTTATCCGCAAACTTATTGGTGCGCGCGAGTTCCTACACAACGAACAGCGCTACTGCCTGTGGCTGGTCGACGCTCCGCCAAAGATACTCAACCTGCCCGCCGTCAAGAAAAGAATCGACGCTGTGGAGCAGTTCCGACGGAAAAGTGCGAAGGCCGACACGCGCGAGTTTGCCGACCTACCCTACCGTTTCATAGAGATTAGACAGCCCAACACAGAGTACATCGTCATTCCACGCGTTTCCTCCGAGAACCGCAAATACATACCCATGGACTATGTTCCGGCAGACGTCATCTGCAGTGATGCCAACCAGATGATTCCAGCCCCCACGCAGAGCCTCTTCGGAGTGCTACAATCGCGCATCCACATGGCTTGGATGAAATGCGTTTGCGGACGTCTGGAATCGCGTTTTCGCTATTCTGCCAACATCGTCTACAACAATTTCCCCTTCCCAACGCTCACGCCTGACCAGTGCCAGTTGATAGAACAGACGGCCCAGGGCATCCTCAATGCCCGACAAGAGTGTCAAGGCTCGCTGGCCGAAAAGTACGACGTGATGCGCGAAGAGCTTCTCCGTGCTCACCAAAAGAACGATCGTGCCGTAGCCAAGGCCATGGGCATCAGCCTCGACTGGACCGACGAGCAGATAGCACTTGAGCTGATGCGCCGCAGCAACGAGATGGCCAAGGCCCTCAGGCAGCGCAAACCGCAAAGGAAGAAATCACAAAGAAAGACTAACAAACCGATAAAACAGTAAATCACACAATATGTCTATTTGGGTAGTTTTTAAGCTTTTAGGCTCGCTTGCCTTGCTGATGTTCGGCATGAAGTCCATGAGCGAGAGCCTTCAGAAAATGGCCGGTCCCCAGCTGCGCCACGTATTAGGTGCCATGACCACCAACCGTTTCACCGGCATGCTCACCGGTATGCTCGTCACGGCCTCGGTACAGTCGTCAACAGCCACCACGGTGATGACCGTTTCGTTTGTCAACGCCGGCCTGCTCACACTGGCACAGGCCATCTCGGTCATCATGGGTGCCAACATTGGAACAACGCTGACGGCCTGGATCATGTCGGCAGGATTCTCGTTCGACATCACCAGCTGCGTCTATCCTGCGTTCTTTCTCGGCATCATTCTTATATACCTGAAGAAGTACCGATACATCGGCGACTTCCTCTTCGGTCTGTCGTTCCTGCTGCTCGGTCTGGGCACGCTGCGCATGACGGGCACCGAGATGCACCTGGGCGAGAACGAGGCGCTGCTGAGCTTCTTCTCGTCGTTCGACCCGCAGAGCTTCGTCACCACACTGGTGTTCCTCGTGCTTGGCGGTGTGCTCACGTTCTGCGTGCAGTCGTCGGCTGCCGTCATGGCCATCACGATGATACTTTGCTCGAGCGGCGTCCTGCCCATCTACCAGGGTATCGCCCTCGTCATGGGTGAGAACATCGGCACCACCGTGACGTCGAACCTGGCAGCCCTGTCGGCCAACACCCAGGCACGGCGCGCCGCTCTGGCCCACATGTTCTTCAACGTGTTCGGCGTGTGCTGGATTCTCGTCGTGTTCCGCCCCTTCGTCGACTTCGTGTGCCAGCTGGTGGGCTACGACGTGACCATGACCAAGGAGAGTGCCGGAGCGCAGGCCTTCCTGGCCAACGCCGCCAAGCTGAGCTTCGTGCTCGCCGCCTTCCACACCTGCTTCAACGTGGTCAACACGTTCATCCTCATCTGGTTCATCCCGCAGATAGAGCGCTTCGTCTGCTGGGTCATCAAGCCCAAGAAGGTGGACGAGGAGGAGGACTTCCGCCTGCATTTCATCACCGCTGGCTTCATGAAGACGCCCGAACTGTCGGTGCTCGAGGCACAAAAGGAAATCGTCAGCTTCGGAGAGCGCATGCAGCGCATGTTCGGCATGGTGCGCGAGCTGCTCACGGAAAAGGACGAGCAGAAGTTCAACAAGCTATACACACGCATCGAGAAATACGAGAGCATCTCCGACAACATGGAGATAGAGATTGCCACCTATCTGGAACAGGTGTCCGACGCACATCTCTCGGACGACACCAAGGGCAAGATACGCGCCATGCTCCGCGAGATCAGCGAACTGGAATCCATCGGCGACGCCTGCTTCAACATGGCGCGCACCATCAGCCGAAAGGTACAGGGCAAGGAGGAACACTTTACCGACAAGCAGTATGAGCACATGCACCAGATGATGGAACTGACGGATAACTCGCTCACACAGATGAACAACCTGATGGGCGGACGCAAAGATGCCTTCGACGTGAACCGCTCGTTCAACATCGAAAACGAAATCAACAACTACCGCAACCAGCTGAAGTCGCAGAACTACAGCGACGTGAACAACCACGTCTACACCTACGGCATCGGCACCATCTACATGGACATCGTCAACGAGTGCGAAAAGCTCGGCGACTACGTCATCAACGTGGTGGAGGCCAGAATGGGAACTAAGCAGAGGGAGGCGTAAGGGGAAACCTCCCCCAACCCCTCCGAAGGAGGGGAGCTCAGTGGCGCAGAAGGGGTCGTAATTGCCTGCGGCGCTACACGAATAAGCGTGAATGACCACGAAGGAATCATCATTTTTTGAAGTTGTGGAGTTCAGGAGTTCAGGAGTTACAGGAGTTACA
>JAFWQE010000019.1 GCA_017509155.1 Prevotella sp.
GGGAGAAAGGATGGTGAAAGGGGGGCGGAGAAGGGGCGAAAAGGGGGTGTATTCTATAAAATTTCTAAAAAGAAAAGGTTTTTCTTGTGGGTATGGAAAAAATGGCGTATCTTAGCGGAGTTGAATAGACCTTTTATCATGATCAACTCTAACAAGGATAATTACTGTGTGATTCTGGCGGGCGGCAAGGGGCGCCGACTGTGGCCCTGCAGCCGTTCGAAACGGCCAAAGCAGTTTGTTGACTTCTTCTCCACGGGCAAGACGTTGCTGCAGAGCACTTTTGACCGTGTGGGCCGTTTCATGCCTGTCGAGAATATCTATGTGAGTACGAACCACGAGTATGCCCACTTTGTGCTTGAGCAGTTGCCCGAGTTGCCTCGCGAGAATGTGCTGAGCGAGCCGATACACCGCAACACGGCCCCGAGCGTGGCGTGGGCTACGTATCGCATCATGCGTCGCTCGGAGAAGGCGCGCATGGTGGTGGTGCCGTCGGACCAGGCGGTTATCAACGTGGATAAGTTTGTAGACAACATCCTTTGCGGCCTTGACTGGGCGGCCGAGAACGACTGCGTGCTGACGATCGGTGTGAAGCCTACGCGGCCGGAGCCGGGCTATGGTTACCTGCAGGTGGGCGAGATGGTGGGCGACGACCTTTGCAGGGTGAAGTCGTTCACGGAGAAGCCCGACCGCGACTTTGCGCGCATGTTCATGGAGAGCGGCGAGTTCTACTGGAACACCGGGATCTATGTGTCGAGTGTCCGCCACATGGTGGAGTGCCTGCACCGCATCTTCCCCGAGATGCTGCGGCGTGTGGACACGATGACGCCGGGAGCCTCGACGCTCGACGACGAGCTGCTCTACATCGAAGAGAACTTCCCTGCCTATCCGAACATCTCTATTGACTTCGGGCTGCTGGAGAACGACACGGACGTGTGCATGATGAAAGGCGACTTCGGGTGGGCCGACCTGGGCACGTGGCACAGCATTTATGAGAGCCTGAGCAAGGGTGTTGACGACAATGTGGTGATTGGTTCGAACGTGATGCACGAGGACAGTCGCGGCAACATCATCAAGCTGCCGAAGGATCATCTGGGCATCATCAACGGGCTGGAAGGCTTCATCGTGGCCGAAGAGGGGAACGTGCTGCTCATCTGTAAGAAGGAGGACTCGTCGGCGCTCATCAGGAAGTATATCAGCGAGACGCAGATAAAGTATGGCGACGAGTTCGTGTAGACGGAGATGGGGTTGCGGAGATACCGCAACCTACGGAACCTCAGGCGGACATAAAGGGGGGACGGAAGGCGGAACTCTTGAGGAGGGAGAAAGGAAAAAGGCAAAAGAAAAAATCTAGAGAATTTTCGCGGAAAGTGGCACTTTCGGTGAAAATTCTCTAGATTTTTTTTGTTCATTCTGGCGTGTTTGCCTTGTGCAAGTGGCAGATGCGTGATGTCGCCCTGGCGCTCTGCCCATGAAGGAGACGGCGTCATGGGCGCGGCATAGCACCTGGAGAGAGGGCTCAGAGCTTGCAGAACTCGTCGTTGATCTTCTTTGCGATGTCGGCGAATTCCTGCTCGGTGAGCTTCAGCTTGGGGTTGCTGAAGAGCATGTCCTTTTCGCTCTGCATGGGCACCAGGTGGATGTGTGCGTGAGGCACTTCGAGTCCGAGGACGGCCATTCCCACCTTTACGCAGGGGAAGGCGCGCTTGATGGCCACGGCCACTTTTTTTGCGAATTGCATGTATTCGCCTATTTCGTCGTCTTCCATGTCGAAGACGTAGTCCACCTCGCGACGCGGAATGACCAGCGTGTGTCCTTTCTGCAGTGGGTTGATGTCGAGGAAAGCGTAGAACTTATCGCTTTCGGCGCATTTGTAGCTGGGTATTTCTCCAGCGGCTATTTTCGAGAAAATGTCCATAATGTGCGGCACAGTGTGCTTAGTAGGTTAATATATAGATAATGTATAATAAAGGCAGGCTTCAGGTTGTCTTTTCACATCTCCCTGGTCTTTGCTCAGATGCTGATGTTGTCGATGCGCAGTTTGATGGTGCCCCTGGGAATCTTTATCTCCACCTCGTCGCCCACTTTGTGGTTGAGCAGTCCCTGCGCGATGGGCGTGGTGATGCTGATTTTGCCTTCCCTGAGGTTTGCCTCGCTCTCGCTGACGATGGTGTATGCCATCTTGGCCTTGGTGGTGAGGTTTGTCATTTCCACCTTGGTGAGAATCTGCACGCTGTCGGCGCTCAGTCTCGATGTGTCAATGATCTTAGCCTCTGCCAGCGTGGCCTTCATCTCGTTGATTTTGTTTTCGAGCTTGGCCTGTGCTTCCTTGGCGGCGTCATACTCACTGTTCTCACTCAAATCGCCCTTGTCGCGTGCCTCAGCGATGGCCGCCGACGCCTTGGGTCGCTCCACGCTTTCCAAGCGTTGCAGTTCGGCCACGAGCTTATCGTAGCCTTCTTGTGACATGTATGCCATAATATATCTTTTAAATTTAACGTGCAAAATAGAAAGAATTCCGACATCTTCCTTGCATGTCGGAATCCTTTGCATTTTATTGTTTTCAATCTTTATCCGCTTGCAAAGGTAAGAATTTAATTTCAAGCGGACAAATTTTTTCAGATTTATTTTATGGCATTCAAAAATAATCGTACCTTTGTGCTCTCAAACACTATGTTACTTGAATCCTAAAAGCTGTAGGCAGATGAATCTAGCTGTTGAAGAAAAGGACGCCATCATGGCCTTGTTGAAGAGCCAGGTGGTGCCAGCCATCGGGTGTACGGAGCCCATGGCAGTGGCCTTGTGCGTGGCACGTGCGTCGCGATTGCTGGGCTGTCGGCCCGAGCGCATATCGCTTCGCCTGAGTGCAAACATCCTGAAGAACGCCATGGGCGTGGGCATTCCCGGCACGGGCATGATAGGTCTGCCCATCGCCGTTGCCCTGGGAGCGCTCATCGGACGGCCCGAATGCGGGCTTGAGGTACTCTGCGACTGCAACTGGCGGGCCGTGGAAGAAGGCCGGCAGTACATGAGCGAGAACCGCATCTTCATCAAGCTCGAGGACCACGATCCCGACAAGCTCTTCATCTATGCGCTCTGCAGCGCCGGCGAGCACACCGCCGAGGCCTGCATCAAGAGCGAGCATACCCATTTCGTGATGCTCAGGAAGGACGGCAAGGACGTCTGCCTCGACGGCGAAGGCAGTCGCCCGGACAAGGCCCCGGCGCACTATCGCGGCAGCGAGGGCATGAGCGTGGTGAGCGGCAGCAAGGCAGATGGCAACGGCCAGTCGTGCGAGTCGGCTCACTGCCCATGGCTCACCATGCGCAAGGTATTTGACTTTGCCATGGACACCTGCACCGACGAGCTGCGCTTCATCCTCGAAGCCAAGCGGCTGAACGAGGCAGCAGCGCAAAGCGGACTGCGCGAAAACTACGGCCATCAGCTGGGCAAGACCATGTGTTCGCCGCTGGGCCGAGGCATCATGGGCGACAGCATCTTCTCCAAGATTCTGAGCGTGACGAGCTGTGCATGCGACGCCCGTATGGCCGGTGCCATGATACCCGTGATGAGCAATTCGGGCAGCGGCAACCAAGGCATCTGCGCCACCATGCCCGTGGTTGTGTTTGCCGAGGAGAACCACAACACCGAGGAGGAGCTCATCCGCGCCCTTGTGCTGAGCAACCTGACGGCCATCTACATGAAGCAGTCGCTCGGTTCGCTCTCAGCCCTTTGCGGCTGTGTGGTGGCATCGACGGGAGCTGCCTGCGGCATCACCTACCTCATGGGCGGCACTTATGAGCAGGTGTGCTACTCGGTAAAGAACATGATAGCCAACCTGACGGGCATGATATGCGACGGGGCCAAGCCGTCGTGCGCGCTGAAGCTGACATCGGGTGTGAGCACCGCCGTGCTGAGCGCCATGCTCGCTATGCAGCATAAGTATGTGACGTCGGCCGAAGGCATCATCGACGACGACGTGGACAAGAGCATCCACAACCTGACGGCCATCGGAAGCCGTGGAATGGACGAGACCGACCGCTACGTGCTCGACATCATGACGCACAAATAGAGGAGGCCTCCTCCTGCCCTTCCAGACGAGGGAAGCGGCATTCATACAACTGAAACACAAGCAAAAAAGATATGCAGAAAAGAAGAAACGTGGCAGTGGCGCTGCTGATGCTGCTGACTGCCTTCAGCGCGTGGGCGCAGAATCCGGTGCATTTCACCGTTTCCCAGAAGCAGGTGTCGCCCACCGAGCTCGACGTGACGTTCACTGGAAAGATAGATGCCGGATGGCACGTCTATTCGCCTGGCCTGCCTGCCGACGGCCCCATTTCCGCCTCGGTGACTACGGAGAAGTGCGAGGGCGCGAAGCCCTTGGGCAAGGTGCAGGCCAAGGGCAAGGAGATCAGCACGTTTGACAAGATATTCGAGATGAACCTCCGCTATTTTGAAAACAGCGTCACCTTCGTTCAGCGCTATCAGCTGACCGGCGGCAAGTATCATGTCAGCGGCTTCCTGGAATACGGCACGTGCAACGATGAGATGTGCATGCCGCCGGGCAATGTGGAGTTCGACTATCAGGGAGAGACCGAGAAGAAGGAGGAGGCTACGCCGGCAACAGGCCCAGCAACCTCTCCCGACGCCTCCAAAGAAGGGGAGGGACTGTCGGATGAAAAAGAAGGCGCACAGGATGGAGCTACGGCCGACAGCCTTGGTTCCGTCAGGCTTTCAGCTCCTCTGGATGGGGCGGGAGAGGTCTCGGCAGCAGCCATGGACTCCCTTTGGTGGCAACCGTCCATCAGCGAACTTGAGGCCTTCAACGGCGGCAGCGACAACAAAGGGTCGCTTCTATACATATTTATAATGGGTTTCATGGGCGGACTCATCGCCCTGCTCACTCCCTGCGTGTGGCCCATCATACCGATGACGGTGAGCTTTTTCCTGAAACGCGCCAAGGACGACAAGGGAAAAGGCATCCGCGATGCCGTTACCTACGGCATCAGCATCGTGGTTATCTACCTGGCACTTGGCTTGGCCGTGACCGGAATCTTCGGCGCCAGCAAGCTCAACGAGCTGAGCACCAATGCCGTGTTCAACATCTTCTTCTTCCTGCTGCTGGTAGTCTTCGCCCTGAGTTTCTTCGGATGGTTCGAGCTGACGTTGCCCTCTTCGTGGACCAACAAGGTGGACTCGAAGGCCTCGTCGACCACTGGTCTGCTCAGCATTTTCCTCATGGCGTTCACGCTTGTGCTGGTCAGCTTTTCGTGTACTGGCCCCATCATCGGCTTTTTGCTCGTGGAACTCACCACCAGCGGAAGCATTCTGGGCCCCGCCATTGGCATGTTTGGCTTCGCACTTGCCCTGGCGCTGCCCTTCACGCTGTTTGCGCTGTTCCCCACTTGGCTGAAACAGGCGCCCAAGTCGGGCGGATGGATGAACACCATCAAGGTGACACTGGGCTTCATCGAGCTGGCCTTCGCGCTGAAGTTCTTCTCCGTGGCCGACCTGGCTTACGGCTGGCGACTGCTCGACCGTGAGGTGTTCCTCGCCCTCTGGATTGTCATCTTCGGCGCATTGGGACTCTATCTCATCGGCAAGCTGAAGTTCCAGAGCGACTGGGAAGGCGGCGAGATGGACAAGCCCATGCCTGTGGCGTGCATCATGCTGGGATTGTGCTCGCTGGCTTTCGCCATCTACATGGTGCCGGGTCTGTGGGGAGCTCCGTGCAAGGCCGTGAGTGCCTTTGCGCCACCCATGAGTACGCAGGACTTCAACCTCTACAAAGCCAGCGTGGTGGAGGCCAAATACACCAACTATGAAGAGGGCATGGCCGCAGCACGTGCGCAGGGAAAGCCCGTCATGGTTGACTTTACGGGCTTCGGTTGTGTGAACTGTCGCAAGATGGAAGCTGCCGTATGGACCGACCCACAGGTGGCCGCTTGTCTCAGCAACGACTACGTGCTCATCTCGCTGTTTGTCGACGACAAGACGCCATTGCCGCAGCGCATCGAGGTCAATGAGAACGGACAGAAGCGCACGTTGCGCACTGTTGGCGACAAGTGGAGCTATCTGGAGCGCACCAAGTTCAACTACAACGCCCAGCCGTTCTACGTGACGCTCGACAACACCGGTCGTCCCCTCGGCCCCAGCGCCGTCTACAAAGAAGACATCGACCTCTATATGAAGTTCCTCAAGACGGGACTCGAGAACTACAGAAAACGCAGCGCGGAAAACTGATTGTCAGTTCCGCGCTGCGGTAATGTGGCCGTGGAATCCGGAAGGGAAACCTTCTTCCAACACCTTTATTCTTCTTTGTCTCTTTCCAGAAGACAGCTTTGTCATGGCAGAGGCAGCAGACCTTCCCAGCGTACGTCCCATGTTCCGTCCTTGGGAAAGCCGGGATTGGGCTCGTTGCATCCGTCCCATCCGGCGCACATCATGGCCAGAGCGGTGAGCAATCCACCGTTGCCGGGCAGGTAGAGCCGCAGTCGCTGGTCCTGATAGTTGTGACCGCTCACCAGATAGGTGTTGGTGCGCTTGTCCATGAGCAGCGCATCGACAGCCTTCTGCGGGTCGCCCATGCGAGCAGCGTTCATGGCTACCATGGGATAATCCCATCCCCATGTCTTGTCCCAGTTCCAGTTGTCCCATATCCATGTGAGCGTGTTCTGCATGACGCGGCGGTTCATCTGCTTCGTCCAGGGAAGGATTCCGTAGGCGCCAAGCACTGCGGGATGGTCGCTGGTGAAGCGTATGTCGCGATAGGTGTCGGTGGCCGTCTCTGCCGCCAGATACAGACTGTCGGCGTTGAAAGCCAGCGGTGCGAGCCGCTCTTCCACCTGTTGCCATTCGCTGCGCTGCTGACCTTCCACAACCTTTGCCCACTGATTGGCCGTGTGGAGTCCCCAGTGCCAGTAGCTCAGTTCGAAAGGCGGATTCACGGTCTCGGCGGCGCGCAGCGTCTCCTGAGCAGGAATGACGCCGCGGAGCACGTATCGCTGCTGACTGGCGTCGTAGTCGGCGAAAGCCTGCATGAACGTAGCCGTGGGCTCCACCAGCGGCCAGTATTTGCCCACGACGCTGAGGCTGCCCTTGTCGCCCTCCCGTTTCTCGGCGGCACGTCGCAGCAGTTCGGCCAGATGGATGACATGTGGCTGCTGCCAGATGAGGAAGCTGCCCACCTTCGACGGCGCCTCCTCGCCCGAGGGGTCGGTCATCTTCATCCAGCGCACGCCGGGGAAGCCCTGCCGGGCGGCTATCTCGCGCGCCTTGTCTTGCGCGTTGAAGTACCAGTCGAGACTTCTTTCGAGCTGTTCAGGATGGCCCCACAGCGCAAATTGTGCCTGATGCCACCAGATCATCTCCAGATGATACTTGCCAAACCAGGAGTTATAGGTCAGTCCGGTTTCCTGTGGCGGCGTGTCGCCGGCGCAGTTCACGGCCAGCAAATACTGACTGAGCACGGCGCGGCGCTCCAGTTCGCGGGCCCGTGGGTCGGTGCAATGGCTGAAGTCGATGATGGCGCCCTGCTTCCAGTAGTTGCGCCAGTGTCTTATTGTCTTGTCAATGGCGGCAGTGCTTTCGTCGGCTTCGTCCGTGGGCAACTGCTCAGAATACTCACACGAGAAGATGACGCCTTTCTGCTGAGGCGTCAGTGTGAAGGTGTTTTCCGAGACCTTTGCAAACGTGGCCGGTGCTTCCCAGCGGATGCAGACATAGTAGGTGGTGGCGTCGATGGTGCGAAGCAGCACGGCGGTGGTGTCACTCTGGCAGACCACGACCGTCGTGTTGCGGCCGTCAGGCTGAGGCGACCAGTCGCAGGCGTCGTCGGAATGCTTGCCCGTAGGATAGGGAAAGCGGAACTTCACGGCGACGGGATGCTCGCTGTCGCATAGATAGGCACAGTAGACAATGTCGCGCTCGGGGTGCACGAAGGTGGAGGTGAAGTAGCGATCGTTCTTATAGCTGAACTTGGACTCCATGTGGCCTTCGTAGAGGTCTATCTCCTGATGCACGTCCTCAATGCGCGCGGTGTCGGCCAGCGGAATGTCGTAGCCGATGCAGCCCAGGTGCAGTCTGTGAGGGTTGGCGCGCAGGTAGGCGGCGGCATCCTTGCTCCGCTGGTCGCCCTTGTTCTCCACGCTGTAGGTTCCCTTCACCCCGTTGGCATGGCCGAAGTCGTAGGCTTGCAGTGCTTCCTCGGCGCGATAGCCCTCGGTGTTTGGAAACGAGTGCCACCCCCAGTCGCTCATCGTGCCCAGGGGAATGCCGTCCTTGCAGTATTCGGGAAACGTCTGCAGTCCCGTGGCATCCACGGTGAAGGCGAAGCCCCCGTTGCCCACGGTGAGCGACGACAGCGGATGGAGCGCCTCCACAACAGGGTTGTTGCGGGTGACTACGGCTTCGCGGTCAATCTGAGAAAACAACGGCAGTGCCCACAGGCAGCAGCACAGAATGAGGGTGTTTGTTTTTTTCATTCTTCTTATTTTTGATTTGTCGATTGTTATATGGTGGGTTCTATTAATTCCCACGGTTAAGTTTGACATTGCTGGGGGTTGTTAACCTTTTGTCATTTTTCCGGCTCTTTTTGTTCCATTCAGTAAGTCTCATCAGTCGTGTGGCCCGCTACACTCCCTCTTCAACTTACAGACTGAAAGCAAAAACAGCTCAGAAATCTGACAAAGCGAATTAATAGAACCCACCATATGCAGGTTTCGCATGTTTCTTGTCTTTCTCCTTTCGCCGCAAATTTATACTTTTTCGGTCAAATAACAAAGCATTTGGCTGAAAAAACCGCATTTTTATGATGGAGTGTTTGTGCCAAAAAAGAAAAAGCGCTACCTTTGTCCCAAATTTGAGAACCTAAAAGAGAAAGTATAGACCCATGAGACAGCTTATTGCACTTTGCGCCTTCCTGGCAACAACCATGCAGATGAAGGCCGACAACTACCAGTATCTGGTGCTGCAGCAAACCGACGGCACGCAGATAAAACTCGTGGCCAGCGGTCTGGCCATGGTCTTTCAGGACGGCCAGCTGATGGCCAACGACGGCACCACCGTCAGTCTGGCGTCGCTCAAGCAGATGTTCTTCGCCAATGAGGGAACGGCCATCCGCACCATTGACGATGTGAATGCCGACGGACCTGTGCAGGTGTACACCCTCACCGGTGCCCACGTGGCAACCTTCAGCAGCATCCTTCAGGCACGGCAGCAGCTGCGCCAGCAGGGCGTCTATGTGATAAAAGGAAACGGTAAGACCCAAAAAATCGCAGTGAGATGAAGAGAATGCTATCCTTGTTTGGTGCCCTGCTGGTATGCATGGCACTGAGTGCACAGACGCTTAGAGTCGTGACTGGCATGGTGAACTGGTTGTACAAGGCATCCGACACGGGCAACATGACCTACACCGACGGGCAGACGCTCACCATCGGCCAGCGTACATACAACATCTCAGACATCGATGCCATCATCGTAGACGACACGCCTGTGGAAGACGCAACGGTGGTGGTGGCGTACGATGGCGACAAGGCCGGCGTGATGGTCTCGGGCGATGTGGCACCCTATATTGAGGTAAAGGGCAGTGGAGCCCACGTCAGCATCGTGGCTTCCAGCAGTCTTACGCAGGAGATAACCTACACACTGGTAGGCGAATCCACCAACGGCTCGTTCACCATGGACGGCGAACTGAAGGCGACATTCATGCTCAACGGACTCTCGCTCCACAATCCCGACGGAGCCGCCATGTACATCAAGTGCGGCAAACAGCTGAAAATGCGCCTCGCCGACGGCACTGTCAACAGCCTGAGCGACGGACTGACCTCCGCCGATGATGGCAGCGACTACCACAAGGCTGCCCTCTTCCTCAACGGACACTCCACATGGAAGGGCACAGGAAGCCTTACCGTCACCGGAAATGTGAAACATGGCATCAGCTGCGACGAGTATATGGAGCTGGGCAAAAGCCTCGGCAACATCACCGTTTCCACCACCCAGGGCGACGGCATCCATGTGAAGGAGTACTTCCAGATGGCAGGTGGCACGCTCAACATCACCTCCCAGGGCGACGGTGTCGACGTGGAGGTGAAGAAAAGCTCGACCGACGAGCAGAACGGACAAATCGTCATCAGTGGCGGAACGCTCAATGTCAGCACCAGCGGCGATGCGACGAAGGGTCTGAAATGCGATGCCGACATGGTGGTGAGCGGAGGAACCATCAACGCCACCACAACGGGTGCGGCTGTCTATGAAGCCGACGAGGCCGACCTGTCTTCGTGTGCTGCCGCCAAGCCCGATGGAGCTTTCACCATGACGGGTGGCGAAATGACGCTCAGCAGCAGCGGCGCCGGCGGCAAGGGACTGAATGCCACGGGACGCGTCACCGTCAGTGGCGGCACCCTCATCGTCTGCACCACGGGCAGCGTCCACGTTTACGGAACCCTCGACTCGAAGCCGCAGGCCATCAAGAGCGACACCGACATCGTGCTCGAGGGTGGCAGCATCCTGAGCTGTGCATCGGAAGACAGCGGCACGGCGTTCAAGACCGACTACAAGGTGCTCACAAACGGAGCCACCGTGATGGGCATCGGCGGCAAGCAGACCAAGCCCGACGCCTCGTCGACCCACGGATATACCACCTACAAGGGAGTCTCCGTGAGCGGTGGACAGACCATCTCCTACGACGGAGTAACCTTCACCGTGCCCGGCAACTACACCAACAGCAGCGCCAAGATCATGGTGTCGTCGGCGGAAATGTAGTTTCCTGAGCGGTAGATTTCAAGGAGTTCAGAAGTTCAGACGACAGTCGGGAGGGAGAGGAGAAGCCCCCCAAGTCCCCGAGGGGGATGTTTTTAAGTGACTCAACTTTCGCAAGTTGATGGAGTTCAGGAGTTACAGGAGTTACAGGAGTTCAGACAATACTTCTAACCCCTGTAAACTGACGCAAAGAGAGCCTTCAGCACTATCGTCTGAACTCCTGTAACTCCTGAACTCCTGAAC
>JAFWQE010000149.1 GCA_017509155.1 Prevotella sp.
ACCTTTCGCCTGGTACCTACCACTTCAGCATACGCGCCGAACGCAACAACGTGCTCACTGAACCCCGTACGTTTACCGTCGTGGTCCACAGTCCATGGTTCCGCACGTGGTGGGCCTTCTGCCTCTATACCCTGCTCGTGGCCTTCGCCATCTGGCAATACCTGCGCCAGCGCAGCAGCAGCGAGCAATCCCGCCTGCGCCTGCAGGAGCACATCCATGCCGAGGAGATGAGCGAGGCTAAGGTGCGGTTCTTCATGAACATCAGCCATGAAATCCGCACGCCTATGACGCTCATCATTTCGCCGTTGCTATCGCTCATCGCTCAGGAAGACGACCCACGACGGCTGGGCATCTATGAGACCATCAAACGAAACGCTGAGCGAATCCTGAGCCTCATCAACCAGCTCATGGACCTGCGAAAGATTGACAAGGGTATGATGCAGATGCACTTCTCCGAAACCGATCTCATCGCCTTCGTACAGGACCTCTACACGCTGTTCCAACACCAGGCTCAAGCCAAGCGCATCAACTTCGTCTACCAGCACGACGACCAGCAGCTGCCCATCTGGATAGACCGTCGGCAGTTCGACAAGGTGGTCGTAAACATCCTATCGAACGCCTTCAAGTTCACGCCTTCGGGTGGAATGATCCTCCTGAAGATCGAACGCAAGGGCAATCAGGCCGTGATAGCAGTCAGCGACAACGGCGAGAATATTCCTGAAGACAAGATGCAGCACATCTTCAAGCGTTTCTATCAGACGCAGGATTCAGCCACGTCGAGCAACACCGGCACAGGCATCGGCCTGGACCTGACACAGTCGCTCGTCACGCTGCACCATGGAACCATTGAAGCCCGAAACTTGAATGGCGACGAGGCCACACAACGCTTCGGAGCCGACAACAAAACTGGCGTGGAGTTCGTCGTCAGCATTCCATTGGGCAAGGACCACCTCACTCCAGAAGAGATTATGCCCGAAGAGGCAGAGGCTCCCAACACAGCTGCCGCACAAATCTGGGGCGAACAAGCCGAGGATGCCGAAGTCCTTCCTAACGCCGAGCAGCCAGAAAATGAGCTATCAGAAGTACCACTCGGCACGCCGAAGCAAATTACCATAGTCATTGCCGAGGACGACGACGAGATTCTGAACTATCTCACCGAACAGCTGAGTCCCCTCTACAGCATCATTCCTTGCGAGAACGGCCGACAGGCACTTTCGGAAACCCTCAAGAACCAGCCCGACTTAGTGCTCACAGACATCATGATGCCTGTGATGGATGGCAATACTCTAGCAGCCACGCTGAAGTCGAACCCGCAGACCAATCACATCCCTATCTGTATGATCACCGCCCTGAACCGCGACGAGGACAAACTGCAGGGTCTCGAGACGGGTGTCGATGCCTACATCGTGAAGCCTTTCAACATGGACATCCTGCGTCGGACCATCGACAACCTCATCAACTCACGGCGTATGCTACAGCTGAAGTATGGTCGCAACGACCAGCTGGAAAGCCAGGTGAAAGCCGTTGAAATGCTGTCGCCCGATGAAAAGTTGATGCAGCGCATCATGAAGGTGGTCAACGAAAACCTTGCCAACAGCGACCTGAGTGTTGACACAATAGCCTCAATGGTCGGCATCAGTCGCGTCCACTTGCATCGCAAGATGAAAGAACTCACCGGCCAGACGCCTCACGACTTCATCCGCAATATACGACTCAAGCAGGCAGCCCACCTGCTGTCGACGGCCGACATGAACGTCACAGAGGTGATGTACGCCTGCGGATTCAGCAACTCAGCATCGTTCGCCACCATCTTCAAACGCTTCTACGGAATGACGCCACGCGAGTATAAGAAGTCGTAGAAAAGAACAAAAACTGTAGAATCTTTTTGTTTTCCACTCATTTATTCGTACCTTTGCACTCGCAAAACATTTAGAGACATGAACATTGAACAACAGATAGTAAGCGGCGTCGTTGCCGCAGTGAGTGAATTGTACGGCCAGCAGGTGGCCGAAAGTCAGGTGCAGTTGCAGAAGACGCGTCCCGAGTTCGAGGGACATCTGACCGTTGTTGTCTTCCCATTTGTGAAGATGGCGCGCAAGAGTCCCGAACAGACAGCTCAGGAGATTGGCCAGTGGCTCGTTGAGCATTGCGAGGCCGTCAGCGCCTGCAATGCCGTGAAGGGATTCCTGAACCTCGTCGTGGCACCGAAGGCATGGCTGCAACTGCTCGACGACATCGATAAGGCTCCTCTGTGGGGCTACAGGGCTCCACGTGTGGGCGAAGCTGCCAATGGCGATGCCCCGCTGGTCATGATTGAATACTCCAGCCCAAACACCAACAAGCCGCTCCACCTGGGTCACGTGCGCAACAACCTGCTGGGGTGGTCGCTGGCAAAGATTATGGAGGCCAATGGCTATCGCGTCGTGAAGACAAACATCGTCAACGACCGCGGCATCCACATCTGCAAATCCATGCTGGCATGGCAGAAGTGGGGCAACGGCGAGACACCTGCCTCATCGGGCAAGAAGGGAGATCACCTCATCGGGGATTACTACGTGCTCTTCGACAAGCATTATCGTGAGGAAGTGAAGGAGCTCGTCGCCGCAGGCATGGACGAGGAGCGTGCCAAACAGGAAGCTCCGCTCATCCGCGAGGCTCACGACATGCTGGTTCGCTGGGAACAGGGCGACGAAGAGGTACGCTCGCTGTGGAAGATGATGAACGACTGGGTGTACGAGGGTTTCGATGAGACCTATCGTGCGCTGGGCGTGGCGTTCGACAAGATCTACTACGAGTCGCAAACCTATCTCGTTGGTAAGAAAAAGGTGGAAGAAGGACTGGCCAAAGGACTCTTCTTCCGCAAGGAAGATGGCTCTGTGTGGGCCGACCTCACCGACGCAGGTCTCGATCAGAAGCTGCTGTTGCGTTCCGATGGCACCAGTGTCTACATGACGCAGGACATCGGCACCGCACAGATGCGCTTCGAAGACTACCCCATTGATAAAATGATCTATGTCGTTGGCAACGAGCAGAATTATCACTTCCAGGTACTCTCGCTGTTACTCGACCGTCTTGGCTTCAAGTGGGGCAAGGAGTTGGTGCACTTCTCCTATGGCATGGTGGAGTTGCCCAATGGTAAGATGAAGAGTCGCGAAGGTACCGTCGTCGATGCCGACGACCTGGTGGCAACAATGATCAGCGATGCCCGCCAGATGAGCGAGGACAAGGTGAACAAACTGGAGAACATCAGCGAGGAAGAACGCCAGCAGATTGCCCGCATCGTGGGTATGGGAGCGCTGAAGTACTTCATCCTGAAGGTCGATGCCCGCAAGAACATGCTGTTCAATCCCGAGGAGTCCATCGACTTCAACGGCAACACGGGCCCCTTCATTCAGTACACCCACGCCCGCATCCGCTCCATCCTGCGCAAGGCACAAGACGAAGCCCCGTCATCGCTGGTCAATGCCCAACCGAACGCCAAGGAGACGACCCTCATCCAGAAACTCAACGAGTTCCCCGCCGCCGTCGAACAGGCTGGCAAGGACTACAGCCCAAGTGGCATCGCCAACTATTGCTACGAGCTGACCAAGGAGTTCAACCAGTTCTACCATGACTACAGCATCCTGAATGCTGAAAGCGACGATGCCAAGGCCCTCCGCCTAGTCATCGCACGCAACGTGGCCAAGACCTTGAAGAACGGTATGGCCCTCCTCGGCATCGAGGTGCCGGAGAGGATGTAAGGCCCCACCACCACGTGTAGGGGCAGACTCCCGTGTCTGCCCGCCATCCCCAAGCAAAACACCTGCCACCGAAACACGGGCAGACACGGGGGTCTGCCCCTACATGTGGAGACACAACCCTCAAAAAACTTTGTCAGCCGCTCAAAACGCTTGATGCCATCAAACAAAAAATCATGGAGATAGAAAATAATTCCAACATCCCAACACCCGCAACCCCACAAGCTTCAGCGGATACCAACCCGCAAGCATCCTCACCCACCACCCCGCAGGTTGTGGCTCCCCTCCTATCGGAGGGGTCGGGGGAGGCCCCGGCTGGGGCTTGGGCCGTCGATGCTGCCTGTTCAGGCAATCCGGGACCGATGGAGTATCAGGCCATTGATCTGCAGACGGGTGCGCGCATCTTCCACTTCGGTCCTATGCATGGTACGAACAACATCGGCGAGTTCCTGGCCATTGTCCATGCGCTGGCACTGATGGAGAAGCAGGGCATCACGAACAAGGTCATCTACAGCGACTCTCGGAATGCCATCATCTGGGTGCAGAAGAAGCAGTGCAAGACCAAACTTGAGCGCAACGCCCAGACCGAACAACTCTTCCAGATCATCTTTCGCGCCGAGATGTGGCTACGCACTCACACGTTCCGGGTACCCATCCTGAAATGGGATACGCAGAACTGGGGCGAGATACCGGCCGACTTCGGACGAAAAAAATAACACAACGCCATGCAAGGTTTTCGGAATTGAGGAGTTTAATAAGTAGAAACTTTAAAACCGAAACGACATGAAGAAAACAATCCTTCCCCTTGTGCTGCTCCTGATGGCAGCTTTCGCTTTCAACGCGTGCTCAAACAACGACGACGAAGACGACCGCTTCGTAATTTGCCCGCCCGGACCTTCGTTCGTTGGAGAGTGGCAATTCGTTGAGAAGCTTGATGGACCAGGTGCCGATTTCAATACTCACCGCGGTGGCCTACAGCCGCAAGCTCACACCATGCAGATTTTTCCATTCAATGAAGATGGCATTGGCGAAATCGTGTACAAGTTGGCCGATGGAAAGACTCAAAAGTGCGAGTATTACTTCCCTGAAGACCAGGAACGCTACCAGTCTAACTACATGGTCATCGTTATTGTCGACCCACAAGTCAACCAGCCTGGCATACCCTTCGGCCTCGAATTCGACAATGATTGTTTGCAACTGCACTACTTAGGTCTTTACCTTACCGACCATATCCCCGAGACCTACGTCTATAAACGAATCAAATAGCAACCAGCATGAACACCCCAACGGCAACCGGCACAACCCAACTCCACCCCCGTACTCACAAAAAGGCAAGACACTCCCTGATGTGCCTCTGCCTTTTTTTGCTTTTTCTCCCCTCCCCCATTTCTTGCCCCGCTGTAGCCTCGAACCGCGCCACAGCCACCTCTAAGCCCTTCTCAACCCCTCTCAACCACGAATCCGGCGCCTTGTCCCCCTCCTCAGTTGGGGGAAGGGGTGGGACCCTGCCCTACCGCGGCTTCATGCTCGACGTGTCGCGCCACTTCTTCCGCGTTGAGTTCATCATGAAGCAGATTGACGCCATGGAGACGCTCCACCTGAACCGCCTGCATCTGCACCTGACCGATGCCGGTGGCTGGCGAATGGAGATGAAAAGCTATCCTGCGCTCACGCAAAGGACTGCTTTCCGCACCCAAAGCGACTGGGTTAGTTGGTGGAACAATGGTGACCGCCGCTACGTCCCCACCACCTCCCTCACCTCCGAACCATCCTCACCCCCTCTGAACCATGCCTCTGACTCTTCGTCCCCCTCCACAGTCGGGGAAAAGGATGGGGCTCCCTACGGCGGTTTCTACACCCAAGACGATCTCCGCCGCCTTGTCGACTACGCTCACAAGCACGGCATAGAAGTGATTCCAGAGATCGAGATGCCCGGCCACAGCGAGGAGGTGCTCTTTGCCTATCCCGAGCTGCAGTGTCCCGGTTCCACGAACACTGGCTCGCTCTGCATTGGCAACGACTCGACACTACGTTTCTTGGAGCGCGTGCTGGATGAGGTCATGGAAGTGTTTCCATCGGAAATCATCCACATCGGCGGCGACGAGGCCAACGCCAGTGCTTGGTTGCAGTGCCCTCGTTGCCAGAAACGCATGGCCGATCACCAGCTGAAGAATGCACATGAGCTGCAGGCCTTTCTCACTCGCCACATCGCACACTACCTGGCCGACCACGGCCGTCGTCTTGCCGGCTGGGACGAGATTGTCGATGCACAGCTCGACATGCCCGTCGTGGTTTACGCCTGGCGTGGCTACGAACGCGCCGAAACTGCCCTCAAGGCTGGTCATGACGTAGTGCTCACACCCACCAGCCATTGCTATCTCGACTACTACCAAGACGCACCGGCTTCTCATCCCTTGGCCATGGGCGACTACACGCCACTCGATAAGGTCATGACAGCTACCATCCCCACTCCACCTGCCGACGCTGACGATTCACGAGGGCACGTTATCGGATTGCAGGGCAACCTCTGGACTGAGATGGTAGAGACGCCCGGACATGCTGAATGGATGATGTATCCACGTCTTATTGCCATCGCACAGTTGGCCGAAGGCAAGCAGCTCGCGGAGCAAGGCCAGCCCACGGAAGACGCACGGATGCTCATCTCGGCCATCAACGATGCCCTGCGCGCCCGCGGCTACCACTGCTTCGACCTACGCAAAGAGCAGGGGCAGCGACCCGAGGCTGCTCAGCACGTAGAGCATGCTGCACTGGGAAAGCGCGTCACCTATCGCAGTCCCTACGCCGATGTCTACCGTGGTCAGGGCGAAGGCACTCTCACCGACGGACAGCAGGGCGGTTGGAGCTACCACGATGGTCGCTGGCAGGGTTTCATCAGTCGCGGGCGATTGGATGTAGTCATTGATATGGGCCGAAAGACACGCCTGAGCGACATCCGCATGACGTTCATGCAAAACGTGCTGCCCGAGGTCTACGAGCCTGTCTCAGTCGTCATCAGCATCTCCAACGACGGCAAGCAGTTCCGCACTCTTTACCAGGAGAACACCACACCCGACCTTAGCCGCCACTATCTGTTGCGCCAGCACTTGTGGGAGGGCAAGGAACGTGCCCGCTATATCCGCGTGCAGGCCGACGCCTCACCCGAACATGGTGGTTGGGTGTTCACGGATGAAATCATCGTAAACCAGAAATAGGATGTTATGGGACCTCAAAGAGGTCCAAATTTAAGAAACCCCAGGTCTACTAACCTAGGGTTTCTAAAAATTGCGACTTCTCCGAAGTCTTTCTACCTCCTATAGCTCAACAGCTTTATCGTTGCCTTACTTTTTTAATGTTTCCTCTGCAGGATTCGTTGCAGCACCGCTGAGAAGTCGCGCTTGACCATGACGGCAGCAAAGACGCCGAGCAGCAGCGTGTTCACCACCAGCGACGCCCACATAGGCAGATGGTTGTTGGCCAACGTCATCAGCACGAAGAGCACTCCAGTGAGCAGGAAGTAGAAGGCAATGGCCTTCAGTGGATAGTTGATGGGGTAGTATTTCTGTCCGGCGAAGTAGGAGATGACCATCGACACACCATAAGCCGCGAAACCTGCCCACGCACAAGCCATATAGCTGAAGCGCGGAATGAACAGCACATCGACGACAATCAGCACCACGGCACCGATGCCCGAGAACCAGGCACCCCAGATGGTCCTGTCCGTCAGCTTATACCAGAACGACAGGTTGAAGAAGATGCCGAACATGATTTCGGCAGCCATGACGATGGGCACCACACGCAGGCCTTCCCAGTAGCTCTCGCCGACGAGGTAGCGCAGGATGTCCATATAGCCGACAACGGCCAGGAATGCCAGCAGCGTGAAGATGATGAAGAACTTCATCGCCTCTGCATACGTCTGCTTGCTGTCATTTTCCTTGCTCTTTCCGAACACGAACGGCTCATAGGCATAGCGGAATGCCTGCGTGATCATCACCATAATCATCGCAATCTTGATGCAGGCACCATAGATGCCCAGTTGGGCGTGAGCCTCCTCGGTACTGCCGTCGTAGAGGTAGGGGAACAGAATCTGCGATGCGGCTTGGTTGAGCTGTCCGGCCAGTCCCATCACGAGCAATGGCCACGCATAGCTCAGCATGCGCTTGCAGGTTGCGCGGTCGAAACCGAAGCGAATGCCCTGCAGTTCCTTCCAAAGCAGCAGCATCTTCAC
>JAFWQE010000150.1 GCA_017509155.1 Prevotella sp.
ACAGGGAGGGCCGGGGAGGGTCTCCTCTCCCTTCATCCCTCTCCCCTCTCCCTTCTCCCTCCCTAAACAGGGAGGGCCGGGGAGGGTCTCCTCTCCCTTCATCCCTCTCCCCTCTCCCTTCTCCCTCCCTAAACAGGGAGGGTCGGGGAGGGTCTCCTCTCCCTTCATCCCTCAGTCATCTCGACCAGGAATTCCTCGAGAAGCTCAACACCCTGCTGCGCGACAACATCATGAGTCAGGACATCGACCTGCCTTTCGTCACCGACAAGATGGCCATGAGCCACAGCACTTTCTACCGGAAGGTGAAGGCGCTGACGGGTCTGACCGCCAAGGAATACATCCGAAGATTCCGACTCAGATACTGCTATCAGCTGCTCGAAAGCGGAGAGTACAACGTCAACCAGGCGGCCATGATGACGGGCTTCAACCAGATGGCGCATTTCCGAGACACGTTCAAAAAGGAATTCGGAATGCTACCATCGGAAGTCGTCAGAAGGAAAAAGGAAAACACGAATCCCACAAACAGCCAAACGACCAAACGACCAATCTCCCAAACACCTATTTAAAATGAAAAGAACAATCTACATTCTCGCACTGCTGCTAAGCGCAACATCACTGTTCGCCCAGATGGGAAAACGATTCCCCTCGGAGCGAAAAGTCATCAACGACCCGAAAACTGGCGTCGAACTGGTCTTCCTCACATCGAAAAGCGGAACCGGCGACGCCAAGATCTACCAGACCCACAACCAATGGACGTGCGACGGAAAGTGGGTCGTCTTCCGCTCAGATCGTGTGCCCGGCGAGGCCATGGCGGTGAACGAGGAGACCGGCGTCATGGTGCAGGTCACTGAGGGTGGCTTCACGGGAATGCTCTGCGTGGCGCGAAAGTCCATGAACCTCTATCACATGCGAGCACTCAAAGACAAGGACGGCAGGCAGACCGCCTTGCAGGTGGTCGAGGTCAACCTCGAAAAACTGTTCGCCGACAGCGAGGCCGGAAAGCTGAAGAAAAAGAATGCCTACGAACGCATCTGCGGAACACTGCCACCAGAGCTGTGCAGCGAGGGCGACATGGCGCTCGACGGCAGCGAGGAGTTCGTCTACTTCCGCCTCGACAAGGAATACGCACGGACCATGCACATAGCTGAACCGATAGCACCCGACTACGGACCGCGACACATGGGAGCCGGACCGGGGGGCATCGGGAAGATGGACCTGCAAACGGGAAAGGCCGAGCCCGTGGTGGCAGTGCACTTCAAGGTGGGACACATTCAGGGCAACCCGTGGCACCCAGGAGAGGTCATCTTCTGCTGGGAAACGGGAGGAAAGGCGCCGCAACGTACGTGGATGGTGAACGCCGACGGCTCTAACCTGCGGCCCATCTACCGCGAGACAGAGCACGACTGGGTGACTCACGAGGCGGTCATCAGCGAAGACGAACTCGTCATAGCCATCATCGGACATCGGCCCATCGACAACGGCTCCAGGCAGAGCATTCAAGGACTGGAGGCGTTCGCAATGTCCGACGACTGGGGGCCTGCAGGAACAAAGGAATATGCCACGGGCATCGCCGTGGTGAACATGCGCACGCGGGAGTTCACGCTCGAAGGACAGGTCGACGGCGACAACTTCTGGCACGTGGCCGGCTCACAGGACGGTCACTGGGTGGCCGGCGATGACTTCGCACGAGAACTGTGGCTCATCGACCGACATACGAAGGAGCGCATCCTCCTCACGGCAGGACACAAAACCACAGCACGCGACCATGTGCACCCCACATTCAAGCCCGACGGAACTGAAATCGAAATCCAGTCGGCCATGCTCAGCGAGGACGGACGCTCAATGAACATCTGCATCGTCCGCCTCCCCCAGCATCTCATCGACAGATATAAGAATTCCTCCCCCTCCTCACCTCTCAGTTCTCAGTTCTCAGTTGGACACCCCCTCGGGGGCTTGGGGGGCTCCTCCTCCGTCAACGACACCAACACCCCTCTCCATCTGATGAAGCCTGCCTACAAAGTGGGCTACGGCATACCCGCCGTCGCAGAGGTGAAGCAGACTATGGACCGCGTGCTATCATACATCGACAGTGAGACGCCGGCGGAACTCGTGGACAAGAAGACGGGACAGAACACCACAAAGATAGACGAGAACACGCAGCTGAAACAGGGGGGCTTCAGGCTCACCAGCTACGAATGGGGCGTCACCTATTCGGCAGCACTGGCCGCCTACGAGGCCACGGGCGATGCTGCCTACCGCGACTATGTGGAGAAACGTCACCAGCTGCTGGCCGACATCGCGCCCGACTTCCGCAAGCTGCACGAGAAGGGCAAGCAGATTGACGGCAACGTGCGACGGGTCATCGACCCTCATGCCCTCGACGATGCCGGCGCCGTCTGCTGCTCCATGATCAAGGCCATGATGGCCAATCCCAACCTGAAGCTCAGACCGCTCATCGACAACTACGCCGACTACATCATGAACAAGGAATACCGACTTGCCGACGGCACCTTCGCCCGACTGCGGCCGCAGAAGAATACACTGTGGCTCGACGATATGTTCATGGGCATTCCTACCGTGGCCTACATGGGACGACTCACGGGAGAGACTCGCTACTACGACGAGGCCGCGCGACAGGTCCTGCAGTTTGCCGACCGCATGTGGGTGCCCGAGAAGAAACTCTTCCGGCACGGATGGGTCGAGGCGTCCGGCTATCATCCGGCATTCCACTGGGGACGGGCCAACGGATGGGCCATACTGACCCTGTGCGAGGTGCTCGACGTGCTGCCCGACAACCATCCGCAGCGACAGCAGATCCTCAGTCTCTTGCGACAGCATGCCGAGGGACTGGCAGCACTGCAGCACCACGACGGCTTCTGGCATCAGCTCCTCGACCGTTCTGACACCTATCTGGAGACATCGGCAACGGCCATCTACACCTACTGTCTGGCGCACGCCGTCAACCGGGGATGGATCGACGACAAGGCTTTCGGACCGGTGGCGCTGCTCGGATGGCACGCCGTGCAGTCGGCCATCAACGACAAAGGACAGGTGGAGAACGTGTGCGTCGGCACCGGAATGGGCTTCGATGCCGCCTTCTATGCCTATCGCCCCGTCCACGTAATGGCGGCCCACGGCTACGGCCCCGCCATCTGGGCAGGCGCAGAAATCATCAATCTGCTGAACCGACAGCACCCCAAGTCGAACGATTCTGCCGTCCAGTTCTACGACGATGAGGTGCCCACCGACCAGCCCATCTTCAACTACGACGGCAAAATCCGTTTCTAATCCCCCATCACCATGAAGCCCTTCCCTCCCTCCCCCCTCTCCTTTCTCCCTTCTCCCTCCCTAAACAGGGAGGGCTGGGGTGGGTCTCCTCTCTCCTCCCCCCTCTCCTTTCTCCTCTTTCTTCTCTCCCTCCCTAAACAGAGAGGGCTGGGGAGGGTCTTGGAAAGGCTACGGGTAGGCGAGCTTTGCTCGGGAATGGGCCGGGGAGGGTCTCCTTCTCCCTCAACATCCCCCTCGGGGGCTTGGGGGGCTTCTCTCTCTCTTCTCTCCCTCCCTAAACAGGGAGGGTTGGGGGAGGGTCTTGGAGGGCTGGGGAGGGTCTTGTTAAGTATGCTGCTGTGTCACAGCAGCCCCACCTTTGCGGCCACCTACAACGTCAGGGACTACGGCGCAAAGGGCGACGCCACCCACATCGACTCGCCTGCCATCAACGCCGCCTTGGCACAGGCGGCCGCCGACGGTGGCGGCACGGTGCTGCTTCCTGCAGGCACCTACCTCTGCTACTCGCTCCATCTGCAGAGCAATGTCACCCTGCGGCTCGACAGCGGCGCCATCCTCAGGGCGGCACCCGTCACCGACACCGAGGGCTACGACGCACCCGAGCCGAACGCCTACGACCAATATCAGGACTTCGGCCACAGCCACTGGCACAACTCACTGATGTGGGGCGACAGCTTGGAAAACGTAACGCTCGAGGGACAGGGGCTCATCGATGGCTCGGATGTGCTGTCGAGGGGAGCACGGAAAACAGCTCCGGGCAGACCAACGGTGGCCAACAAGGCGCTGGCACTGCGCAACTGCCGACACGTAACCATCCGAGGACTGCGCTTCCTCAGCTGCGGACACTTCGCCATGCTGCTCACCGGTGTCGACGACCTGACGATCGAGGACGTCGTGGCAGATACCAACCGCGACGGATTCGACATCGACTGCTGCGAGCAGGTGGTCGTTCGCAACTGCAAGGTCAACACCGTCAACGACGATGCCATCGTGCTGAAGTGCTCCTATGCGCTCGGATGGGCCAAGCCCACTCAGCAGGTGCTCATCGAGGACTGTGAGGTCAGCGGATACGATGTGGGCACGCTGATCAGCGGCACGCGCACCACAAACACCGAGAAGGCGCCTGATGGCGACGGACCAACGGGCCGTATCAAGCTCGGAACGGAGAGTAGCGGAGGGTTCCGGCATATCACCATTCGACGCTGCTCCTTCAGCCATTGCCGCGGTCTGGCGCTGGAAACGGTCGACGGGGCCGCCATGGAGGACGTCAGCGTCAGCCACATCACCATGAACGACATCTGCAACTCGCCCATCTATATCCGTCTGGGCGACCGCATGAGGGCTCCACAAGGCTTCCACAAGTCTACCGTCAGCGACATCCGCATCAGTCATGTCAGCGTGACCGATGCCGACAGCCGCTACGCCTGTCTTATCGCAGGCGTGGAGGGCCATCCCGTGAGAAACGTACGCATAGAGGACCTCAGCGTGCAGTTCCGCAACCCCTTGACGCTCGAGGATGTGAGACTGCAGCGAGGGCGCAATCCTTTCTTCATTCCGGAGGCACGCGCTGCCAACGAGCTCGGCGAAGCCAACTATCCCGAACCTTCTGCCCACGGCATACAGCCGGCATGGGCGTTCTCCATCTCGCATGCACGCAACATCCTGCTCAAGGACGTCAACATGAGCATGACAGGCCGCGATGAGCGCCCGCCAGTCTACAGAAAAGACACCCGGAAAATCCGCTTCCGCAACGTCCGATACCAGTAGAAACGAGAACCGTTTTCTACGGTTTCTGGTCGTCAGTTCGGCAGTTTCTGCCAAGAAAACCGCCAGTTTTTGTAAACGAATCCATTGGATTCGTCCAACGGTTCCATTGATTTCGTTTAACAATTTCAATGGCTTTGTTCAACAATTCCAATGGATTCGTTTCAGCAATCTGCAGCTTTTGTTTCTCCCATCCGCCATTATCGCCGTTCATTTTCGGCAGTTTCGGCTTGGGAAGCCAGTATGTTCGTGCTTTACTTTCAGTTGTTCAGGAGCTCTCTGCAATTGAAATGTGTGCTATTGATGTCGCTGTCGCCCTGTCCATTTCGCTAATCTGCGGCGCGCTGCAGTGCCGATGGCGCGCAGGTTGCCGTGGCGAAGATTGAGGAAGAGCTCTTCTGCGGAGTAGCCGATCTTGGTGAGGGGGTGGTTCCAGCCCATCACCTTGTAGCGGCGTTTCAGGTAGTCAACATGCTCGATGACGTAGCGGGGATGGCGCAGCGGGAACGTCAGCTCGTGGCGTTTCATGGTGAAGATGCGGCGCAGACGGCGAGGCATGGTGTCGAGCTGGGCGGAGTAGTGGGTGGAGTCGGAGGTGAAACCGACGTTGCTGACGAGGTTCTTCGTGGGCAGGATGACGAGCCCGCTGTTCAGTATCTGGTCGGCCCAGTAGATGGTCTCGAAGTATTCCTTCCCGCTCTTGCTGTGGTCGCTGAACATGCGCAGCATGTCTTTCCGGTAGCCGCGGCGCTTGGCCAGTGCCTTCATCATGCGCAGGGCCTGCCGGTCGTGCATGAAGGCATAGTCCGACTGCCAGCGGTCGGCCACGCGCTTCCACGATGCCCATCCCCAGATGCTCATGAACGAGGTGAAGAAGTAGTCGTCGTCCACGTCGGGCGTTACCTCGTCGGTGTTGAAACCGCCTATCATCGTGATGCGGTCGTCGTGTTCGTAGCGGTCGAGAAGCTCCTTGCAGAAGGGGAAGAACGACTGTGAGGGCACCACATCGTCCTCCAGCACGATGAGCTTGTCGGTCATGCTGAAGGCCCAGTTGTGCGACATGAAACCCGAGGGGTCGCAGCCGTAGTTGCGTTCCTGATAGCGACGGTGAACGTCACATTGCCAGTCTATGTTGTCGACGATGTTTCTGCAGGCCTCTATGCCTGGCAGGTCGCGCTCATCGCGCGGACCGTCCTGATAGAGGAAAAGGCGGGCAGGGCGAGCCCGGCACACTTCGTCGAACACCTGCTGCAGGTGGTCGGGACGGTTGAAAAACAGGATGAGAACCGATACGTCTATGTTTGAGGGAGGAAGCATGGGGTGCGTTTGGGGGGTATTATTCAGGGTTGATTCATTGTTTCTTCTGGGTCTTTGCTCGCAAGAACTCAATGGTCTCTTTGAGAATCTGGGCATGGGCCATCCAGAGGACGCCGATATAGATGACGGCGGCCATGACGATGCGGGTCAGCAGGCGCAGCCACAGCGAGCCGAGGTCGGCGGTGACGAAGTGGGTGAGCGCCATGGTGGCAGCGGCCACGAGCAGAAACGGCAACATGTCCTTGAGGAACGACAACAGCCGGTAGCCTGTGAGGCGGTGCGCGAAATGGTGCCACACGAACAGCCATGCCACGTTGAGCGCCGTGAAGGCAACCACCATGGCACTGACACCCTGGCTGACCAGGGCGAGCATGAGCACAATCTGGCATACGCCCAGGGCCAGCGTGCTCCACATATAGATGTCGCTGCGCCCGCGGCTGATGATGAGGTTGGAGAGGATGAGCGACAGCGGCGTGAACGCTCCGGCCACACACAGCACCTGCAGATAGCCGGCACTGACGAGCCATTTCTCGGTGATGGCCAGCACGATGAACTCCTTGGCCACGAGTCCGAAGCCGAGCAGCAGCGGAAAACTGACGAAGGAGGCGAAGCGGATGAGCTTGCGCAGGGCGCGAAGCTGTCGCTCGCGGTCGTCGCTGAGGTCGACGAAAACGGGCTGTGCCACCGTCTGCACCATGCCTTGCAGCGTGTACGACGCCTTGTAGTTCCACTGGTAGGCCTGGTTGTACTGCCCCGTCTGGTGGGCCGAATAGTAGCGGCCGAGCAAGATGTTGAGGATGTTGTTGTTCACCAGCGTCAGGATGGCCGAAGCCATGATCTTACAACTGAAGCGGAACATGGTGCGGATGGGCTGCGGGTCCCACGAGAAGGTGGGCCTCCACGGTGAATAGTGCCACAGCATGAGAGTGTTCACCAGCACGTATACCAGTGTCTGGGTGGCCAGCGACCAGTAGGCATAGCCTCGCCATGCCATGACGATGCCCACCACGTTTGACACCACGATGGCCGTCATGCCCGCCTTGGCCTGCTGCTTGGTGCGGAGGTTCTTGAACAGCCACGCCGACTGGGCCAGCGAGAAGCTGCTGATGAAGAAGCCGAGGAACGTGTAGCGACACAGCGGCACCAGCGCCGGCGTGTGGTAGTAGCGCGCGATGAGGGGCGCCGAGAAGAAAAGAAGGAGGTAGATGCACAGGCTCACCACGATGTTGAACCAGAAGACAGAGTTGTAGTCGTTGTCGGTGGGCTCTTTCAGGTTGGTCAGCGCGGTCTTGAAGCCGCTGCTCTGCAGTTCGATGGCCACGACGCTGAAGATGGCGATCATGGCTATCATGCCGTAGTCGTCGGGCGACAGCAACCGGCCAAGAATGATGCCGGCGAGCAGCCCGATCATCTGCTGCACGCCATTGTTCATGCCTCCCCAGAAGAGGCCCCGAGCCGTCTTTTCCTTCAGTGTCTCCATCTTATGCCTTCACGACCCGTCCGTACACCTGTCTTCTATGTCAGTCTGGGCCGGCATATATTCTTACTTCAATAAAACTTTGGCAAAGATACGAAAAAAGCTTCTAACAAACGAGCGATTTGGGAGAATTAACGCAAATCGGCCTGATTATAAAGCATGAAAGGGGAAAAAATGGTCATTGCTGCTGCCGCTTGCAAGGCGAAATACATCTGATCATCCTCTTTTTTTAGCAACATAAACACCGATAACCTTGCTGTTTTGCAAAAACTTTGGCAATAATACATCAGATGGCATCGTATAAGCCCGACGTTTGTACTCGTTAACCGTCTACCTGTTTTCTGGCGCAGCCAATCCCCTCCCATCTCAGGGGAGGGGTAGGGGTGGGGTGAGCGTGGACCTTGTGTCCGGAAGATTTGTACCCCACCCCTGCACCCCTCCCCTGAGATGGGAGGGGAGGGGCTGCGCACAGATGGAAAGATACATTCGGAACAGAATTCAAATCTTCATTCCTCTCTTGACGTTGCGGAGGTGCTAACTGCTATATTGTCACTTGTGGAGTTTGAGCAGCATGGTGAAGACAGTGCCAAGTATGGTGAGAAATTATTAAGCAGGCTGGCAGATCGTTTGAACAGAATGGGATTTAACCTTCGGCGGCTTCGCGATTATCGTCACGTTTATCAAGTGTATCCCTATCTGGGTGTTGAGGTTGTAAAGTTTCTCAATAGCAACAATGCTTGGCTGTCAAACGACACCACATTACTAATTCGGCTGTTTTCAACGGCCGAATTGCAAGGCCTAGCACATCAGAATGATATAATTCGGCTGTCGCCTTATCCTTATTATTCTAGAAACTCGAGCTTGCCCACGTGCGTGTTGACCTTGTCGAGGTCGGGCAGCTGCATGTAGTCGCCGTAGATGCAGCGGAGGTGATGGTCGTAGTCGTGGGGAACGGGCAGCTGATGGCCCTCAAAGACGTGGGTGGCAAGGGGGAAGATGTCTTTCTCGTAGCGCGGATTGTGGAAGGGAATGCCCAGTCCGCTGGTTACGGTTGTGGCACCGAGCAGGCGGTTGAGCGCACGCAGGACGGGATGGACGAGGCGCATGTTCAGACGGAAGATGCGGCGCACGCGGGGCAGGCTCTTCGCGTCGTCGGTGCTGGTGCGCCAGATCTTGTACATGTGGCCGATGGCGTGCTCCGACAGTTTGTGGACCCAGATGCGCTGACGTTCCAGGGGGAAGATGTCGATGTAGATGCCTTGCTCGCGCCAGGAGCGGTCGTAGCCGTTGCCTTCGTTCAGAATGGAGCGGCGGTCGCGCACCTTGGCGTAGCAGAAGAAGTAGTTGGGGTCGGTCTCATGCGTCTGAAGTGCCATGGTCTGGGGCAGCTCGCGGGGCAGCACCTCCATGAGCCGCAGGTAGTCGGGGCGCATCATCTCGATGTCGAGGTCGTCGTCCCAGGGAATGAAACCGTCGTGGCGGATGGCGCCGATGAGCGTGCCGCTGGAGAGCCAGTAGCTGATGTCGTGGCGGCGGCAAATGTCGTCGACCACCAACAGCAGTTCGAGCATGCGCTCCTGCTGGCGGCGCAGCAGAGAGCCGTCGGGCGAGAAACGCTGGCGCAATGACGCGTGGTCAGGGTGTGTCTGTGGCATATTGTATCATTGTTCTGCCCCACTGGGCTATCATGTCCATCGTGGGAGTCGGTATGTGGTGCGCTGCTGCCAGACGGCGGATGATGTCAAGGCCGTAGGGAAAGTCCTCGCTGAAGTAGCGGCTTGTGGTGTCGGGCACGAAGCCTTCTGCCGTCTGCCGCATGGGCGACATGATGCTCCGGAAGGCAGCAATGCTGCGCAGCTTGCAGGTGAGCGACGGTGCGTCGTGGCTCTCGTAGTAGTCGAGCACCGTGGGCAGACAGTTGTCGCTCACGGGTAGCGCCTTGATTAGCTCGTGCAGCTCGTGGTCCATGGCTATGTAGAGTGTCGAGGCCTCGTCGGTCCATTCGGCGTAGAACGCGCTGTTGCGGGCATACGTGGTGCCGGGCTTCCAGTCTTTCCACATCGAATAGAGCCGTGCCGGATGCAGAATGGGGTTGCTGTTGCTGATGCTTGCCTCGTAATGGCTGCTGAGCACTTCGACGGGAATGCGGAAGAGCGCCGACAGCTGGCGTCCGAAAGAGTCTTTGTCTGCGACGTTCTTCGTGCCGATACGCATCAGCGGCCTTGTGCCAAGCAGATGGGCGGAGTGGCCGTAGGTCTCCAGTCTTGAGACGAAAGGCACGCGCTGGAAGCCAAACAACGGCGTGTCGGAAGGAAGACGCTGCTGGGCCTCATCGAAGAAACCGGTGCACGAAACAACACTTCCCACGGCGACGCCGGGCCGGAGCGAGGGGGCCACCTGCGTGAGAACGCTGCCGATGGAATAGCCAGGAAGACAAAGCAATACCATGTCGGCACTGCCCACCACTTCCGTGGCGTTGGCGGAGATGCGGCCGATGCGTCCATGTATGTCGGTACCGTCGGGGGTGTGTATGGTGAGCTCGTGAGCCCACTTCTCAGGATGGCGGGTGAGCAGATGAACCTCGCAGCTGCCCAGTGAAGCCAGATAGCCTGCCATCACATGCCCGGTGTTGCCTCCTCCACAGATACATATTCTCATAGTCCGGCGTTGTCTTTGATTTGCAGCAGTGCCTCAACCAGCTGGTCGTTGTCATGACGGTTGCGCACGGAGATGCGGATGAAGTTGCGCCCCTGTAGCGCGGTCTTGGTGTTGCAGTCCTTGATGAGGATGTTGAACTCTTCGAGCAGGCGGTGCGTCAGTTCTGCCGAGGTGAGGGGAGCCTGCACCTCGCAGCAGAAGTAGTTGGCCTGTGAGGGCAGCACGCGCAGATAGCTCACCTCGGCCAGACGTCGGCGGAAACGGTCGCGCTCGGCCAGGAACTTGCGGCAGGCTCGCGTGTAGTCGCCCGTGTATTTGCCGAAAATCTGCATGTAGTACTCGGCAAAGCTGTTGATGTTCCATATAGCCACGTCTTTCTTCAGCCTGTCGATGAGGGCCGTGTCGCTGCTGGCCATGACGCCGAGGCGCAGGCCGGGCACGCCAAACGACTTGGAGATGCTCTTCATGACGATGAGGCCGGGCAGCGACTCGAGCGTTGCGTTGTCGAGCAGGGAGTTGGTCTGGAAGTCGGTGCTGAAGTCAACGAACGACTCGTCCACCACAAGACGTATGCCTTTCTCCTGGCACCACTGGGCCAGACGGACCACGTCGGCGCGGGGAATGAAGTTGCCGGTGGGGTTGTCGGGGTTGATGAGCAGCAGCGTGTCGACGGCATGCTGGCCGAAGAACTGTATCAGGTCGTCGGCAGTATAGGCGAGGTCGGGCCCTTGCGGCACAAAGCTCACAATCTGCTCGCGCTGCAGCCGGTGGGGATATTCCTCAAAAGTGGGGTACACCACTCCAAAACGGCCCTCGGTATTTTCCATCAGGCTCTTGATGAGTTCGGCGGCACCGTTGCCCACCATTACATATTGCTGGCGGATGCCGAAGTATTTTCCGGCCAGCAGAGAGTTGACGCCCATGCCCGAGGGATACTCCGTGAGCAGGGTGTCGAAGTTGGCGCGCATCTCGTTTTTCATCTGCAGCGACGGGAAATATGGATTCACCAGGTAGCAGAAGTCGAGCATCCGCGGAAAGCGCCAGTAGCCTCCGTAGCGCCGACTGAACCGTTGCAGCATCTCGTCGCCGCTGGCAAAGAGGGTCTCGGCGATGTCAAGGTCCTGCACGTCGTCTATCTCGTACCACTTCTCGTCGCCGATGTCGAGGGCCTTCAGGTCGCTGCGGTCGAGCAAAGTGATCACGCGGAGCACCTGTTCGTAGTATTCGTTGTTGCCCAGTGCATGGCAGTAGGCCTCGAGGAACGGAACGTAGACATGCTGCGAGAACTGGCGCGAGAACTTGTAGATGTTCACCGTCTTGTAGTAGTGGGCGATGTCTTCGTAACGGAATGCCTGCTTCGGGATGAAGTTCACGATGTTCCGGTCCTGGTCGATGCGCACCATGGTGCCGTCCATCCACGACTCGTACTTCGCCACGAGGGCCACGTTGGGCTCGGGGGCTTCAAGAATCATGGGGAACAGACGGTCGCCGAAGATGAGGTCGCTCTCAATGAGCAGTGTGTCGTCTTCCTGCAACTGCTGCTTGGCCAGTGAAAGGGAGTAGATGTTGTTCGTCTTGTCGTACACGGGGTTGTCCACGTATTCAATGCGCAGGTGGTCGTCGTAGCGGTGGCCTATGTATGCCTGCAGTTCGCGGCCCTTGTAGCCTACCACGATGATGACGCGGCTCAGTCCCAGCCCCGACAGCTGATGGAGCAGACGGTCGATGAGGCGGACGCCGTTCACCGGGACCATACACTTCGTGTTGTCCTTTGTGTATTCTCCGAGTCGGCGGCCCATGCCGGCCGCCAGGATGATTGCTTGCATCTGTTTCGTTGTTTTCTAATGGTTATGGCCCATGCCGCTTGCGGCATCGGCCTTCAAAAGTGCAAAGGTAGCGATTTTCCGCGACACCGCCATGCTTTTGCCGGAAAAATCGAGCCTCGGCCATGTTTTTGCCCTGCTTCACTGGGGGGCTTCTTGTGGGATAAAATGAAACAGGCACTGAGAGGCTTTCGCCACTCGTCGGTAGAACTGCACGGTTCGTCGATTCTTCTGCCCACCAAACAGCCGCCGAAGTGTTAAAATCCCCGTCCGTGTTTTCGCGAAAAGGCATTCCGGCGAAAAAGAAACGACTCTCAGCGGGCAGCCGTTTTAACACTTTCATTTCGCAACCTCCTCGCCCCGTTTTTCTGCATCCTGTGCCCTCGCAGGCACCCTCCGCCTTCGGCCATCCCCGCGGAGGCGACGAGCCTTTGCGGCCCGCAACGACGCAAAACCTTCACAAAATAAGTTAAATAAACATAAATCCAGGCACCATGCGCTCGCATCGTGCGCGTATTCAACCGAAAAGCCGTACCTTTGCACTCCGATTCTAGTGGGGCCAACAATGAACCCCCGAGGGTAGTGTGTAAATAGTAGCCACGGCGAAAGCTGTCGTTATGGTTTGTGAATCGCTGCTCACTGGCAGGCGGAGAGTCTGCTCGCTTCCAGGTGCGTGAAGCCAGGCGCAGTCGGATGGCGACATATCCGGATTGAGAAAACGTTTTATACATTATTAATTTTAAATGGACACTTTAAGTTACAAGACTATTTCCGTTAACAAGGAAACAGCAAAGAAGGAGTGGGTCGTCGTTGATGCTACCGATCAGGTAGTGGGTCGTCTCGCTTCAAAGGTAGCGAAGCTCATTCGCGGTAAGTACAAACCCACCTTCACTCCGCACGTTGACTGTGGCGACAACGTCATCATCATCAACGCCAAGAAGGCCTACTTCACCGGCAAGAAGGAAACCGACAAGGTGTACACTCGCTACACTGGCTATCCCGGTGGACAGCGTTTCACCACCCCTGCACAGCTCCGCCAGAAGGAGTTTGGAATGGATCGCATCCTGCGCCATGCCGTGAAAGGCATGCTGCCTAAGGGCCGTCTCGGACGTCGTCTGCTCGACAACCTCTACGTTTACAACGGAACAGAGCATCCCCATGAGGCTCAGAAGCCCAAGGCTATCGACATCAACCAGTACAAGTAATCCAAAAAAGAAAGAAAAAGAAAATGGAAGTAATTAATGCAATTGGTCGCCGCAAGAGTGCTGTTGCACGCGTTTACGTGAGCGAAGGTACTGGCAAGATCACCATCAACAAGAGAGACATCACGCAGTATTTCCCCTCTGCCATCCTCCAGTATGTTGTGAAGCAGCCCATGCTGCTCCTCGATGTGGCCGAGAAATACGATATTAAGGTAAACCTCGACGGCGGTGGATTCACCGGACAGAGCCAGGCCCTGCGCCTCGCCATTGCCCGTGCACTGGTGAAAATCAACGCTGAGGACAAGAAGAACCTCAAGGACCATGGCTTCCTCACACGCGACAGCCGCGAGGTGGAGCGCAAAAAGCCGGGTCAGCCCAAGGCTCGCCGTCGCTTCCAGTTCAGCAAGCGTTAATATCTGCTGGACAATGTTTAGCATCTAAACCAGGAGGACTCATCCTGATTACCCCTTGGTTGATTCTAACAAAAAAGGCTTTCGCATTGGCAGAGGCTCACGTCTTTGCCCCAGTCTCCAAAGGCTATGCGTAGGCAGAGGCACCGCCTCTGCACAAAGCCGCAGAATTAAAAAGAAAGTAAACAACAATTTTTAAAGCATTTCAAAAGAAAATGGCAAGAACAAATTTTGATCAGCTGCTCGAGGCTGGCTGCCACTTCGGCCACCTGAAGCGCAAATGGAATCCCGCCATGGCTCCCTACATCTTCATGGAGCGCAACGGCATTCATATCATTGACCTCCACAAGACTGTGGCAAAGATCGACGAGGCCGCCGAGGCTCTCAAGCAGATCGCCAAGTCGGGAAAGAAAATCCTCTTCGTCGCTACTAAGAAGCAGGCCAAGGACATCGTCGCCGAGAAGGCAACAAGCGTGAACATGCCTTACGTCATTGAGCGCTGGCCGGGCGGCATGCTCACCAACTTCCCCACCATCCGCAAGGCTGTGAAGAAGATGACCAGTATTGACAAGCTCATGGAGGACGGTACCTACAGCAACCTCTCCAAGCGCGAAATCCTGCAGATCAGCCGTCAGCGCGCCAAGCTCGAGAAGAACCTCGGCTCTATCGCTGACCTGACTCGTCTGCCGTCGGCACTGTTTGTCGTTGACGTCATGAAGGAGCACATCGCCGTGAAAGAGGCCAACCGCCTGGGCATTCCTGTGTTCGCCATCGTCGACACCAACAGCGACCCCAACAATGTTGAGTTCATGATTCCCGCCAACGACGACGCCAAGGACAGCATCGAGGTCATTCTCAGCGCATGCTGCACCGCAATCGCCGAGGGTCTGGAAGAGCGCAAGGCTGAGCGTGCCGACGAGAAGGCCGCCAAAGAGCAGAGCGAAGAGGCTGCCGACGCAAAGCCCCGTGCACGCCGTGCACGCAAGAGCGACGACGCTCCCGCAGAGCAGCCCGCCGAGGCTCCTGCTGAAGAGCAGCCCGCTGAAGAGGCTCCCGCAGCTGAATAAGTTGCAACCCTAAGGCTATGCGTAGGCAGAGGCACCGCCTCTGCCCACATAGTGTTATCATTTCAAAACCATCAACCCTTTAAACAAAGAAAAAGATTATGGCTTACAAAGTAAGTATGGACGATATCAAGAAGCTCCGCACCATGACAGGCGCTGGCCTGGCTGACGTGAAGAAGGCCCTCACTGAGGCTGAAGGAGACTTCGACAAGGCAAAGGATTTGCTCCGTGAGCGCGGACTGGCCATCGCTGCCAAGCGCTCCGACCGCGAGACTTCCAACGGCTGCGTGCTCGTGAAGAAGGTGGAAGGCTTCGCTGCCATGGTGGCCGTGAAGTGCGAAACCGACTTCGTGGCCAATGGTGCCGACTTCATCGCTATGGTGCAGACCATCCTCGACGCTGCCGTTGCCGCCAAGGCAAAGACCCTCGACGAGGTGAAGGAACTGGTTCTGCCCAACGGACAGAAGGCTCAGGACGCTGTCACTCAGCGCTCTGGTATCACTGGCGAAAAGATGGAACTCGACGGATACAACATTCTCGAGGGCGACAACATCGAGGTCTACGACCACATGGGAAAGCACATGCTCTGCACCATGGTTCAGACCAACAAGGAGAACGCCGACGCCGGACACAAGGTGGCCATGCAGGTGGCTGCCATGAAGCCCGTGGCTCTCAACGCCGAGGGCGTTGACCAGGCTATCCTCGACGAGGAGTACAAGACCGCCGTCGAGAAGACCAAGCTCGAGCAGGTGGAGAAGTATGTGGACTCTGTACTGAAGAAGGCTGGCATCAACCCGAACCTCGTGGACAGCGAAGACCACATCGAGAGCAACATGGCCAAGGGATGGCTCACACAGGAGCAGGCCGACGAGGCTCGCAAGCTCAAGGTGCAGGCCGCTGAGGAGAAGGCTAAGAACCTGCCCGCTCAGATGATCGAGAACATCGCTAAGGGTCGCGTGGCCAAGTTCCTCAAGGAGAACTGCCTCGTCGATCAGGAGTTCCAGTTCGGCGATGGCGACAAGGCTACTGTCAGCCAGTGGCTCGCCCAGCAGGACAAGGAGCTGAAGATTGTCGACTTCAAGCGCTTCACGCTCGTTGCTGAGTAAACATCAATCGCACAATTATAAGTTAAGAGAAGAAGCCTGCACGCTCTTGTAGCGGCAGGCTTTTTTCGTTGTTGCAGGGCTGTTCCGTTCTCAGAGCGGATACTCGTCGAAGGCATAGAGCACGGTAGACAGGTAGCGCTCACCCGTATCTGGCAGCAGCACCACGATGTTCTTGCCCTTGTTCTCGGGGCGCTTGGCCACTTCGGCGGCGGCAAAGGCGGCGGCACCGGCGGAGATGCCTACGAGCAGTCCTTCTTGACGCGCCAGCTGACGGCCTGTGCGGATGGCATCATCGTTTTCCACGTCGAACACTTCGTCGATGATACTGCTGTCGTAGGTGTTGGGAACAAAGCCGGCACCAATGCCCTGAATCTTGTGAGGACCGCTCTGGCCGCCGTTCAAAACCGGCGATGCCTTGGGCTCTACAGCGATGATTTTCACGTTGGGATTGTTCTCCTTCAGGCGTTTGCCCACACCCGACACGGTGCCGCCCGTGCCTACGCCAGCCACAAAAATGTCCACCTTGCCTTCGGTCTGTTCCCATATCTCGGCACCCGTCGTGGCATAGTGCTTCGCGGGGTTGGCGGCATTCTCAAACTGCTGTAGGATGATGCTTCCGGGAATGCTGTCGCGCAGTTCTTCGGCAGCCTTGATGGCGCCGGGCATTCCGTCCTTGCCGGGAGTGAGTCGCACCTCGGCACCGTAGGCTTTCACCAGACTGCGACGTTCCACGCTCATGGTCTCGGGCATGGTCAGGATGAGCCGATATCCCTTAACGGCCGACACCAGGGCCAGACCTACGCCGGTGTTTCCGCTGGTCGGCTCAATGATGGTTGAGCCGGGCTTCAGCACGCCACGCTGCTCGGCGTCCTCAATCATGGCCAGGGCGATACGGTCTTTCACACTGCCACCAGGGTTGAAATACTCTATTTTAGCAATGATGGGCGTTTCCACGCCGGCTGCCTTTGAATAGGTGTTGAGCTGCAAAAGCGGCGTGTTGCCGATGAGCTCGGTGAGTTGTTTTGCTATTTTTGCCATTTTTCTGTCCTTTCTTTTTTGTCTTATTCTGTTGTCTTGTTTGCTCAGGTTCCGGAGTTACTGGAGTCTCAGGAGTCGCAGTTGTTGCTGGCGATAGGCAAAGTACTGATTCTTGCAGCTCCTGCACTCCAGAACTACCGTGATTTGATGGGTGTTTAAAGCTTGTCGAATGCCTGTTTCAGGTCGTCTAAGATGTCGTCGATATGCTCGGTTCCGATGGAGAGACGGATGGTGGCTGGCGTGATGTGCTGTTCGGCCAGCTCTTCTGGCGACAACTGAGAGTGAGTTGTGGTGTAGGGATGTATCACCAGACTCTTCACGTCGGCCACGTTGGCCAGCAGCGAGAACACCTGCAGGGCATCGATGAACTTCCAGGCCTCTTCCTGTCCGCCCTTGATCTCGAAGGTGAAGATGGAGCCGCCGCCTCCGGGGAAGTACTTCTTGTAGAGCTCATGGTCGCGATGATTGGGCAGTGCGGGATGATTCACCTTGGCCACCTTCGGGTGGTTTGCCAGGAAGTCGACCACTTTCAGTGCGTTCGCCACATGGCGTTCCACGCGCAGGCTCAGCGTCTCCACGCCTTGCAGAAGTATCCATGCGTTGAAGGGAGAGATGGCAGCTCCGGTGTCGCGGAGGATGACGGCACGGATGCGAGTCACAAAGGCTGCCGCACCGGCCACGTCGGCAAACACGGCGCCGTGATAGGATGGGTCGGCCTTTCCCAGCGAGGGGAACTTGTCGGCGTTGGCTTTCCAGTCGAAGGTGCCGCCGTCAACGATGACGCCGCCCAGACTGCTGCCGTGACCGCCCAGGAACTTCGTGGCGGAGTGGACAACCACGTCGGCACCGTGTTCGATAGGACGGATGAGATAAGGTGTGCCAAACGTGTTGTCCACAATGAGGGGAATGCCGTGACGATGTGCCACTGCGGCCACGCCTTCTATGTCGAGCACGTCGCTGTTGGGGTTGCCGAAGGTCTCCGCATACACCACTTTCGTGTTGGGCTGAATGGCTGCCTCGAGGGCTTCCAGGTCGTTCACGTTGACGATGGTGTTGCTGATGCCAAGCGTGGCCAGCGTGTGGGTAATCAGGTTGAACGAACCTCCGTAGAGGTTGTCGGCAGCCACGATGTGCTCGCCTGCCTGAACGATGTTCTGCAGTGCGTAGGTAACGGCGGCAGCACCGCTAGCAACGGCCAGACCGGCCACACCGCCTTCGAGGGCAGCCACGCGGTCTTCAAACACGCCTTGCGTGGAATTGGTCAGGCGACCGTAGATGTTGCCCGCATCGCGCAGACCGAAGCGGTCGGCAGCGTGCTGACTGTTGTGGAACACATAGCTGGTGGTCTGGTATATGGGCACCGCACGTGCGTCGGTAGCGGGGTCGGCCTGTTCTTGTCCAACGTGCAGCTGAAGCGTCTCAAAGCGATAGTTCTTCTTCGTACTCATTTTCTTTTCCTTTCTCTTTTTTTTATTGTTAATACTCTTTATTGCGTCACTTTTTGTTTGTTTTGACGCTGCAAAGGTACTAACATTTGGATATATCTTCCAAATTTCTTGCGGAATTCAGAAAATACACCTACAAATATGAAAATCAAAGAAAATCATTCTAATAAAGGCCCGATAATCGTTTGCAAACAGAAAAACATTCTAAGACACGTTTCATTCACGAAACGACACCACCGCAGGAAACGCCCTTTGACGCAGATTTCCCGTTCTGCAATTATTGCTGTCCGCTAAAAACATCGCCTTTTTATCTCCTATGCTCTTATCCATCAGTGTTTCGGACAAAAACCAGAATATGGGGCTTGTCAAAGTCTCGAAGAGACGAAAGAACACAGACGGGGGTGTCAGCCCCCGGGTAATGATGCGACAATAAAGAAAGCCCCGAGGGGGCGACAGTGGCAAGTATCACGTTCTGTCGCCCTTTCGGGGCTGGAAAACTCTGAATGATGATAGACCAGGGGCTGGCACCCCTGTCTGTCATCTATCGCACCTTCGGTGCTGTTCCCCGGACACTAATATTCTGCAATAGTGAAAAACCGAATCTCGTAGGGGACAAAGAACACAGTGCCGTCGTTATGCAACAGATATGCCGGATGTCAGTAAAAAAGACGTCACGGTTTTGCTCATTTGAATAAAAGTCCCTATATTTGTACCCATAAAGGCGTTGATGTTAAAGTTTCCTAAGCACATGTATGGAAAGAAAACAGATAAACAGCCTTACTGGCTACATGATTATATCAGCCTTGTTGGGGCACTAAAGGAAAACAAGATATGTCGCACATCATTTCATACACGGAAGAAATTGAGGAGCACGGATACTGCCAGCAGCGTCCGGACTTGCATACTGGCGATAAATACCTTCATGAAGAGGAGGGAAAGAAGCGATTGCGGATAGTGCGGTCCGTTCGCTTCGACAAGTATGTATGGGAGAATGTCGCACAATGGACAACAACAATTGAGGAGTACTTCGAAGAGGAATACACGCTGACCACTGTTCTGATAAACATTGGGCAGCCCACCCAGTCGGCGATACCTGTTTTCGTGGCCGACGGGATGATGGGAGTGCTCACATGCGACAAGGACATGGTCAACGGTGAGCTGTTCATTCCTTCAAAGCGGTTCAATACCGTCATAAAAGGTGTGGCCCCTTTTGGCTTTTTCGACTGTCAGAAGTTGACAAAAGTAGCCTTCGATGCAAGGGTGGTGGTAGCTTATGAGTTTGCATTCGCCAAGAGCGGAATCGAGAAAATGGTCTTCAACGAGTTTGTGCCTGTGCTGGTGCATTTCACAGCTGTCGACGATTGCAAGAATCTGCCGAAGTTTGACAGAATCTTCGACAAGCCCTTCCCAGGGAAATATCTCATACGAGGAGGTGAGGTATTTAAGCAATGGGAAGACGATCTTCGCAAGAGCCATTTTCTGGCATAATCCCGACATGATTCAGACGCCGCGCCGAAACTATGCGCAGCAGCTCCCCTCCCATCTCAGGGGAGGGGTAGGGGTGGGGTATGTGTCATACCCAAACGATTAAGATGCTCACCCCACCCCTGCACCCCTCCCCTAAGATGGGAGGGGATTGGCTACGCAGAATGCCGCTAACAGTGTCCGTCCGTGATAGTCCGTGGCAAGAACGTGACGGCGCAGCTGCTCCCCTCCCTTCATTGTTCGCCTATAAGTCACGCGTTAGCAATTTCTTCCCCCTTCATTGTCTGCCTATGAGTCGCGCGGCAGCAAATTCTTCACTCTTCACTTTTCACTCT
>JAFWQE010000151.1 GCA_017509155.1 Prevotella sp.
CCGTCGGCATGCTCGGCAGAGTCGCGCACGGCGCGCAGCTCCACTTCCGTTGAGCCAGAGGGCACGCCAATCACCATTCGCAGCGAGGGCGAGAACAGGTGTGTTCCCGTGTGTACCATCTTGATGAGTCCGCGCATCATCTGCTCACAGGCAGTGAAGTCGGCGATGACGCCGTCGCGCAGCGGGCGGATGGTGCGGATGCCCGGATGTTCCTTCTCATACATCATCTTGGCCTTCTCGCCCACGGCAATCATCTTGTCGGTGCGGCGATCGAGGGCCACCACAGACGGCTCGTCAACCACGATCTTGTCATCGCTGATGATGATGGTGTTGGCCGTTCCGAGGTCCATTGCAATCTCTTGTCTGAATGAAAAAAATCCCATGTTTCTTTCTGTATTTCTTTTTTTATATGTAATCTTGTAAATCAGGTGCTCCGCTGTTCAGGAGCCCAGAGGTTCAGGAGTCGCTCTCCTTTTCCAGATTCTTCGCTATTGCTTCTTCGCCTGTCATTTTTCGAACCATGCGTGGATGGCCGTGTCGTAGTGGCTGCTCACGCCGAAGGCCCTGGTGGCCAGCATGCGTCGCTGTTCGAGTGTGGTTTCGGCTCCCTGCTTGTTCAGGATGTCGAGCAGCACGCCGTATTCGGCTTTCGACGGCACGATGACCACGTCGTTGAAGTTCTTTGCGCCGGCACGGATGAGCGAGATGCCGCCGATGTCAATCTTCTCAATGATGTCGGCTTCGCTGGCTCCGCTGGCCACGGTCTGTTCAAAGGGATAGAGGTCTACGATGACCAGGTCGATCTCGGGAATCTCATACTGCGCCATCTGCTGCTGGTCGCCCTCGTCGTCGCGTCTTCCCAGAATGCCTCCGAAGACCTTCGGATGTAGCGTCTTCACGCGTCCGCCAAGGATGGAGGGATACGTTGTCACGCTCTCCACCGTCTTGCATTCGTAACCCAGGCCCTCGATGAATTTCTGAGTGCCACCTGTCGACAGGAACTTCACGCCCTCGCTGTTGAGCTTGGCAAGGAGTTCGTCGAGACCATCTTTGTGAAAGACCGACACCAGCGCGGTCTTCATTTTTTTCGTACCAGCCATAATTTCTTTCTGCCTATCGTTTTGAAAAATACTCGTGCTTGCAAAAATGTGAATCGGACTGCAAAATTACAAAATTAGCGCGAAACAATCCACATGTTTACCACATTTTTTTTTCTTTTCCCCACATTATTTATTTATATCAATTCGCCGGCATGTCTCAACGGCCGCGAAAACTCCCAAACTCCTTAGACTTTCGGGATTTGAATAAATGAACACAGAGACTCAGAGGCACAGAGTTTTTCTCTTTTAACAAGAACTCTGCGTCTCTGTGTCTCTGTGTTCTTTATTCAAACTCCTAAACTCCTTAGACATGCGAAAGTTGAATTATAACAGTTCCTGTCCAAACCTTGCTGCGCGCCACCGTCGTGCGTTCACCTACCGTGGCATAAAGAAAGTGGGAACAGGAGTCTCGTTGACTTGTTCCCACTTTCTTGTAGCGAGGGTGGGTCACGATCCCACGACCTCCGGATTATGAATCCGACGCTCTAACCAGCTGAGCTACCTCGCCCCGAAATGCCACATCCGAGATGTGGACAACCGGCCATTGCCGAATTGCGGGTGCAAAGGTAATTAAAAAATTTTAATGACCAAAAGAATTGCAGAAATATTTTTGTCAGAACATGGAAAAATTGTACTTTTGTCGCCGAAACTTACCATTTTTTGTCGTTTGCACGTTAAGATTAGTATAACTTATGAAGAAAAAGAAGATAAACATAGAGCATGAGTTGCGATGCAAACATGCCAGCATTATATGGCCGCTGCTCTCTACCGACGCCGGACTGAAGAAGTGGATTGCCGACGAGGTGACGCGCCAGGGAGAGCAGATGACGTTTACATGGGGCGAGACATGGAGCAACCATGAGATAAAGACCGCGCATGTGGTTGAGGAGAGCCGGCAGGAGCGCATCCGCTTTGTATGGGACGATGAGACCGACAGCGACGCCTATTGGGAAATGCTCATCGAGCGCAGCGACATCACCGGTGACTACATACTGGTGGTCACCGACTTCGCGCTGCCGGAGGACGAGGAGTCGTTGCGCGACATCTGGCAGCAGAACTTCGAGCAGCTGCACCAGTCCACGGGGCTCTGACGTTGCTACGGCAAATCGCTCTATGTTCTCGAACGTGAATCTACGTAAATCCGACGTTTATTCCTTGCATGAAAGGTTGGTGGTCGGGTTTACGTAGATTTCTTTTATGGCATGAATGTTTTTGGACACAAAATCGTTTTAAAATCTTTATTCAACTTTCGCAAGCTCCGCTTGCTCTTTGGAGTTTGGGAGTCTGGGAGTTTGGGAGTTTGGGAGTTTGGGAGTTTGGACGATACTTCTCACCACTCACCTCTCACTTCTCACTTATCACTTTTCACTTATCACTTAAACATCCCCCTCGGGGGCTTGGGGGGCTTCTCCTCTCTAAAACATCCCCCTTGGGAGCTCTACTCTTTATACACATTTGTATAGGAAATACAATTGGCAACGAATGCAACGGTTTCAATGGTTAGCGGAGAAGACGGCCTGCAAGGCCAGCAGCAACCAGCCCAGGGCAACGCCCTGGGTATTATATGATGGCCTATGTACGCCCTACAGGGGCAAAAGAATTGATCATCTTCATCTGGAAAACGCTTTTGCCCTTGCGTTAGTAACACACGAACATAGTACCCAGGGCGTTACTCTGGGCTGGTTGCAGCTGGCCTTCCAGGCCGATTATTTCAGATGTGTATAAAGAGTAGTCCCTTCAAGGGGTGGGGGCTGGGGTCTGTAACATAGTTGTATAGAAGGCAATATGAAATGATTCATCTTTCGCAAACTCTGCAGGATGTGATAGACATACAAAAGTTTATGTTACGATAACAATAGGTGATATGGGCAATTTTTCGTAACTTTGCAGCAGTCTTTTCGTCATAGCGAAAGCAAACATGAATCGTACAGATTCAGACCCCATCCCTGCCCCTCCCCTTGAAGGGAGGGGAGCGGCTACCGCCGGAAAGCAAGCCGCAGGCATTCCCCTCCCTTCAAGGGGAGGGGGCAGGGGTGGGGTCTAGTGGTGAGAGGTGAGAGGTGAGAGGTAAGAGGTAAGAGGTTAGTGGTGAGAGGTAAGAGGTGAGAGGTGAGAGGTAAGATGTGAGAGGTAAGATGTGAGAGGTAAAAGATAAAAGAAATGAGGGTGCTCGCCACCATTATTGTGACGCATGCCCAGAATAAAATAAAAGAAAATGAAAAAGAGCTTATTATCCGTTTTGTTACTCGGCAGCGCTTTGTGCATGAAGGCGCAGCCAGCAGGAGGCTTCGGTGGTTTCCAGATGCCTCAGGTGAATTTAGAGACTTCACAAGAGTGGAAGGACGTGAACTATGCAGGCGACGATCAGGCGTATCACACCTGCGACATCTATCTGCCCAAGCAGCAGAAAGAGAGCTATCCCGTTGTGATTCACATCTATGGAAGCGCATGGTTCAGCAACAGCAGCAAGGGTATGGCCGACCTTGGCACCATCGTCAAGGCGCTGCTCGATGCGGGCTATGCTGTGGTGTGTCCGAACCATCGTTCAAGCATGGATGCGAAATGGCCGGCACAAATCCACGACATTCGTGCCGTCATTCGCTTTGTGCGAGGCGAGGCCGCGAAGTATAAGTTCGACACTTCCTTCATCGCCACCTCAGGCTTTTCTTCCGGCGGACATCTCTCGTCGGTGGCCGCCACGACCAGTGGACTGAAGCAGACGAAGGTGGGAAGTGTTGACATCGACCTGGAAGGCTCCGTAGGCAACCATCTGGGAGAGAGCAGCAGCGTGAATGCCGCCTGCGACTGGTCGGGACCAGTAGACCTCACGGCCATGGACTGTGGCGAACACATGCAGATGGGCGACAGCAGTCCCGAGGATGTGCTGCTCGGTTCCAAGCTATCTGCAGAGCCCGACAAGTATCTCAGCCTCAGTGCCACGACCTATATTGACCGAAACGACCCGCCCCTCATCATCTTCCATGGCGAGAAAGACAATGTGGTGCCTTGCTGCCAGGGCAAGAAGTTCTTCGAACTGCTGAAAGCAGCCGGCGTTACCACCGAGGCTACGTTTGTTCCTGAAGGCGGCCATGGAATGGGCATGTATGCGGACGAGAACCTGCAGAAGATGGTCAGCTTCCTGAATGCCGCGAGGGTAGGGAAGTCGCGCATTGTTGAAGATGGTGGAACGGGACCCTTTAAGGCTGTCATGAAGGAAGAGAACGGACTCTCGGCCCACACGGTGTTTGCACCGCAAGACCTCTCCAAGTTCAACCAGAAGAACCCATTGCCCGTGCTCGTATGGGGCAACGGTGCGTGCTCAAACTCACCATGGGAGCACTACAAGTTCCTGAACGAGATAGCCTCGCATGGCTTCATCGTGCTGGCAACAGGCTACATTCCCATGAACGACGACCCCTATCGCGGACCGATGTCAAAAACAGAGCAGCAGATTGAGAGCATTGACTGGGCATTCGCGCAGAACAGCAATCCGCAGTCGCCCTACTATCAGAAGCTCGACACGAAGAACATCTGTGTGGCAGGCATGTCGTGCGGAGGCTTGCAGACATTGTTCAACTGCGCCGACCCGCGCATCACGTCGCTGATGATTTGCAACAGTGGTCTTTTCAACCAGCAGAATGCAGGTCAGGCCGTAGGCGGAATGCCGATGCCTCCGAAGGAGAAGCTGACAGAGATCCATACACCTATTATATATATATTAGGCGGAAAGACCGACATTGCCTACGAGAACGGTATGGACGACTTCCATCGCATCAGCCATGTTCCCGCCTGTGCCGCCAACTTCCCCGTGGGCCACGGAGGAACCTATCGCGAACCTCATGGCGGAGAGTTCACCGTAGTGGCTCTTGCCTGGTTGCAATGGCAACTCAAAGGCGACAAGGAAGCCGCTAAGATGTTCAAGGGAAAGAACAACCTGCTGTCCAAGCGCAAAGACTGGACGCTTGAGAAGAATGCCAAGTTCGAGTCGTTGAAATGATGTTGCTGGTGCTGTCAGCAACAGTTACTGCCGCAAAAGACAGATAATGAAACAAGCCCCTGCTTCCTGTTGAGCAGGGGCTTATTTGCTAATGGAAAGATTTTTCTAAAAAAAGTTCAGGAAAATGCGGGATATTTTCCTGAACCTGTCGTATAACAAGTAGAAGTGAACGAGCAGCAAGTGCAGAGCCAAGCTTGCTTGAGCTATGCCGAGTCGCGAGTGAAGAAGACAAAGTCAGTGTGAGAAAGAAAAAGATGGCTCTGACAGAGACAGAAATCATTGGCGCCGTCCGCGAGGGGCGCCATGAGGGACAGACCGAGATGGTCGGTCGCTATGCGGAGCGTGTCTTCGCGATGATCGTCCGTCAGGTGAGCGACGTGATGGATGCTCAGGAACTGACGCAAGATACCTTCCTCCGCGCCTTCAGTCATATTGACAGCTATGATGCCCGGAAGGCCTCGCTCTCCACCTGGCTCTGCCGCATCGCCTACCGACTGACACTCGACTTCCAGAAACGCCGACGGCCGCAGATCATATCCATGGAAGACACTTCGGTCTTGCAGACGGATATCACCGACGAGCAACTGGAAGCAGAACTCTCAACAGGACGCGAAGACCGCATCAGGCGACTGGAGCAAATGATGGACGAACTGCCCGACGACGAACGGATGCTCTTGACGCTCTACTACTTCGAAGACCTCCCGCTGGCGGAGATTGCCTATATCATGGGCATCGAAGCCGGACCGCTGGCCAAACGACTGTACAGAATACGAAGAAAACTCTATAAGAAACTGAAAGAAGATGAAAGATAGATATAAGGATACCGACCTGCGCGAGGCATTAAGGCGCAAATATGCCGATACGCCCAAGCTGCCTGCGGACTTTATGAAGGAACCCACCCCCAGCCCCGCCCCCAGGGAGGGGAGAATCAAAAGCCTCCCCGGTTGGGGTAGGGTGGTAGGGGCCGCAGCA
>JAFWQE010000020.1 GCA_017509155.1 Prevotella sp.
GGCCAGCAAGCAAACAGCCCAGGGCAGCGCCCTGGGTTTCAATCAAGCGAAAAAGGAAAGAAAGGGCAAAAGCATTCATATACTTAACAATGCTTTTGCCCTTTCAGGGCGTGTATTGGCGTCTGACTTGTACCTAGGGCGCTGCCCTGGGCTGTTTGCTCGCTGGCCTTACAGGCCGCACCATTACCCACTTGAATCGACATAGAGCCAACATCTTTTCGGTGTGATTTGCGCAATAGAGTATTGTCCAAACTCCCAGACTCCCACACTCACAAACTCCTTTAAAAATAATGTAGGCTAACATGGCAAACCAAAACGGGAAAGGCGGCGTTGCCCTTGATGCCACGGGCAGTCGGGCTTCCCGGGTCTTCCCACCGGGTGCTGCTCACCAGTTTTTGGCCCAGTCGGGTCTGTCGCCCTCATGGTGCATCGCCGCCTGGGCAGCCACGATGACGACGACGGGGGCGGCCACGGCTACCGCCTCGGTCAGCACTTCGCCCACCGACCGTCCGCTGCGAAAGGCGAAAGAGGGCAGGCGGCCCGCCATGGCCTTCGGGAAGAAGCCTGGCCTGTAAACGCCGTCCCTGCTGACGCCGCGATAGGAGTCCACGGCCATGGCCCTCAGGAACGTGGCCACCTGAAGCCTGCCGCCTACGCTGTCGGCAGCCGATGCGCCCATCCGTGGGTCGCCAAACGAGTACACCACGTCGGCGCGCAGGGCCAGTGGCGTGGCGTCGCTGGCATAGTGGCGCACCTGGTTCTTGCGGAACTTCGAGCCAAGGGCGCCCGTTCCGCCTGCGGGATAAGCGGTTGCGGTGGAGGGTGTCAGAAAGTGCCCGAGGGCCTTGTGGCGGAATGTCCAGCTGCCGGTGCTGCCTGTGTCCACCATGTCGGGGCGCAACAGCCGGGCCAGATGCTCCCACACGAAGACCGTGGCCGTGGCATGCGGCGGCACGGCTGCCACGCGCTGGTCCCAGACCGTCTGGCTCTGCCCGTGGGTCTCGCCGTCTATCCAGGCCCAGTCCTTTCCCGTCTTCTCCACCACCCCGTGGGTATAGCTGTGGCTTTCTGTCTGCGACGAGGGCACAAACAGTGTGCGATAAAGGCTGTTGGTGTAGGCAAACGACAGGCCGCGGTCTACATACACCAGCCGGTCGGTCAGGTTTTCCACCTGGAGCAGGGCGTCGCCAGCAGGCGTCACCGCGAGCCGCAGCCTCACGTTGGCGTCGCTGGCCACGTCGAGTCCGTCGCCATCCATGTAGCAATAAACGCCCACACGGCCCGCATGCACCGCACTGCTCAGGTCCATCAGGCCGACAAAAAACAGGAACACTCTGAGGCAACAGCCCCAACTCTTCATTCGGTTCATCGTTATCATTTCAGTACATATTTAAGGTTATTCTACTATCGCGAGCTCAGACTCCTTGCGGTTTAGGCGTAAGGCGGTTATCACCTTGTTCGTCATTCCGACGCGTAGTCATCGCCCCAGCGCTTCGCCACCCGGGCCCGACCATTTAACCAACTGATGCCCAGCTACTTCTGGAAGCCGAACAAGGTCATCTTCGGCTTTCTCTCCGCGCCGTTTCCACGCCATCCCCTCCCCTTTCCGCAGCAAAGTTACGGTTTCCTCTCCGTTCGTCCATGGGGAAAATCCCTATTCCGCGCGCCCGTTTCCCTATTCTCGCTGTCGCCAGCCGCCCTGCCTGGGGCTGTGGTCAGTCCGTTGCCGCAGGTAGAAACTGGCAGATTCACAGGCCTGAGCTGTGCGGCTGCAGCGATGCGGTGTGCGGCTGAAATGTAAAAAAAAGGGGGTGATTTCTGACGGCAAAACTGAGGCGTTTTGAGGGGTAGACGGCGGTCTTGGGGAGACTTTTCTGAGGGATGCGCGAGTGAAACTGCCACTATTGAAGAGCAAAAGTGGCAGTTTGGAGGTACTGAAAGTGGCAGTTTTGGGGTGACGAAAGTGGTGGTTTTGCTTATCAAAAGTGGCACTTTTGATGGAAAAAACGGGAAAAAACGGGGCTGAAAGTGGCGGTTTTTCGGCCGAAAAGCCATCATAAACAATCCAAACAACTGATAATCAGAACCTTGGAAGAAAGCCCGCGAGAATCGCTCATTTGGCTCCTTCAGACTCCTTGCCCGGAAATTTTCAAACGTCAGTGTTAAAAAGGGGTAGACCGTTTAGGGCGTTTTGCTTAACCGATGTCTTTTTTTCTTAAAAAATTCAAGTTTCGCATTCGCTCAACTTCTTGGAGTTCAGGAGTTCAGGAGTTCTCTGCAAGCAGAGCGACCAAAGGTCGAGCGACAGGAGTTACAGACGATAGTGCTGAAGGCTCTCTTAGCGTCAGTTTACAGGGGTTGGAAGTATTGTCTGCGCTCGAACTTGTTCGCTCTGCTTGCAGAGAACTCCTGAACTCCATCAACTTGCGAAAGTTGAGTTAAAAAATGTACTCGCGCTTTTTGCCTCACGTCTGGGCGGCTATGTGGTCAAGCAGCTGGCGGAAAAGGGGCACGCGGCGCAGCAGCTGGGGATTGCCGGTGAGGATGAGCTTGCGGCGGGCACGCGTCAGGGCGACGTTCAGCTTGCGGTCTACGAGCGTGCCGTCGTCGTCGGTGAACGTGGAGGCGGTGAGAAACTCCAGCTGGAAGGGCTGGCTGACCGTAAACGAGTAGATGATGACGTCGCGCTGCGAGCCCTGATAGCGCTCCACAGTGTCGACAGAAACGTCGAGCAGCGGGTGGTGGTCGATGGCCTGGCCGAGACTGGTGAGCAGTTTCTCCGTCTCTTGTCGTATGAGTGCTATCTGGTTGCGGTAAGGCACGATGACGCCTACTGTCTTCTGCGGCGAGAAGTGTTCGCCAGTCTCCTGATAGACCTGCCACAGCTGCTCGGCCACAATAGAGGCCTCAGCCTGGTTGGAACGGGTGGTTGTGGCTGGCGAATGTGTGGTGGATGATGGGGAAAGGTGGTCATTGGCGGGAATGAAAACCATTCGGGGAGTGGTGGTCGGCTCTGTCTGATGAGGCAGAGGAACGGGCACGAGGTTCTCGCGGGCATAGAAGGTGTGGCTCGGAAACGCGGCAATGTCGGGGTGCATGCGTCCCTGTCGGTTCAGCACGCCGATGAACTCCGTGCGCCCTGCGGCCCTTTCTATGCGCAGCAGACGTTCGAAAAGCGAGTTGCGACAGTTGCTGAGCTGGATGGCCTGCAGCGAAGGATGGTCCACGCGACTGTCGTCGTCGCTCTGCTGGACCACGGCGGGCAGCTGCTTGTGATCGCCAATGAGGATGAACTTAGGTACACGGGTGAGAATGCCCAGAATGTCGGGCTCCAGAATCTGACTTGCCTCGTCGACAATGGCTACGCAGAACTTCTTCAGGCTGAATATCTGCGGATTGCCTTGCAGCGTCGACGTCGTGGCCACCACAATGCGCGCCTCCTGCAGCATCTGCCTGAGCATGTCGAGGCGCGGGTTTTCGCCCACGTAGTTCTCCACGAGGTTCTTGTGGAAACGTGGATCGCAGCGGAACATGCTGCCCAGCCGCACGAAACCGAGCTGCGCATCCTGAAGCATGGCGCATATCTCGTCGACGGCGCGGTTGGTGTAGGCCGTGAGCAGGATGGGATTCTGGGTGGTGGATGACGGATGATGGGTGTTGGTGGGTTGGTGATATGCGTTCAAATGGGCTATCACCAGCTCTCGCAGCGCCATCGAGGTCTTGCCCGTTCCCGGCGGGCCTACCAACAAGAAGTAGTCGTTGGCGCAGAGGGCACGCTGGGTGATGGGTGACAAAGAGTGGGTGGTGGGTGATGGGAGTTGGGTGGTGGAGGATGCCGTCGATGTGGGTGGGCGCTGTGCCAGGAGCAGGTCGCGCATGGATTTGGGGGCGCAGGCAAACTGATAGAGCGCACGAAGCGACGATCCCGAGGTGTCGGTGGGGGCATGCTCGATGGCGTAGGTTCCTTCGGCAAAGACATGCGGGTTCTGCTGTCCATCGTTCAGCCCCACCACGACGCTGTCGCCCTGCATCTTCACCAGCGCGCCTTTCAGCAGGATGGAGCGCCGCAGGTCGGGCTCGTGGCCCTCGTCATAGTGATAGAGGTAGATGGGGTCGCCGCTGCGGAAGTTGGGCAGCGAGCGCAAGGCGTCGCCATCGGCACTGCTTGCTGCCGAGGTCAACGTGATGAGGTCGTAGCCGCCGTCGGCCGCACTCTTCTGCATGTCGCTGATAGTGAGGTCCATCAGGATGTTGCCCGTCTCGAGTTTTTCGTCCAGCGGCATGTTCCAAAGGTCGTTGGCCGCCGAGGTGACACCCTCTTGCGAACCGAGCCGGCTCACCCGCTGTTCGCGGAAGACGAAGGTTACCATCTGGCAGAAGTAGTCGTGCTCGAGGGGCGACAGCTGTTGCAGCACCGAGCAGAACTGCTGCACTTCCTGACGTTTCCAGCGGTCAAAGAATGCCTTGCCCGACGGGTCCGTGACGAACGTGTCGGGCTTCAGCAGCGGCAGCACGCTCTCAAACCCGTGGCGGGCTATGTGTAGTTCCCACGCCACGATGAGGTTTCTCAGCTGGATGGCCTCACGAAACAGCTGCTGCAGGTAGTTGACCACCACAAGTCCGTCTTTGGCCGGAAAACGCGAATAGAGCAGACGCATGTCCACGGCATCGAAGCTCAGGCTGAAATTCTGACGGAGCACACCGTAATAGAGCAGCAGCTGCACGTAGTGGTTTTCGAGCATCAGGCTGCCGTGGGCACCGGGCTGATGGCGCTCTATGCGGAAGTTCTTGCCCGACTTCTGCTCCACCAGCAGGCTGAGGTCGGTGGTCATGAGGTCCACGCGTCCTTGAATGCCGAGGTGCTCACACACGAACGACGGCTCAAGAATGGCCTTGTCGCGGTTGGGCGACGGACGGGTGGCGCGGCTGTCCCTGCTGTTTGCATCGAAGAGCACGTCGACGGCCTGACGGATGTTCTGGGTCTGATTGTCGGCATCGCGCAGAAATTCTGAGGGCGAGAAACCGGGACAAGCGCTGAAGTCAAGGGCTTTCTGGCGGAAGTTCTTCCGGATAGAGGCGTTCAGGTTGGGCTGGTTGTTGATGGTGTCGTCGAGAATCTGCCCAGCCAGGTTACCCAGCAAGATGGGCTGACTGGTGGCCGATGGCGACATGCGTTTCATAATATAGCTGAGCGGATGGTGGCCGAAGGGCTCGAAACAGGCGGCAATGGCGCTGATGTCTATCAGGTAGTCGGGCTCCACAATGACGAGTGCGGGCCTCATGCCTGCCGTGCAGTCTATTAGATTGAGCTGCATGCCCTCGCGGAGGATGTCCTTCAGGTAGCGCAGATGTTCGGCCGAATAGTCGATGACGATGTTGTCGGCACCGCTCTGTTCTGTCTGTGCGGTGATGGTATTCTCGTCCCACGAGTGCACCATGCAGCGTATGTAGCGGTAGTCGATGGCCTCCGCACGGCTGTGAGGACGGTTGGTGGGGGGGATGACGGTGACCACCTGATGCGGTATGGGCACACTGAAGACGGCCGAGATGAACAGCGCCATGGCGCGAAGGTCGTAGCGCAGGTCCTCGGCGCTGAGCTGTTGGCGGCGGTTGGAGTGGCGGCGCATGGTCTGGATGGCCATGCGGTCGGGCACGGCGATATGACAGCGACGGCAGAGGTAGTCAACCTGCGAGAAGAGGTTGCCAAACGCCTGTCCCGAGGTGCGCGTGCCTTCATGACAGGTCTGCACGAGCAGTTCGTGCAGCTGACGGTTCAGCCGCGCCGGTGCCAGCTGCTGCCTGTCGGTAGGCAGGGCGTCGGCAAGGGCGCGCACGGACTCAAACAGCTCGTCGGCAGTGAGATGGAAAGTGCTGGAGGGCATGGACGGAAAGCGGTGAATGGCTGGCCGTTACTGGCCGCCGAGACGTGAGAAATAGACGATGATGTCGTCCCAGGTCTTGAACGTTTCTGAGCCCAGACGGATGGTAGCACCCATGAATCCCTCAACGTCGTCGGTACCGATGAGGTAGTCGCCCATCAGCAGCTCCAGCTGGTTAGTAAAAATAAGGTGGCCATAGGCCGGCACATTCACGATGTCGTCGGTCCACTGCTGCACGTCCTTCACGTAGTCGGCATCGTAGTTGGGCGACGGTGCCACAATGTACACATTATAGCTTTCCAGCAGCATGCGGAAGGCCTTCATGGCACTGGGACGCTGCTGACGCTGCGGGTTGCGAAGGGCATCGATGGTGATGAACACCACGGGGCGCACGCGACATTCCTGCTTGTCGTCGATCCATCGGATGACGGGCACCACGCTGTTCATGAACACATGGTCGTTGGTGCGGTGCTCGCCGTGGAACCAGATGCCCTGCGTGTAGTGCTCCATGAACACCGGCATGGTGTGCACCAGCGGGTCTTGGTCGCCGAAGAGTCCCCACACGCGCTTCGGGTCTTCCGCCTGCGAGAAGCATTTTTCCTGCATGTCGCGATATTCCTTCACCATCGACTTTGTGACGAGGAACTCCTGCACGCCGTCCTTGCGCGGGTTCTGAAACACCTGCTTGCCGGTCATGCCGTGGGCACCCATGGTGTCGGCTATACGGAAGGCGGGATTGATGAGGATGCGGTCGAAGCCATAGAGCATCTCGGTGTACATGCCACCCATCGACGTACCGATAATCAGGTCGGGCTGTTCGCGCTGCGCAAGCTCGCTCAGCATGGCGAAGCCCTCGGCGGGATGCACGGGTATGTCCTCGGCTATGATGGTGGTCTGCGGGAACATGGTGCGCAGACGTTTCACCGTGCCCGACTGTGCCGAACTGGCAAAGCCGTGCACATACATGATTTTCTTACCGGCCATCAGGTCGGGGTATTGTTTGATATAGCTGTTTGTTTCCATTCTATTCGATTATCTTTACAGTTAGTTTCTTCATTTTCTTCAGCTTGCGCGGCAGTTTGAAGCGTTTCTTCGCCGTGCCGGTGTTGAAGGCCAGCAGATAGGACTTGTGGTCGGGGTCCATGGTCTGCACCATCAGCCATCCGTTTTTCTCCCACTGCTGCGTCCCGCGTGCCAAAGCGGCGGTCTGGGCGGCGGTGACGTTGGAGAAGTAGACGCACACATGGTGCTGTGGCACCAGTCGCGACGTCCAGATGGACTTGATGAGTTCACGCTTCTCCACCGAGAACTTGGTCTGCTCAGTGCTCACAACGGCCACGGCATTGTCTACGTTGACCCACTGCGAATGAAACGACATGCGCTGCTTGCCATCGGTCTCGAACTTCTTCGCGTTGGCCAGATGGAGGGTTCGTTTCTCGCTGGTCAGCGCATCCATGCTCAGCGCCACCATACCAGTTTCTTCGGCCTTATCGTCGAGGATGGCGATGACAGCGTTGCCCGGTGTGGCCCAGATGCAGTAGGGGTGCTCACCCTTGGCGTAGGCCACCCAGCCAGAGCTGTCGGTGAGCAATGTGGGACGCGCGGCCATCTGCTGCGGAACGCCCATGATGCTGCCGCCGTGTCCTTTCTTATAAGGGATGAATATCTTGCTCGCCTCCACGGTGTTAGGCACCACGATGGCGGCAGCGTTGGCTAGCCCTTCACTCCATGAGAAACAGGCGAAGCGGTCTTTCGACATGCCGCGCACCACGTTCTGGCAGGGCAGGATGCGCGCTGCCGCGTGTCGCTCCTGGAACGATGTCCACGTCGAGGCCTTCAGTCCGTCGGTGGGAAACAGGTCGTGCATCAGGTAGGTCATCAGCACGCGGTGAGCGGTTACGCCCATACGTCGCGGACCAATGTCGGGGTTCAGCATGAAGCTTCCGTCGGCAGTGGTGCGCTGGCGTTGCAGCAGCGACTGCAGACAGCGGCTCTCCAGCATCAGCGCATCGGCATTACGGCAGATGGTGGCCATCGCCGTGTAGGCGGGCAGCTGGTCGAAAAGGTACATGCTCCAGTCGTTGCCGTTGGGCATGGCCAGCTCTCCGTCGCACAGGGCCAGCTGCGCCAGCACGCGCTGCCACACCTCGCGCCAGTGCCATGTCAGCACTTCGCGGGCCTGCTGTGCAGTAGATGCCGGCAGGTCCTCTCCAAGGGCCAGCACGACAAGGCTCTCTGCGTGCTCCTGCATCACGGCATTCTGGTAGCCGGTGTGGAAGTATTTATGGTTCTGCAGCGTGAAGTCGTCGTAGAGGTTCTGCCCCACAAACCACTCGCGTGCCTGGCGTCCGGCCACCAGCGTGGTGTCTTTTGCGTCAGCGGCAATGGTATAGCAGTTGAAGCCATATCGCCAAAGTGCCTCACGCCACTTGTCGACATTGGGATGCTGAGGACAGAAGGCTATGGCGGAAGCAAGCACGTTGCCTTCCCATCCGTTTTCCTCGGCTTTCGTGTCGCCCTCGTAGCCTGTCGGCACCTGTCGCGTCAGTTCGAAGTCGGCTTCGGCCGACAACAGCCGCTCCAATTGGTTGCGTTCGTAGCTGGTAAGTCCCCATCCCTGGTCGATGAACTCGCCAGCCAGGGCCACACTCATCGCCCACAGCGAACTCTCCCATTGGTGATGTTCGGTGTCGCTGCCCCAGTATTTCTGGTCGGTACAGGCGAAGAGCTGGTTGGACCGATGGGTGGAAAGGGCGTAGCGAAACGAGCGGATGGCCATGCGTCTGAGTTGCGGATAGCTCAGACCGGCAGGCAGTTCGATGTCTTCCTTGCGAGCCGTTTCATACACGAAAGCCGCCACCATGGCCAGGTCGGCATTGGTGCGCACGCCGTCCTCGGTGCTGCGCCCGGCGTCTTTCGCCTTGAAATAGCCGATGCTGTCGCCACGCGCATTCACGCCACAGTCGGTGTAGATGCTGCGAGCGTACTGCATGAACTGCACAAGTGCATCGAGGCATTGCCGCTTTACATTCTGGTCGTCATTGTCGGAAGCAGCCGCAACGATGCACTGCACCAGCAGCACGGCCACCAATAGTATCTTCTTCATGTCTTTTGTCTTTTACGATTTCCATCCCTCTGTGCCATGAGTGCCACAAAGTCTGTTTGTGTGCAAAGATACAACATTTTTATCAGAAAAAGGAGGAAATAGACAAAAAAGCAGGGATAGCTATGAAAACACATCCAAACAGGAACCCAACGAATCCGTCTCTATAAAATAAGAAAATAGGAACAGTACTATCGTCTGGAGCTTCTAAAAACCTGAAACTCCTTATGGTAAATAACTCAACTTTCGCAAGTTGATGGAGTTGAGCGAATGCGAAACTTGAATGAATAACACTTTTTTCCACTGTTGCATGCAACATTTTCGTGTGTTCGTACGTCTATATATAAGAGAAACCTAAAAAGGAGAATTATGATACTATCAACAACCCCAACCATTGAAGGCTGCACCATCCGCGAATACAAAGGCGTGGTGACAGGAGAAACCATTATCGGTGCCAACATCGTAAAGGACATCTTTGCCGGCATACGCGACATCGTTGGCGGACGCTCAGGAAGCTATGAGAACGTGCTGCGCGAGGCAAAGGAAACATCAATGCGCGAGATGATGGAACGTGCACAGGCCATGGGCGCCAACGCCATCGTCGGCATCGACATCGACTATGAGACCATCGGCGAGACGAACTCCATGGTGATGGTGGCCACCAGCGGCACTGCCGTGGTGATCTGAACGCGGCCTCACCGACAGAGGCAACCGAATCACTAATGAAATGCAGACACCATGAACACGCCACGTGAATACAAATACAACAACTCCACGCTGAGGGTCATCTTCGGCGACATTCTGGACTCGAAGGCTGAGGTGATCGTCAGTTCCGACGACACAGGCATCAGCATGTCGGGGGGTGTTTCGAAAGCCATCAGGGACGCCGGAGGCGAGATCATACACGAGGATGCCAAGAAGAAACTGCCGGCACAGGTGGGCGACGTCATCGTTTCCACGGCAGGAAACCTGGAGCACCAGAAATATGTGTTCCACTGCCTGACGCTCGACTTTGACCATAAGATTGAGGTGTTTGAAGGGAAAGTGACGAACACGGAGGACATGAACAACTACATCATCCAGCATTCGGTGGACAAGTGTTTCCGACTGATGCAGGCGCTGGACCTCCATTCCATCGCCTTTCCTTGCATCGGAGTGGGACTGGCACGGATTCCCATCAAGCAGCTGGCTGTCAATCTGGCCGACGTCATCTCCTCCAACCTGTTCAAGACGCAGAAGAGCTACGAGATAGAACTCTACCTCTTTATGTCCACCGGATATGACCACAACAGGCTCGCATTGTCGGAGATGGACTACATCGATATGTTCGAGAACTTTGCCATCAAAGCCGCTTTGTATCAGTATGAACAGAAGCAAGCATCGAAGGCCTTGGCCAAAGACACTGATGGAAACAGGCAACTTGCCGTGGCAGACATTCCCAAACGCGAGGAGATGCACCACCAGGTGTTCATCAGCTATTCGAGGAAGGATGCAGATGCCGCCAACGCCATCAGGGAGATTCTTGAGCAAAACGGCATCTCCTACTGGATTGACAAGGAAGGTATTTTCAGCGGGGAGAACTACAAAGAGGTCATCGTTGACGCCATTGAAACGTCAAAGGCCGTCGTCTTTGTGTCGTCGGTACATTCGAATGCCTCCATCAACGTCATCAGGGAACTGGGATATTCGGTGCAGCAGAACAAGACGATTATCCCCATCATGCTGGATGACACGCCCTACGCGAAGAGCGTCAGACTCGACATCTCAGACATTCACCAGATAGAGTTCCACGGCGACAGTTCCTCTGGAAAGGAGATTGTCACGAGCATTCTCTATGTGCTGGGGCTGACGAAGGACGAATAGTAAAGCATGAAGAAACGGCAATCAGGGCTGAATCCCGTCGTGGGGTTCAGCCCTGATTGCGTTATAGGGGCCACAAAGTGCGTCAGGCCAGCGGCTGATAGTCGTAGGCGATGGCCTTGCCTGCCTTCAGCGACTTGCGCACGTCAATGAGGCGCTGGTTGCTGCTGCCGCGGAAATAGAGGTCGGGGTCGCGCTTCGCCTGCACGAAAGGACCATCGACGAGCACGTCGATTTCCTCCAGCAGCGCACGCTGACGGGGCATCGTCATCAGCCTCTCAAAGGTGTAGCCGGTGAAACACCAGATGGTCTTCGACGACTCACTGTGGATGGCGCGCGCCAGTTCGGTGAAGCCCTCGGCCTGGAACATCGGGTCGCCGCCACTGAAGGTAACGTTGGCAAAGGGGTCAGCCATGATGACCTGCATGATTTCTTCCGTCGACATCTCATGACCAGCATTGATGTCCCACGTCTGCGGGTTGTGACAGCCGGGACAGGCGTTCGGACAGCCCGCACAATAGATGGAGGTCCGTAGGCCGGGACCGTCCACCATTGTATCTTCTACTATATCGATGATGCTAAGCATTGGATGCGGCGCGGGGCGCCTAAATGATAAATGATAAATGATAAATTACAAATGATAAATGATAAATAACGGAATCACGGTATCACGGCCAAAAATGCCGTCCCGCCGCGAATACCGATCCTGATGCTCCTGACTCGGTCAACATGA
>JAFWQE010000152.1 GCA_017509155.1 Prevotella sp.
GCAGTGTACGAGGTCGAACATCTCGCGGCACTGCGCGTCGAACACGTAGATGACATCGTAGTAGGTCTGGTCGAACTGCTGATAGCCTCCAGGTGTGTAGATGAGCACCTGTCGCTCGTGATTGAAATACTCCGACTTCATCGTGAGTTCCTTCACGCTTTCAAGCTGAGCACTTGCACCTAAAGCCACGAGGGCGAGTAGTGTGGTGATGATGTTTTTTTTGTTCATTTTCATTTTACTATAAATTAGGATAACACTTTTCTATAATAACGAGACGATGGTGAAATTATTGTGTCTTGTGTATCATCACCATCTCAATAAAGGTTCGCTCTCCCACTCAACAACCATTTCCAGCTGTCCGTTCGAAGGGCTGAATCATGTTTTCCGTCGGTTTCTTGTCGTCAGTTTGTTGGTTTCAACAAGGTAATACGCCGTTTTCGCGAAACAAATCCATTGGTTTTGTTTGGCAATTTCATTGATTTCGTTCGACGATTCCATTGATTTCGTTCGACAATTTCATTGGATTTGTTTCGGCAATCTGTCGCTTTTGCTTCGCCTTTTCAGCTATTTTACCGCTTGTCTTTGGCGGTTCTGTCTGAGAGCATTGCCCGTATCGTTTATTTATCGCATAAAAATTTGGCAATAATACATCAGATGGCATCGTATAAGTCCGACGTTTGTACTCGTAACCGTCTATCTGTTTTCTGGCGCAGCCGCTCCCCTCCCATCTCAGGGGAAAGGCTGCGCATACTACTTGAATAACAACTTTTCTATTATATATGCCAGGCGAAAACACCTCATTGGGGTGGAAAGCCTATGATGGTATCATCTATGTCTCTGACGAAAGTAACGCAGAACAGGGTGCCAAAGTCAGTATCTTTGACATGACCATTGGAGAACCAGGTGTTGCCACCGGTATCGAATCATATCAAATGGATACGAAGACTTCTGACCAACCACTCTATAATTTGGCGTGTCAGCAGGTCCGTCAACCTAAAAGCGGTATCTATGTGAGAAATGGAAAGAAAATAATCATCAAATGACAAGAAGGATACAATGAGAAAAACATACAAAAAGCCCAACATCTACAAGGTAAGCATGGGGAGCGAATGTATGACTCCCGTTGTATTGTCAAAACAAAGCATCGGTGAGGACGTGGACCCTATTGGTGGCGGAGGCAAAGTTGACGACGAAGGCGATGCCAAATTCTTCTATCACTCATTATGGGATGAGGATTTGTGGGATGAAGAATAGCAGTCGCTTCCACAGCAATCTGAGTCATCAGAACACATAAAGCACCACCCTGCCATGACAGACGTCTTGACAGGGTGGTGTTTCTTTTATAACCTTAATTCAAGTTTCGCATGTCTAACATTGCTCCACTTACCTCTCACATCTAAAGTGAGCAATGAGAAACATGCGAAACTTAAATTACTTTTTGCATTCCAAAGAATTCGTAACGAACAATTCGTAATGGAAGATCTAATGGCAAAAGCTTTCTGTCGCGCTACAATTTGGGGGCAGCAAGCACCATCAACGCAGCAGCAAAGTCGCTCGTAGAAAAAGAGTTGCTTCTCAATCACAACGGCATCTACTCCGTGTATGACCGATTCTTCTCACTATATCTGGCCAACAGTATTGTATAGAATTCAAGTTTCGGAAGCTCATGCATAAGATATGGGGGTAGAGGTTTTCGTACTAATTTGTTCACATTTTTGTTATAATACGCGCTCATTCTCAATTATTTTGTCTAATTTTGCAGGCAAAATGTGAAATTTGAAATAAGCAAACAAGATTTATGAACAAGATTGTAAGAAAAGAGCAGTTTTCAGAAAAGGTTTTTCTTTTTGAGATTGAAGCTCCATTGATTGCCAAGAGCCGAAAGGCAGGCAACTTCGTCATTGTCCGCGTAGACAGTAAAGGTGAGCGCATGCCGCTGACCATTGCAGGTGCAGATACGGACAAGGGCACCATCACGATTGTAGTTCAACAAGTGGGACTCTCGTCGAAAAAGCTTTGCATGCTCGGTGAAGGCGACTATGTGGCCGATGTTGTAGGGCCTCTGGGCAATCCCACACATATTGAGAAGTTTGGCACGGTGGTCTGTGCTGGCGGCGGACTTGGCGTGGCTCCCATGCTGCCCATCATTCAGGCGCTCAAGGCAGCTGGCAACAGAGTGTTGTCGGTGATGGCTGGCCGTTCGAAAGACCTCATCATACTTGAAGACAAAGTGCGCGAATCGAGCGACGAGGTCATCATCATGACCGATGACGGTTCGTATGGCGAGAAAGGCGTTGTTACCGTAGGCATTGAGAAGTTCATTGAGCAGGAACACGTCGACAAGGTGTTCGCCATTGGCCCTCCCATCATGATGAAGTTCTCGAACCTCACCGCCCAGAAGCATAACATTCCGTGCGAGGTGTCGCTCAACACCATCATGGTAGACGGCACCGGCATGTGCGGTGCCTGTCGACTGACCATCGGCGGCAAGACGCGCTTTGTGTGCATTGACGGTCCTGAATTCGACGGCGCTCTCGTGGACTGGGACGAGATGTTCAAGCGCATGGGAACGTTCAAGCGTGCTGAACAGGAGGAAATGGAGCACTATGAAGAGCACCTGGTGCGTGACGTGAAAGAGAAAAGTGAAGAAAATGCTGCCACCACTGATGTCGTGATGGACAGCGACCCCACCAATGATACCATCGAGATCTTGACGGACAAGAAGGCCGAATGGCGTCAAGAACTACGCAAAAGCATGAAGCCCAAAGACCGCATGGCCATTCCGCGTGTGCAGATGCCTGAACTGGATCCCGTCTATCGTGCTACCACCCGCAAGGAAGAGGTGAACACAGGACTGACGAAGGAGATGGCTCTGACCGAGGCCAAGCGTTGTCTCGACTGTCCTAAGCCGTCGTGCGTGGAAGGATGTCCCGTGAACGTAGACATTCCGTCATTCGTCAAGAACATTGAGAGGGGACAGTTCCTGGCTGCCGCAAAGGTGCTGAAAAACACCTCTGCCCTACCCGCCGTCTGTGGTCGCGTGTGTCCTCAGGAGAAACAGTGCGAGAGCAAGTGCGTGCATCTGAAGAGTGGCGGACAGGCAGTAGCTATAGGCTATCTGGAGCGCTTTGCCGCCGACTACGAACGCGAGAGCGGGCAGATGTCTGTTCCTGAGGTCGCACCGACGAACGGCATCAAGATAGCCGTTGTGGGAAGTGGCCCTGCCGGATTGTCGTTTGCTGGCGACATGGTGAAGAAAGGCTACGACGTGTATGTGTTTGAGGCGCTCCACGAGATTGGCGGCGTGCTTAAATACGGAATCCCCGAATTCCGACTTCCCAACAGCATCGTGGACGTGGAGATTGAGAACCTCAGTAAGATGGGCGTTCACTTCCAAACAGATGTAATTGTTGGTAAAACCATCTCTATTGAAGACCTTGAGAACCAAGGATTTAAGGGAATATTTGTAGGTTCGGGTGCCGGCCTGCCTAACTTCATGGGTATACCTGGTGAGAACGCCATCAACATCATGTCGTCGAACGAGTATCTCACACGCGTGAACCTGATGGACGCAGCCAATCCTACCACCGACACGCCTATTAATCCCGCAAAGAACGTGCTCGTAGTGGGTGGTGGCAACACGGCCATGGACTCCTGCCGCACGGCAAAGAGACTCGGTGCAGATGTGACGCTGGTGTACCGCCGCTCTGAGGTGGAGATGCCTGCACGTCTGGAAGAAGTGAAGCACGCCAAAGAGGAAGGCATTCGATTCCTGACACTTCATAACCCCATTGAGTATATCGCCGACGAAACGGGAGCCGTGAAGCAAGCCGTGCTACAGGTGATGGAACTGGGAGAGCCCGATGCCTCCGGTCGCCGCTCGCCTATTCCCGTTGAGGGAAAGACCGTCACGCTCGATGTCGACCAGGTGATTGTCGCTGTAGGTGTCAGCCCCAACCCATTGGTGCCCAAGAGTATCAAAGGCCTTGAACTCGGAAGGAAAAACACCATTGCGGTCAATGAGGAGATGCGCTCCAGCCGAGGCACCATCTATGCAGGTGGCGACATTGTGCGTGGAGGTGCAACCGTTATACTTGCCATGGGCGACGGACGACGCGCAGCACTTAACATGGACAAACAATTAAAAGGTGACAAGTAATTAAAAGTGAAGAGAGAAAAGTGAAGAGTGAAGAATTAAGTGAAGAGTGAAAAGTGAAGAGTGAAGATTTTCCTTCCGGAGTTCATGTAGGGTAAATGAACGGCGGCAGCAAATTCTTCACTCTTCACTTTTCACTCTTCACTTAAATAAATATGTAGTATTATGAACGGACTTTATACGATTATTCTTTTAATACTCAGCAATATTTTCATGACGCTGGCTTGGTATGGCCATCTACGTCTTCAGCAATCGGGTGTGTCATCACACTGGCCACTCATAGGTGTCGTGGCGTTCTCTTGGGGCATTGCGTTCTTTGAGTATTGTTGTCAGGTGCCAGCCAACAGAATGGGCTTTGAAGGTAACGGAGGACCATTCAACCTGGTGCAGCTAAAGGTCATTCAGGAGTGTATTTCGCTGGCCGTCTTTGCCGTCATTGCCAACATTCTCTTTCAGCATCAAAACATTCATTGGAACCATATTCTGGCGTTTTTCCTCATCATCTGCGCCGTCTATCTGGTGTTTATGAAATAAAAATGGTTAATCGCTTTGCTGGTTTCAAAAAACTTCGTATCTTTGTTTTCGAATTGAAAAAACAACGAAAATGAAGACCATCAGAATATTGATAGCAGCACTGGCATTGTTGTGTGTCGTCCCAACAGAGGCACAAAAGAAAAAGACACAGGCACAACCAGAGAAGCCCAAGACCGAAAAGCCGCAGCCATCGCCTGGCGACCTGTTGTTTGAGAACATGCTGGAGAGTACCCAGCGCGTTTTCATCATCGATAGCATGGTGGTGGAAAAGGAGAACTTCATCAGTGAGATTCCCCTTCCGCCAGAAAGTGGCACGCTGACCACATACGACCAGTTCTTCGGAACACAAGGCAACAATGACAGCTATGTGTTTGTGAACGAGTTTGGCAACAAGGCATATTACTCGCTCAACGACAAAGACGGACGCTCACAGCTGTTTACGATGGACCGACTGGGAAGCAAATGGTCGAAAGCAGTGAAACTGGAAGGTATTGCCGGTGGCACGTCGCCCAACTATCCGTTCATGATGGCAGACGGAACGACGTTCTATTTTGCTCAGAAAGGAGAAGGCTCCGTTGGCGGCTACGACATCTTCGTCACACGATATGACAGTGACACGGGAGAGTTTCTGCGCCCCAACAACATCGGGCTTCCTTTCAACTCGAAAGGCAACGACTATTTCTACATGGAGAGCGAACTCGATTCGCTCGGATGGTTCGTCACCGACCGCAACCAGGCGGAAGGAATGGTCTGCATCTACACCTTCGTGCCATCGAAGAACCGTACCAACATCGATTTGTCGGAAATGTCGGAAACCCAGGTGAAACGCTATGCAAACATTCACAACATACGCGACACATGGCCCAGCGAAGAGCAACGCAACAAGGCACTCAAGCGCGTAGAGAAGATGAAAGCCCGCTCGGCATCTGCCAGAAGCCATCATGGCGACGGCAACGCATTCGTCATCAACGACCAACGCGCCTATTCATCGGCATCAGAGTTTCGTTCTTCAGAGGCGCGAGAACTTTACAACAAACTATTGCAAATGCGCCAGCAAGCACAACGCAATGCCCAGCAACTGGAAGCGTGGCGCGAGAACTACACCGATGGAGATTCTCAGAGGGATGCTGACATCCTGAGTGCCGAACGAGAGCAGGAAACACTTCTGCTAACCATCAAGGATACGGAAAAGCAGATACGCATACTTGAAAACAAATCTTTGTCTAACTAAATATCAACCAGTCATGAGCAAGTATTTTCCCGAATCAGAACTGATCATCAATGCCGATGGCTCTTGTTTCCATCTGCATCTGAAACCTGAACAGCTGGCCGACAAGGTGGTCCTTGTTGGCGACCCTGCACGTGTAAATACCGTAGCCGACCATTTCGATACCAAAGAATGCGAAGTAAGCAGCCGTGAGTTTCACGCCATCACCGGCACCTACAAGGGCAAACGCATCACATGCCAGAGCCATGGCATCGGATGCGACAACATCGACATTGTGGCGAATGAACTCGACACGCTGGTCAACATCGACTACGAGACACGCACTGAGAAAGCAGAACACACCACGCTCACCATGGTGCGCATCGGCACCTGCGGCGGATTGCAGCCCTTCACTCCTACAGGCTGCTTTGTGGCATCTGTGAAAAGCATCGGCTTCGATGGCCTTCTCAACTACTATGCCGGCCGCAATGACGTGTGCGACCTGAAACTGGAAGCAGCTTTCAAAGAGCACATGCAATGGGATCCCATCAAAGGAGCGCCCTATGTGGCCGTGGCCGACAAAGACCTCATCGAGCAAATCGCTGGCGACGACATGGTTCGTGGCTACACTATTTCGTGTGGTGGTTTCTATGGTCCACAAGGCCGTGTGCTTCGTGCCGACATTGCCGATCCGCAACAGAACGAAAAGATTGAGGCATTCGAGTATGACGGAATGAAGATCTGCAACTTCGAAATGGAATCATCGGCACTGGCTGGCATGGCGTCGCTATTGGGACATCGTGCCATGACATGTTGCATGGTCATTGCCAACCGCTATGCCCAGAAGATGAACACAGAGTACAAGAACAGCATTGACACGCTCATAGAAAAAGTCTTGGAAAGGATATGATCATAAGCATTCCCCTTGCCGTATTGTTTGTCGTCCTTGCCGTCATCTTCCTGATGGGAAAGGGCGACAAACTGATTGCTGGCTATAACACGGCGAGCGAGGAAGAAAAGAATGAAGTCAACATCAAGCGTCTTCGCATCTTGATGGCTGTCGTTTGCGTCTTAACGGCAGGCTATGTGGGCGTCCAGCCAGTCATTGCCAACTACCCCCATGCACAGATGGGAGCATTATTCATATTCTTAATAATAACAGTATTAATTATCATTATCGCCAACACCTGGGCAAAAAAGAAATGACATCATACATGAAGACATCCTTCGAAAGCGACTACAACAACGGAGCTCATCCCAAAGTGCTCAGCCACCTTGTGGAGACCAACCGCGCCCAGAGCGCTTCCTACGGTTACGACACATGGAGCGAGCAGGCACGTGAAAAGATACGAAAGGCATGTCAGACTCCCTATGCCGACATCTTCTTCCTCGTTGGCGGAACTCAGGCCAACGCCACGGTCATCGACGCCATGCTGCCATCCTACGGTGCGGTCATTGCCGTGGAGACAGCCCACATCAACGTGCACGAATCGGGAGCGATAGAAGCCAACGGGCATAAGGTCATTGCCCTACCCTCTCATGAAGGACGTATGCATGCAGATGAGCTGGAGAACTATCTGACGCGCTTCTTCGCCGACCCGACATGGGAACACATGGCCGTGCCGGGAATGGTCTACATCACTTTCCCCACAGAACTGGGCACACTCTACAAAGCAGCTGACATCGAGGCCATCCATCAGGTCTGCCAGAAATACTCGTTGCCCCTCTTCGTTGACGGAGCCCGACTTGGCTATGGCCTTTCTTCGCCGGAATGCGATTTCGACCTTCCGTGGCTGGCTCATCATTGCGAGGTGTTCTATATTGGAGGAACCAAGGTCGGAGCTCTTTGTGGCGAGGCTGTTGTCTTTCCACACAAAGCGCCACGCGGTTTCTTCACCATGGTCAAGCGTCATGGAGCGCTCTTGGCCAAGAGCCGACTCGCGGGCGTTCAGTTCGATGCCCTTTTCACCGATGAGCTCTACATGGAAATAGCCAGTCATGCCATTGAGATGGCCATGCAACTCCGGCAAGCTTTCATCAGCGCCGACATTCCAATCAAAGACTCACCCACCAATCAGCAATTTGTCGTTCTCAGCAATTCTCAGATGGATGAACTCATGAAGCACGTCCTCTTTGAGCAATGGGAACCCATTGACGATGAACATACGTTGTGCCGGTTTGTAACCAGCTGGGCAACGACACCTGAAGACCTTGAAGTCCTCACAACAGCTCTCAAAAGCCTATGACCGATACTATCTGCGCACTTGCCACAGCTCCCGGCGGAGCCATTGCCATTATTCGCGTTTCCGGACCAGACGCCATAACGGCAGTTAGCTCCTTATGCGGCAGCCCAATCACCTCATATCCTGCCAACACGGTTCATTTCACCCGTATCCTATCTTCAAGAGCAAAGGAAAACGGCAACGAACACCCGTCCATCGTAGATGAGGTGCTGGTTACCATTTTCCGTTCTCCTCATAGCTATACTGGTGAAGACTCCGTTGAGATTTCATGCCACGGGTCGCGCTATATCTTAAATAAAGTATTGGAACTCCTGGTTGAGCACGGCTGCCGCATGGCCCAGCCAGGCGAGTTCACCCAGCGCGCCTACCTCAACGGCAAGCTCGACCTCTCGCAGGCAGAGGCTGTGGCCGACCTCATTGCATCCACCAACAAGGCCACACACGAGCTTGCCATGAGCCAGCTACGAGGTGGCATATCCTCAGAACTCGGACGCTTAAGAGAGAGACTCCTGAAGCTTACCTCACTATTGGAACTGGAACTCGACTTTTCCGACCATGAAGACCTTGAGTTTGCCGACCGCTCCACACTGACATCCATTGCCGAGGAAATACAGGCACGCGTTACTCGTCTCGCCCACTCTTTCGAAACAGGAAAAGCCCTCAAGGAAGGAATACCTGTCGCCATCGTTGGTAAGACAAACGTAGGGAAATCGACCCTTCTCAACAGGCTTCTGAAGGATGACCGTGCCATCGTATCCGACGTTCACGGCACAACGAGAGACACCATCGAGGACACCATCGACTTACACGGAGTTACATTCCGATTCATCGATACAGCCGGAATACGGCAGACGACCGACGAAGTTGAACAAATCGGAATACAACGAACCTATGCGGCCATTGAGAAAGCGCGCATCGTGCTTTGGATATTCGACACGCCACCCTCAGAGGCTGAAATAGCCGACATCACCGAACGGACTCAAGGTCGCTCGCTCATCATGGTGCAGAATAAGATTGACAAGAACAATGCGTTCTGTCCTGACAATCAAAACACCCCGGCTCTTCAATGTCCGTTGATTAGAATATCAGCCAAACATGGACAGGGCCTTGAAGAACTCGAAGCCGCCATCTATGAGGCCGCGCATCTTCCAACTCTTTCTGACACCGACATCATTATCAGCAATGCCCGCCATTACGAGGCACTCATCAAATCAGCAGAGAGCCTCCACCGCGTCATTGCCGGTCTACAAGACAATCTCAGCGGCGACCTCATTGCCGAGGACCTTCGCATCGTTCTCTCCGACCTGACAGAGATTACAGGCCAAAGCCAGATCACCCCCAACGAGGTGCTCTCAAACATCTTCAAGCACTTCTGTATTGGCAAGTGACCCCTTATAAACAACTCTGAACAACTTGGAGCAATTTGAACTAAGTCCCTCTAAATGAGGGACTTTTTGTATTTTAACACTTCAAGTTGCATATTTGTTAGTTACAGTTTTTCCAGTTATTTTTGCACCATA
>JAFWQE010000153.1 GCA_017509155.1 Prevotella sp.
ACCAGTCTGACGGCAGGCCATCACGTCCTGATGGTCACCGAAGATACACAGCGAATGGCTGGCCAGCGTACGGGCAGACACGTCGAACACGCAGGGAATCAGCTCACCGGCAATCTTGTACATGTTAGGAATCATGAGCAGCAGACCCTGAGAAGCGGTGAAGGTGGTGGTCAGGGCACCAGCCTGCAGCGAACCGTGAACGGCACCGGCAGCACCAGCCTCCGACTGCATTTCCTGCACACTTACGGTCTGACCCCACAGGTTCTTACGACCGCGGGCGGCCCACTCGTCAACATGCTCGGCCATAGGCGAGCTTGGGGTGATGGGGTAGATAGCAGCTACCTCCGAGAACATGTAGCTCACATGAGCCGCAGCCTCGTTACCATCACAGGTGATAAATTTCTTTTCTTTTGCCATAACTAATAATGTTAATGTATATGTTTTATTTGATGTTCACTCTTTGCTTAGTAAAGGAATCCGAACAGCCACAGAGGAATCTTGTTGGCTTTTCCCACTTCGGTGTTGTAGCGTGCGTAGATGATGTCGTTGTTCGTTCTTATCTTGCTCTTCGATGCGGCATCGCAGATGCGGAACTTCGTCTTCTCGTCCACGACATAATAGCTTTCTTTCCCTCCCTGGTTCACCTTGTGGTCTTTCCAGAGGGAATTGACGAAGAACGTTTCCATCACGTTCTGCCTGACAATCTCGTTGGGATAGATGGCATACATGAGGTTTGAGTTGTGGAGCATCACTTTCGACGGCTTCTTGGGAAACTCCTGGCCTTGAGGATAGATGATGTTGATGAGACGAGCGTCGGCCAGATACTTGATGTAGTTCATGACTGTGGCGCGGCTTGTCTCAATGTCGAGCGCCAGCTGCGAGATGTTGGGCGCCTTGTTGCCATCGACAGCCAGCTGATAGAACAGCTTCTTAATCTTCGTAAGATATTTCAGCTCAATCTGCTTGATGAAAAGGATGTCCACTTCGGTCATCATGTTCATGGTCTTGAGCAGATTCTCTGAGTAGTTGCGGTTTTCCAGGAAGAAAGGATAGAAGCCATGATGGAGATAATCCTGGAAGTGCTTGATGGGGGAGGCGTAGGGAAGGATCTGCCGGGTGATGTGCTCGTGGTCATTGAGGATTTCCTCGAGCGAATAGGGCTTGAAGTGGTTGTTGGTCTTCAGGTTCAGGAATTCCCTGAATGAGAAGCCTCTGAGGTTATAGCTCTTCACGATGCCGTTGAGTTCGGGGTTCTCTTCCTTCAGCCTCATGACGCTCGACCCCGTGAACACAATCTTCAGTTCTGGATATAGGTCGTAGCACTTGCGAAGCTCACGGCTCCAGTCTGGTTCCTTGAAGACCTGGTCTATGAGAAGCACCTTTCCACCGTGCTTGTAGAACTCACCGGCAAAATTGGCAATGCCGCGTCCCTGGAAATAGAAGTTGTTCATGTTGATATACAGACATTTCCTGTCGTGTGTATCAAAATGCTCTTTTGCATACTGCAAGAGGAAGGTCGTCTTTCCTACTCCTCTTGTGCCTTTTATTCCAATCATACGCTGGCTCCAGTCTATCTCGTCCATCAAAAGACGTCTGACCGCAGCGTTGATATGGTCCACCAGATAGGTGTGTGTGCGAAAGAAAGCTTCCATCCTGAATATTCGATTTGTTTTAAAACGAATGCAAAGTTAATACTTTTTGCTTAATTTGCAAAGTACACATGACAAAAAGTACATCTTTTTTCATTATTTTTGCTTTTGCTTGTTGTATAATGGAGTAAAAGTATTACTTTTGCAACAAAAAAGGAATACCAGACTGCCCATGAGACTTCATATCTTTAATCCGGAGCACGACATAGCGCTTTCGTATAATCACCGCCATCTGACCATGCCCCATGTGGTGCAGGAACTCCGCATGAACCTCGGATGGATTCCTGCCTTGTGGGCAGCCGATGGCGATGTCGTTCTTGTAGACGACGTGCCCTATGCGGTGAAGGCCTCATCGCGCCACGCTGCTCTTGCTCACGATGTGTTGTTTCTCGAAAAGCACGAACTGCGGGGAATGTCGTTCCTGCAGATATGCCCCTGGGGATGGGACGTCACGCTCTGCACGATGCTTTCGGAGGCGGGCATTCCCGACACTCTGCTCCCGTCGGCCGCCGACCTCTACATGATGCGGCATCTTTCAAACCGCCTTCACACCGCCGACGCGCTCAGGCGGCTGCGTGAAGGAATAGAAGCCGACACTTGTGGTCAGACAGAGTATGTCATCGACGATCGGCGCGCATGGGAACTCATCAAGCAATGGAAGGATGTCGTCGTGAAAGCCCCGTGGAGCAGCAGTGGGAGAGGGGTGAGGTACATCAGTGGAGGTATCATTCCACCAACCACCCAGGGATTCATCAACAACACCACCAGACTGCAAGGGGGCATCATGATGGAGCCATATTATAATAAGGTGAAAGACTTTGGAATGGAGTTCGAGATCCATTCAAATGGTGAGACCACCTATTGCGGGCTCTCATTGTTCTCTACACAGAACGGTGCCTACACGGGAAACCTCATCGCCACCGAGAACGAAAAGACGGAAATTCTTGAGAAATATGTCAGGCGCGAATTGCTGGACGACATCAGGGAGCGCATGAAAGACTATCTCACCACCCATCTGCGCGGGCACTATGTCGGACCGCTTGGCGTCGACATGATGATTGTTGCAAGCGACAACAGGCAGGGATTTCTTCTGCACCCCTGCGTGGAGATCAACCTGCGTCGCACTATGGGACATGTGGCACTGGCCATCACACCTCAGGACGGCCTTACCCCCCAGAAGGTCATGCGCGTGGTACACGACGTCAACTACCAGCTGAAGATTTCCTGTCTCGAAAACAACTTCGTCGTTCCGTTACCGTAGTTGATACAACTATCAATTCAACGCTCGCATGTCTAAGGAGTTGAGGAGTCTAGGGGTTTCGCGGCTTACAGTCGCAGGGGTTTCGACGTTGGTTTTGCTCAAAAGGCACTACACGCCTATCGTCCACGCTCGACCTTTGGTCGCTTTGCTTGCAAAGAATTTGAGAAACCTGGGCCATGAGTCCGCTTGAAAAGTCCCGAAGGGACTAAAGACCACAAGGAGGGGTGTAACCCCTTCATGAAAGCCAAAGGGATACAGAAGAGCCCCGAATGGGCGACTGGCCTCAAAGGACTTATAAAAGTTTATTCAGCGATTCATCATTTAGCCGCAAGGTCTATTTATTCACAATTTATCATTTGGCGCGAAGAGCGCATCAGTTATGCTAAAACAACAAATTATCACGCTTTTCTGTCTTGTGCCACTCATGTCGTGGGCACAGTATAGGTCAGAAGTCTGGTGCCCCGACAATGGCGACGGCACCTACACCAATCCTGTCATCAATGCCGACTACTCCGACCCCGATGTCTGCGTAGGCGCTTCCGGCGAGGATTTCTACCTCACCGCCTCGTCGTTCAACTGTATACCAGGTCTGCCCATCCTTCATTCTCGCGACCTGGTCAACTGGCAGATCATCAATCATGCCATTGACGCGCTGCCACCTCTCGAGCGCTACAACACCCCACAGCATGGAAATGGTGTCTGGGCTCCTTCCATCCGATACAATGAGAACAACCAGACATACTACATCTATTGGGGCGACCCCGACCTCGGCGTCTTCGTGGTGACCGCCAAAGACCCCGCCGGAAAATGGACCGAGCCCCAGTGTGTCATCGAGGGCAAAGGCATGATAGATACCACGCCACTCTGGGATGACGACGGACGATGCTATCTGGTGAATGGCTGGGCCAACTCCCGATGCCAGTTCAATTCTGTGCTCACCGTGCGCGAGATGTCTGCAGACGGTATGCGTCAGATTGGCAATCCCGTTATTGTCTTCGACGGCAACGGAACACCCAATCGCACGGCTGAAGGACCGAAATTCTACAAACGCGATGGCTGGTACTGGATTATGTGTCCCGCAGGAGGTGTTCCCGTAGGTCATCAGCTGGCCATGCGCTCGAGGTCTCCCTATGGACCTTATGAGTGGAAGGTGGTGCTCGACCAGGGAAAGACCGATGTCAATGGCCCTCATCAGGGTGGATGGGTGCATCTGAAGAGTGGAGAAGACTGGTTCCTGCATTTCCAGGACAAGGAGGCCTATGGTCGTGTGGTTTGGCTGGAGCCCGTCGTATGGAAAGACAACTGGCCCGCCATGGGCACCAACGTCAGGAACTACTGCGGTGTGCCTGTCCTTACCCATAAGAAACCCAACGTAGGGAAGAGCTATCCCATTCAGAATCCCGTTGAGAGCGATGAGTTCAACACCATCACGCTGGGTCGTCAGTGGCAGTGGCACGCCAACTACCAACAGACTTTCGGTATGCCCACACCCAATGGCGTGTTCCGCCTTTTCTGTCATAAGCAGAGCGAAGACTTCCACAACCTCTGGGAGGCAGGAAACCTGCTTCTCCAGAAGACCCCTGCCGACAATTTCACAGCCACCACCAAACTGAGGCTCTCTGCCAAGGACGAGGGACAGTATGGCGGCATCATCGTCATGGGACTGGACTATTCCTCGCTTGTGCTCTGCCGTGTGGGCAACCAGTTTGAACTGCGACAGGTCACCTGTAAGAATGCCGACAAGGACAAGCCGGAGACCATCAAGACACTGGCCACGCTGAAGCCTTCTTATATAGATAAGGTGGACTATCAGCCTGCCATCCATTGCGATGTGTACCTTCGTTTGCATGTCAGCTATGTTGGCGGAAAGAATGCCGACGGTACCAATCGTCATGAGGCCTCCGTTCGATTTGCTTATTCCTCCGATGGAAAGAAATACACCGATGTAGGTGATGCTTTCACCATGCGTCAGGGTAAATGGATAGGAGCCAAGATCGGTCTTATGGCGGCTGAGCCAGCGGGAAAGAAAGTACGTGGATGGATTGATGTAGACTGGTTCCGCATCACGAAGTAAACGGCGTGATAGTCTTAACCGTCAGTTTTTAGCAGTCATTGACGGGGAAGAGTCGGAAAGAATGGTACGAGGACGATTGCCGTGCGGTTTCGACAAAATGAAACTGCACGGCATCATTTTTTACTGTATGTTGAAGTAGTAGGCAATGAAGCAGATGACAACCATGATGACAGCAAGTATGCTGACGACGTAGAGCAGCACCTTTTCAAGCAGCTTACGGCGCTTGGCATTCAACAGAATGCGGTCTTTCATGCGCTCCGACTCATCCTTCTTGTGATGATGATGGTGGTGATGGCTGCCGTCGTGTGAATGGCTGCGATGGTGGCTGGAAGCGTGATGTGTTCCCGTCTGAGCAGAAGGCTGTTTTCCTTCAATGTCTTGTCTTTTCCCCTTTTCTGTTGTTGAGTCCATATAGTAGATGAAAAAAAAGGTCATGTATGTTTGTTGTCTGCAAAAGTATACAAAAAACGCTAAACGGCAAACATAAACATCGATTTTTTTTTGTAAAGATGCAGGAATTTTGACGAAAAGGTGCCCAGATGACGTTTTTTCACTCTTTATGGATACCATAAATGAAGATAAAAGGCTGGCAAGGGGAGCCGAGCCTTTTATCTTCATTTCTATAAGTGAATGATAGGCCGAGTATCAGATGAATGCTACGGTGAGTCCTGCCATCACGATGCTAACCATGGACATGAGTTTGATGAGGATGTTGAGCGAAGGTCCAGAGGTGTCCTTGAACGGGTCGCCCACAGTGTCGCCCACAATGGTGGCCTTGTGTGCAAACGATCCCTTGCCTCCGAAGTTGCCTTCCTCGACGTTCTTCTTGGCATTGTCCCATGCTCCGCCGGCATTGGCCATGAAGACGGCAAGCGTGAAGCCGCATGACAGACCTCCGACCAGAAGGCCGAGCACGCCAGCAACACCGAGCAGACAACCCACGATGATGGGAATGATGATGGCGAGGATGCTGGGGAAGATCATTTCGTGCTGGGCAGCGCGGGTGGAGATCTCAACACACGAACCGTAGTCGGGTGTGGCTTTACCTTCGAGAATGCCTGCAATCTCGCGGAACTGTCGGCGCACCTCTTCAACCATCTTCTGGGCAGCGCGACCCACGGCTTCCATGGTAAGGCCGCAGAACAGGAACGAGGCCATAGCGCCGATGAAGGCACCCACGAGCACCTTCGGGTTCATGAGGTTCACCTGGAAGAAGTTCATGAAGTCGGGAATGGTGGCCTGTGCGGCATCAATCATTTCGCCTTTCACATTGGTCATCATGACATTGGCACGCTCCATGGCAATCTTGATTTCCTCAATATAGGAGGCCAGCAGTGCCAGTGCGGTGAGAGCTGCCGAACCAATGGCGAAGCCCTTACCCGTGGCGGCGGTGGTGTTGCCCAGTGCGTCGAGGGCGTCGGTGCGATGGCGCACTTCCTCGCCCAGCTCGCTCATCTCGGCGTTGCCACCGGCATTGTCGGCGATGGGACCGTAGGCGTCGGTGGCCAGCGTGATGCCCAGCGTGGAGAGCATACCAACGGCGGCGATGCCTACGCCATAGAGACCATGGGCAAGGCTCTTGGACGACATGGAGAGGTCGAAGCCGTTGGCGCACATGTAGCTCAGCAGAATGGCCACGCCAATGGTGATGACAGGAATGCAGGTGGAAATCATACCTGTGCCGATGCCCTTGATGATGACGGTGGCAGAGCCCGTGAGGCCGGCCTCCGATATCTTCTGCGTCGGCTTATAGCTGTGAGAGGTATAGTATTCTGTGGCCTGCCCGATGATGACGCCGGCTGCAAGACCGGAAATGACCGAGAACGACAGTCCGAGCCAGTTTTCAACGCCCAGCAGATAGAGAATGGCAAAGGTGGCCACGGCAATGAGTACGGCTGAGACGTTGGTGCCGAGTGACAGCGACTTCAGCAGGTCGTGCATGGTGGCGCCTTCCTTGGTGCGTACGAGGAAGATGCCCAGCAGCGACAGGAACACGCCGACGGCAGCGATGAGCATTGGCGCGATAACCGCCTTGAGCTGTACTTCGAGACCAGCCACTGCGAAGGCTGCTGCTCCCAGAGCTGCCGTTGACAGGATGGAACCGCAATAGCTCTCGTAGAGGTCGGCACCCATGCCGGCCACGTCGCCCACGTTGTCGCCCACATTGTCGGCGATAGTAGCGGGATTGCGCGGGTCGTCTTCTGGAATGTCGGCTTCCACCTTTCCCACGATGTCGGCGCCCACGTCGGCAGCCTTGGTGTAGATACCGCCACCCACACGGGCAAACAATGCCTGCGTAGAGGCACCCATACCGAAGGTAAGCATCGTCGTGGTGATGGCGATGAGCGACTCATTGGTCAGGGCGTTCAGGACGACAAACCAAATGGCGATGTCGAGAAGTCCGAGACCCACAACCGTGAGACCCATGACGGCACCCGAGCGGAAGGCAACCTTCAGTCCACCATCAAGACTCTGGCGGGCGGCATTGGCCGTGCGGGCAGAGGCATAGGTGGCGGTCTTCATGCCGAAGAAACCTGCCAGACCAGAGAAGAAACCACCCGTCAGGAATGCAAACGGCACCCACGGATTCTGAACGTGGAGCACGTAGGCCATGAACGAGAAGACGATGGCCAGCACGATAAACACATAGAGCACGACTTTGTACTGCTGCTTCAGATAGGCCATGGCGCCTTTGCGCACGTGGCTGGCAATCTCTGCCATACGAGGTGTGCCTTCGCTTTCCTTCATCATCTGTGAGAAGAAATGCCAGGCCATGCACAGTGCCACAATCGATGCGATGGGCACGAGCCAGAATACTGATGGAATGTTCATTTGTTGATAAAAATATTAAAGGGTTAGAAATTGAAATCTCGGTTGTTCTAAACTTTTTGGAGTTTGGGAGTTTGGGAGTTTGGGAGTCTGGACGATAGATGCTTTCGCTCTTTTGCCGGGATTTCTGGAATCAGAACTAATGTCTATACTCCTAAACTCCCAGACTCCTACACTCCTAAATCAACTTCCGAAAGTTGAGTTGGAAATACATTTCTCGCCTTGTCACTTATCACTTCTCAGAACCTGAAGTCCATTTCCACGTCTATCAGGTTGTAGTTGTGCTTGTCGGCAGGGAGGTTGCGGTCGTTCACGCGCGAATACTCCATGTGCAGCTCCAGGTTCTTGGTGAAGAAGTAGTTGAGACCGCACTCCACCTGATTCACCGATTTACTCCATTCCTTCGTGTTGCGATAGGTCTGGTAACGGGCTTTGGCATGAAGCTTTCCCTTGACGACGGGCACGATGCCGAAGACATACCAACCGTCGGCCTTGTCGCCATTCTCGTAGCAGATTTCGCGCACGTTGTTGCCCGGTGACTTGGCACCCCAGCCCTGGCTGTGGATATACTCAGCACGGAAGGTATATTCGTTTTGGTCGTACTCGGCAGAGAGTGCGTAGCGGTTCTTTTCAACGTTGCGGTATTGTCCTGTAATGGGGTCGAGCATTTGTCCGCGGGTTCCTGTCCATCCGAAGGCACCGATGCGCAAGCCCTTGATGGGCATCACCCACATACCACCGATGATATCCTTGCGGTTGTCCATATCCTTCTGGTTCACACCTTCACCGTTGTAGATGCCCACCTGATAGTGGAACAGACGGCGGCCGTTGGCATTGGGGAAGAGGTCACCGGCAAACTGAATACCGATGTCACGACCACCGGAAGAACGCTCACCTGTACGGTCGCCAAAGGCGGACAGCTTGTTGATGACGTCAGCATATCCACGCCAGCCTTGCGTGATGGGGTGGGTGGGGTTCTCGTAGGTGAACGCGCGCTTGAACTGACCTGCACGAATCTTGAACTCTGGGTATTTGCGCCATTCAGCATAGAGGTCTACCAGCTGTACGGTAGGCTGGCCTGGCCCCGTGGCATTGGTACCCTGAATCTGAGCGCGCCAGTCGAAGTCGCCAATCTTTCCATCGAGGATGAAACGGGCCAGACGAAGGTTGAAGGTATTCGAGTGATTTCCTTCAGGGTCTTGTCCTTGGTATTGCAGCATGCCGTAGCCGCTGAACTTGAGATTGTCATACCATTTCTTGTCCTGCGCATTCGCTGTTGCGCACATGGCTATAAGCATGAAAGCCACAATTGTTTTCTTCTTCATCATAGGTCAATAAATTCTGATTAGACATTTTTTGTTAAATTTCTGCAAATATAAGACTTTTTCACGAGACGGCAAAGCCTTTCGGCGAAAAACATTATTTTTTTTGGAATAATACATCAGATGGCATCGTATAAGCCCGACGTTTGTACTTGAAAACCGTCAACCAGTTTTCTGGCGGCTTGTCATAGTCTCGAAGAGACGAAAGAACACAGACGGGGTGTTTGCCACCGGGTAATGATGCGACAACAATGAAAGCGTCATTTAAGCCAGATTCACGAGGATTTACGTTCTATGGGTTTTAAACGTCAATCGTCGTAAATCTATCATTAATTCGTCGCGCGTCATTCAAGCCAGATTAATGAAGATTTACGTTCTATGTGTTTTAACGTAAATCGTCGTAAATCTATCATTAAGATGTCGCGCGTCATTCAAGCTAGATTAATGAAGGTTTACGTTCTATGTGTTTTAACGTAAATCGTCGTAAAACTGTCATTTATCCGTTGCGTATCATTCATGCCAGATTCATGAGGATTTACGTTCTATGCCCCGAGGGCGACAGAGACCTTTTTTTCAACAATCCACCTCAAAAGGCTGGCAATCTTTGTCTGTTTGTGCCCGCCATTCACAGGACGATGTTGCACGTACGCTTGCTATGGAAGAAAAAACGAGCGTTGTCCTTCTGCTGTCAGCTGCTTTTTTTTACGCCATGACACCAAAAAAAAGAGCAATTCTGCACCTCGTTTGACAAAAAAACTGTATATTTGCACACGGTATCATTTAAATCTATCAGAAAACATGAGCAACAATCAGACACCAACGCCCCACATCGGGGCCAAGTACGGCGAAATTGCCGAGACCGTTATCATGGCAGGCGATCCTTTGCGTGCCAAGTTCATGGCAGAGAAGTTTCTTGAAAACCCTGTCCAGTTTAATAATGTTCGTGGAATGCTGGGATTCACGGGCACACGCGATGGCAAGCGCGTCAGCGTCATGGGCCATGGCATGGGTATGCCCTCGCTCGGCATCTATACCTACGAGCTGTTCAACTTCTACGGTGTGAAGACCATCATCCGCGTGGGTTCTGCCGGCTCCATTCATCCCGGCCTTCATGTGGGCGACCTTGTCATCGCCATGGGCGCATGCACCAACTCCAACTATGCTGCGCAGTATGAGCTGCCTGGCACCTATGCACCCATTGCCAGCTACGACCTGTTGCGCGGTGCTGCCGATGCCTGCGAGCGTTTTGGCTACAGCTACAAGGTGGGCAACGTGTTCTCCTCCGATGTGTTCTACGCGGAGAACGCCCACAACGACCGATGGATGAAGATGGGCGTGCTGGCCGTTGAGATGGAAGTGGCTGCGCTCTACATGAACGCAGCGCGTTCGGGCAACCGTGCGCTCGCCGTTTGCACCATCTCCGACCATATCCTGACGGGCGAGGTCACCACGGCCGAGGAGCGCCAGAACACCTTCACCCACATGATGGATGTAGCTTTCTCCCTCTTGTAAGCTATCGCATCGCCATGAGCAGAAAAGGTTTCATCAATTCCATTCAAAGGGCTGTCACCAAGGCTGTTGTGCCGGTGGCAGCCATTGTGTGTCTTGTCCTTTCCGTCCAATGCCGTAGGCCAGCTGCCAGTGTGGCAGAACAGGTCCCTCCCGCTCCTGTCTATACCCAGCAGTCGCAGTGGTATGTCACCGACAGAGAGGGTAGGGCAGACGTGTTTTACATCATCTCCACGGAGACGGGCGACTATACCCTCGACGGCACGTCCTACCACCACGCCGACACCTATAACGACAGCCTGCGGGCACCGCTGCGCAGCGAGATGGTGGGCGTTGACACGCTGATCAGTGGAAAGCTCAACTTCTTCTCGCCCTACTATCGCCAGTGCTCGCTCCAGAGCTTTGAGAACGACAGCGTCGCTCAGGTGCGCATGCAGGTGGCCGTCGGCGACGTGAAGAAGGCTTTTGCCTACTACCTGGAGCACCTCAACAACGGCCGGCCTTTCATCCTGGCAGGTTTCAGCCAGGGCGCTGCCATCGCGCTTGAACTGATGAAAGACTTCGATGACGAGACCTACGGCCGTATGATTGCCGCCTATATCATAGGCTTCAGTATCACCGAGGAACAGCTGGCCTCTTGTACGCGCATCGTGCCTGCCCAGCGGGCAGACGACCTCGGCGTCACCATCTGCTACAACTCCGTTGCCGACCCCTCGGCAGAGGTTCCCGGCATCAGTGGTGGCAACTGCGTAGCCATCAATCCCGTCAACTGGCGCACGGACAGTCTGGAGGCTTCTTTCACCACAGAGCCCACACCGCTGCTTCCCATCGACAGGCAGCAGAGGCAGAAGCTGAGCGTAAGTCTCGACACTTCATCAAGGCTTCTGATAGTAAAGGGCTATCAGTCTGACGATTATGTGCTGCCGCTAATTGGTAAAGAAGGCAACTATCACTCTAGGGAAATATGGCTTTATCGCCGACAGTTGGAAGAGAATATTGCGCTGCGTACCGAACGCTATTTCACACAAAAGGCAGGGACAGAAGCGACGCGCTGACAATGGTTCTTTGTCGTTTTTCAGGTCAGAGATGTACAGAATGAAGAGACTATTCCATTGATTTCGTTGAACAATTCCAATGGTTTTGTTCGACGATTTCATTGATTTCGTTCAGCCATTTCATTGCCTTTGCTCCTCCACATCACCAAAATGAGACGACGCGTTCTGCAACTTGTCGCTTTCTTTTCGGTAAATGATGCGCTTCATATAGTTGGATTACTCAACTTTCGCAAGTTGATGGAGTTCAGGAGTTACAGGAGTTACAGGAGTTCAGACAATACTTCCAACCCCTGTAAACTGACGCAAAGAGAGCCTTCAGCACTATCGTCTGCGCTCGAACTTGTTCGCTCTGCTTGCAGAGAACTCATGAACTCCTAAACTCCAAGAAGTTGAGCGAATGCGAAACTTGAATTGGATTATTATCAAAAATCATGAAACACACGAGAAACCTGCTGACAGGATTGTGCCTGTTGTTCAGCGTTCACATGCTGCTCGCGCAGGACGATGTGGTCGAGCAGTCGCAGACGTATGAATGGCCCGACGACAAAGCCGTGGTGGAACATCTGAAGAACTGGCAGGACATGAAGTTCGGCGTGCTCATCCACTGGGGACTCTATGCTGTTCCCGGCATCGTGGAGTCGTGGTCCATTTGCGACGAAGACTGGATAACACGCGACACAACAATGACTTATCAACAATATATGGACTGGTACTTTGGCCTCTCAGAGCAGTTCCGTCCCGTCCATTTCAATCCCGAACAGTGGGCCGACGTGTGCGGTGATGCTGGCATGCGCTACATGATTTTCACCAGTAAGCATCACGACGGCTTCTGCATGTGGGACAGTCATGAGACCGACTTCACCATTGCGCGCCATGCCTTCCGCGACGACCCACGACGCGATGTGCTCCGTCATGTCAACGAGGCTTTCCGCAGTCACGGCTTCTCCATTGGCACCTATTTCTCCAAACCCGACTGGCATTCGCAGGACTATTGGTGGGATGTCTATGCCAAGAAGGGCAGAAACGTCAACTATCCTGTGGCGCAGCATCCTGAGCGTTGGAACAGGTTCAATGACTTCACCCACCGGCAGCTCGAGGAAATACTCACCGGCTACGGTCCCGTCGACATCCTCTGGCTCGATGGTGGGTGGGTGTGGCCCGGCAATCGCGGACAGGACATAGACATGCCCGCCATCGCCCGTATGGCACGCAGCCATCAGCCCGGCATCATCATTGTCGACCGCACCATCGGCGGACCTTACGAAAACTACCTCACGCCCGAGCGCACCATGCCCGACACCCGTCTCGACTATCCGTGGGAGAGCTGTATACCGCTGAGCGACGACTGGGGATATGTGCGCAGGCCACGATGGAAGAGTGCGCAGAAGGTCATCAACATGCTGGTGGAAGTGGTGGCCAAAGGAGGAAACCTCGTCCTCGGCATAGGGCCAACGCCCGATGGCATCATTGAGGAGGCGGTGGTCACGAGACTTCGGGAGATAGGGGAGTGGCTGAGAAAAAACGGCAGCGCCATCTACGCTACGATCCCCGCTGAGCGCTATCACGACGGCAGCTTGTGGTTTACCCAGACGAAGGACCGTCGCACCACCTTTGCCATTTGTCCCGTCGAAGAGGGGCGGTCATGTCCGTCCGTCGTCAGCTGGAAGGGAAACATCCCGCAAGGCTCCGTCCGACTGCTCGAATCTGGGCGCAGGCTCAAGACACATGTCGAAGGAGACAGCGTCAGCGTGATAATGCCCAAAGGAATGAAGAGCCAGACATTCGTGCTGGCCTATAAAACAGGCGATGCAAGGAATTAGGCACTGACTTCCTTTCGCGCCTTATGGTAGAAAAGAAATATTTGTTGTCATTTCTGAAAGCAATTATCCTAATTATTCATATTTCTTTCAAATATAAAGAAACGAATTACTCTAATTGTTCTTAATTTCTATCACGAATTATTCTTAATGATTTCTTCTACATCAAAAGAGAATTAAGTAAAATTTGTGGGAAGATTAGAATCAATTAGGATAATTCGTTTCTCTTCTTAAGAAAGAAATGAGAATAATGACCAAAAATTAAACTCAGAAATGAAAAGAAATATTTGTTCTTATTTCTGAAAGCAATTATTCTAATTATGCCAATTTCTTTCAAATATAAAGAAACGAATTACTCTAATTGTTCTTAATTTCTATCACGAATTATTCTTAATGATTTCTTCTGCGCAGAAAGAGAATTAAAGATAATTAGTGGGACAATTAGAATCAATTAGGATAATTCGTTTCTCTTCTTAAGAAAGAAATGAGAATAATGACCAGAAATTAAACTCAGAAATGAAAAGAAATATTTGTTCTTATTTCTGAAAGCAATTATTCCTATTATTCCAATTTCTTTCCAAAGATAAAGAAACGAATTACTCTAATTGTTCTTAATTTCTATCACGAATTATTGAGGGGAGGGGCTGCGCACAGATGAAAACACGCGTTCAGCACTGAATACAAATCCTCATTCCTCTCTGAACGTTGCGGAGGTGCCAACTGCTATATCGTCATAAAAAAACGCCAAATAAATTCACTTTTTCTGCCAAGAAAACGCAGTTTAAACGCCAGTTTTTCTTTGGAAGGATAATGACCCTGAAAGCGATGACTCATCTTTATACAATCAAAATATTCAAGTTTCGCATTCGCTCAACTCCTGAACTCCATCAACTTGCGAAAGTTGAGTAAGTAATATGGGCTATGCTACTAACAACGAATCGTCAATGCGAAAAGAATGTTAAAAAACGCGGTTGCTTTTAGGGAATCCTGAGGCTTGTGCGTAATTTAATTAGAAATGTTTAAATACACATTATTATATATTATATGGCAAGAAGATATTTGTTAGGTTTTGATGTCGGCAGCAGTTCTGTCAAGGCATCATTGGTTGACGCAGACAACGGCCAGTGCGCCGCCTCTGCCTTCTATCCCGAAAAGGAAGCTCCCATTATGGCGGTGAAGGCCGGATGGGCTGAACAGGAACCACAGATGTGGTGGGACAACGCAAAGCTCGCCCTGAAGAAGATTATGAGCGAGACGGGTGCAAAGGGTGACGACATCGTGGCCATCGGCATCAGCTATCAGATGCACGGACTGGTGTGCGTAGACAAAGACCAGAAGGTGCTGCGTCCCAGCATCATCTGGTGCGACTCGCGCGCTGTGCCCTACGGCGAGAAGGCTTTCAACGAACTGGGCGCCGACAAGTGTCTGGGACATCTGCTGAACTCTCCTGGTAACTTCACGGCCGCCAAGCTGGCATGGGTGAAGGAGAACGAGCCGGAGCTGTTTGAGCGCATCGACAAGATCATGTTGCCGGGCGACTACCTGGCCATGAAGCTCAGTGGCGTGGTGAACACGACCATCAGCGGACTGTCGGAAGGCATGATGTGGGACTTCAAGGAGAAGCAGCCCGCCAAGTTCCTCTTCGACTACTATGGTTTCGACGAGCGTCTTGTGGCCGACATCGTGCCGACATTCAGCGTTCAGAGCACCGTATGCCGCGAGGCTGCCGCAGAACTTGGCCTGAAGGAAGGCACCCCGATATCGTATCGCGGCGGCGACCAGCCCAACAACGCACTCTCGCTGAATGTGTTCAACCCCGGCGAGATTGCATCGACGGCCGGCACATCTGGCGTGGTGTATGGCGTGCTGGGTGAGGCCAACTACGACAAGAAGAGCCGCGTGAACACCTTTGCACATGTGAACTACACGAAGGACCTCGACCGTCTGGGTGTGCTGCTCTGCATCAACGGCACGGGCATCCTGAACGCATGGGTGCGCCGCAACGTGGCACCAGAGGGCATCTCCTACAGCGAAATGAACGACATGATGGCCAATGTGCCCATCGGTTCGGAGGGTGTCACCATCATTCCGTTTGGCAACGGCGCCGAGCGTGTGCTGGAGAATCGCGAGGTGGGATGCTCCATCAATGGCATCAACTTCAACAAGCACTCAAAGGCTCACATCATGCGCGCCGCACAGGAGGGCATCGTGTTCTCGTTCTGCTACGGCATGGAGGTGATGCAGCAGATGGGAATGGACATCAAGAAGATACACGCCGGCAAGGCGAACATGTTCCTCAGCGAGATATTCCGCAACACGCTCGCAGGCGTCAGCGGTGCCACCATCGAGCTCTATGAAACCGACGGCAGCGTGGGTGCTGCCAAGGGTGCCGGCATGGGATGCGGACTCTACAAGGACAATGTGGAGGCATTCTCGACGCTCAAGAAGCTGGCTGTGATAGAACCCGACGAGAAGAACCGCGCCGCCTACCTGAATGCTTACACGGCATGGAAGGAGCAGCTGGCAAAGGTGTAGCTTCTGATGGCTTGGGAGTTTGGGAGTTTAGGAGTTTGGGAGTTTGGATTGTTGCAAATACATCCCACTATCACCCAACACCCATTACCCATTTCCCGTCAAACCAAAGATTATTTTTTATTCATTACTTATATACAATTTAAACAGTATTATGGCAAAAGAGTATTTCCCGTTTACCGGTAAGATTCCTTTCGAAGGAAAAGAGAGTAAGAATGTAATGGCTTTCCACTACTATGACCCCGAAAAGGTTGTCATGGGCAAGAAGATGAAGGACTGGCTGAAGTTCGCTATGGCATGGTGGCACACACTCGGTGGCGCCAGCGGCGATCAGTTTGGTGGTCAGACCCGCAGCTACGAATGGGACAAGGCTGACGACGCAGTACAGCGCGCAAAGGATAAGATGGACGCAGGTTTCGAAATCATGGACAAGCTCGGCATTGAGTATTTCTGCTTCCACGATGTCGACCTCGTTGAAGAAGGTGCAACCATCGCTGAGTATGAGGCTCGCATGAAGGCCATCACCGACTATGCTCAGGAGAAGATGCAGCAGTATCCTAATATTAAACTGCTTTGGGGTACAGCTAACGTATTTGGCAACAAGCGCTATGCAAATGGTGCTTCTACCAACCCTGATTTCGACGTTGTGGCTCGCGCCATCGTTCAGATCAAGAACGCTATCGATGCTACCAT
>JAFWQE010000154.1 GCA_017509155.1 Prevotella sp.
GGTGAGTGGTGAGAGGTAAGAGGTGAGAGGAATGCGGGCAAGCCCAGAATACGATCATCCCCCTCCCTTAACTCCCTACCTAAATAGGGAGGGCTGGGGAGGGTCTTGGAGGTCTTGAAGCGGAAGAGGTATTCTCTTACCTCTCACCACTTACCTCTCACCTCTATAAGTCATTCACGTTTGGTTCACGTAGATTTACGTTTTAAACCCTGAGGAATAATTATAATAATTACGGTAATTTCTGTCTAAATCTCTCATCCACATTCATGTTTAATTCACGTAGATTTACGTTTTAAGACGTAAGGGAAATTATATTAATTATGGTAATTTCTGTCTAAATCTCTCATCCACATTCATGTTTGATTCACGTAGATTTACGTTTTAAGACGTAAGGGAAATTATATTAATTATGGTAATTTCTGTCTAAATCACTCATCCGCATTCACGTTTGATTCATGTAGATTTACGTTATAAAATGTGGGTGATAATTATACTAATTATGGTAATTTCTGTCTGAATCTCTCATCCGCATTCATGTTTGATTCATGTAGATTTACGTTATAAAATGTGGGTGATAATTATACTAATTATGGTAATTTCTGTCTAAATCTCTCATCCGCATTCATGTTTGATTCACGTAGATTTACGTTTTAAAACCTGAGGAATAATTAAAATAATTACGGTAATTTCTGTTCAAAATAACAGGGAGCGTCCATGAGCGCCTTCACCGCAACCTTGTCTGCCGGCAGCCAGTCCACGCTGTCCATGTCGTCTTTCGTCAGCCACCGCGCCGCCTCATGCTCCTTCAGCTTCGGCGCACCGCCCACCATGCGGCATCGGAAGCAGTGCATCGTCAGATGGAAATGCTCATAGTCATGCTCCACCGTGCAAACCCTCTGCCCCACTTCAACGCGCGCCTCCAGTTCCTCCCACATCTCCCTTTCCAATGCCACCTCGGGAGTCTCGCCGGCCTCCATTTTCCCGCCGGGAAACTCCCATCCGTCCTTCATCTCGCCATAGCCACGCTGAGTGGCCAGCACCTTGCCGTCGTCGCTGAAGATCATCGCGGCCACCACTTCGAGCACTTTCCGCGTCATCGTGTCATCGTTTTCTTGGTTCTGTCACTTCTCCGTCAAAGCGTATGCGGTCACGCTGTTTCATCTGCACGTCTATCGATGCGTTTCCGTTCGCAAACACCTCCAGCTGATAGTAATAGGTGTCTTCTTCGTTGGTGGTGACAATCTCCACGTATGTGATGCCCCTCTTCCCTTTCGTTTCCTGATAGCCGTCGATATGAGACACGAAGTTGAGTCCCTTTCCTCCCCCGTATGGCACGCTGTATGCCCTTCCGAAGTAAGGCAGGTAGCTCACCAGTGTGTCGCCCCTCACCTCCAGTTCATACCCGAAGTCCACGCTCACGCTGCGTCCTCTCAGCGGATGCATGCGTGTCACGGCCACCGTGTAATGGCGGTCTGCCAATGCCATAGCCACCATCTGAGCCTTCTCCGCCTCGCGGGCAGCTCTTTCTTCAGCAGTAGCGCACCCAGCCAGCACGGCTACCAGCAATCCAAACAATAGTTTCTTCATGTTATTCAGGCTTTCGTTCATATTCTTCGATTTACGATTCATCCTATTCGCTGTAGTTATGATCCAGTACGAGACTGAACGTCAACTCCGGGTATCGCTCTTCGAGTTCGGCCCTCAGCGTCTCCACGAGTCCCTTTTCGTCCTTCACCCAGTCCTTGGGCACGATGTCGAGTGTCACCAGTTTCTTTTCTTCATAGTAGAAGAACGCATGCACCTGCATCACCTCGTCGTGCTTGCTCACCATCTGCATAATCTTCCGCTGCAGCTTGGCCTGTTTGCTGTCGCCCGTGGGAATGGCATAGATGCCCACGGTCAGTATGACGTGCATCTTTTCGTAGATGCTCCGCGATATCTCGCGTGTCAGTCCGTGAATCTCCCGAGCCGTCATCGTGTCGGGCACATTGACGTGGAGCGAACCGATAATCATGTCCGGCCCATAGCTGTTCATGATGATGTCGAACACGCCATACACCTTGTCGAAGCCCATCACCTCGTTCTTCAGCTCAGCCACGAACTCCGGCGAGATGCGACTTCCCAGCAGTTCATTCACTGGCGACGAAAGCATCTCCCAGCCAGCCTTCAGAATGACCAGCGAGATGAGAATGCCGAAGACGCCGTCGAGGTTGACGCCCCACAGCAGCATGATTCCCGCCGACACCAGCGTGGCCAGCGTCACCACGGCATCAAACAAGGCATCGGCACCACTGGCAATGAGCGCATCGCTCTTCAGACGCTCGCCCTGACGTTTCACATAGCGTCCCAGCACAATCTTCACCACAATGGCCACCACGATAACGGTCAGTGTGGCAGCGGTGTACGTGGGAGTTGTCGGCTCAATGATTTTTCTGATTGACTCAACCAAAGCGCCGATGCCTGCCATCAGCACGATGACGGCGATGATGATGGCGCTGAAGTATTCTATCCTGCCATGACCAAACGGATGCTCATGGTCGGCGGGCCGTTCCGACAGCTTTGTCCCCACAATCGTGATGATCGACGACAACGCGTCGCTCAGGTTGTTCAGTGCATCCATCACCACAGCCACCGAACCTGCCATCAGTCCCACCACCGCCTTAAACGCAGCCAGCAGCACATTCGCCGCAACGCCCACCACGCTGGTCCTTATGATTTGTTTGTTCCTATCCATCTATGTTTCTGCAATTCTAATTCTGCCTTTCAAATGATCGTTATTTCCAGCCTAAGTCTCAACATGGCATCTATGATTCGCAGCATTTTATATTTGTCCTTTGTTGAGTTTGGAACTGTGAGCCACATGTTCTCACCTACTTGCACCTGACCGTTATACTTCTTTATTGGTGTGATTATGTTCTTGTTCTTGAACATCAGCTCTTTTCTCTGTATGATTTCCGGTCCAATTTGCCATATAGCATCAATCAAGGTGTCAATGGGATTCTCACCGGCTGCATATTCGCCACTAGGGAACTTCACCAATAGTTTATCGTCTTTCTTTTTCTGCTTTTGGATCACCTTCTCATCACTGGTTTCAAAATCCGTTCCCACTTCCACTTCCATCTGCAACCCCAACTGGGTTCTGATAGAAATGAGCTGCATGTACTTTTGTTGTGTATCACTTTGTGCATTGACATACCAGCCATTGCAGACGGGTTTCATGTAATCTTTATAGCGAGGATATATCTCTTTGCTCAGCAGTGGCAAATGACAGTTCTCAGTCGTAATCTTCGAAAAGTTTTCTTCGCCTATTGCCACCAGTGCGTCTATAAGCGTCATGGTGGCACTCTTATAACAAATCACCTTGCCGTCAGGCATGGTCACTCTCAGCAGTTTCCTCGTTGCTCTTTGTCTTAGGTTTTCGTCCATTTCTATACCTCCCCTTTGTACAGTTTCATTGTATAGTCGTATGAGATCAGTTCACCAGGCTGCATCTTTTCACGGTAGATTTTCACCTTCTCCTCCCCTATAGGAATATACCTCCCCAACCGGAGCCTCAACGCTGGTTTGTCCTCAAACGTGGTAAAGCCGATGCGCTGTACCTCATAATAGCCGTCGATACCTCCCGCCACCATCGGCAAGAAGTACCGTATGTTCATCAGATTGATGTTTGGTATTCGCTCCATGACATACGACTTTGCTTCGTGGTCCATGAATATCTTGAAGTCTGATGCCGTTCTGCGAACCAATCCTGTCAGGATATTCTTCTCTGCAGGCTTCTCCTTAATCTGAGCGGGCGTTTCAATAATGGCCCTATTGATTACTACTTGTGGATTGTCACCGAGCGCACACTCCACCACATAGAAGTGCCGTCGCAGTTCTTCCAGCAGCGTAGCATTGTTCGCCTCGTCACTCTTATCAAGTGCGAGCGAGTAGTATTCGGTGTTTTCATAAGGAGTGTACATCTTGCCCAGCACGTCTTGGAAGTGGGTCTTGATATACCGCTTGCCATCCTCGTCTGGATGCGACTTCATGGCATAGAACTGATAGTTCTGCTGAAGCATCTTTTGTATTTCTTCGCGGAATATCTCCCTCACCTTCTTCTTCCAGCTTGCTTTCTTCGACTTGTTGTTCAGCGCATATAGCGACACGACAAAGAGGAAGTTCACATCATAGTGGCACACCAACAGCGTATCACGGTCGAACAATCGGTTGGAGAATTGGTCAGACGTGAAGTATTTGTTCTTCTTCTCCGTCAGTCGGATGGTGTCCCTATAGCTCAAATCCTCCTCCATCGTGGCACTGATGAAGAAGTTGGGTATGATGTTATAGCCCTCTGTCACCTCATCTCGCAGCTTTGGTACTTCGCGGAATTGGTTCCAATCGCTTTTCCAGTCCTCATCGTTCTCGTTGCCTTTCATGAACAGGTTCAGGTTCCATTGTATCACATTTCTGGCATACGTGAACTGCTTGGCAACCGACTCGCGGCCTATCGGATTGTTGCGCTTATAGTACTTCGAGTCGCCTATATAATAAATAGGTGTGTCCTCATTATGCGTGGTCAGCCCCTTGTAGGTATAGATGTGGTCAACCATCTTGCCGTCTTCCTGCTTCTTCAGTCCGGCTGGTACTTCGCCCGTCTCACCAATCAGCTCGTCGATGATGGCCTCGAACACGATGTTGAAACTCTTCACCAGCAGATAGTCCTTCTGCCCCATGTCGATGGTCACGTTTTTGGCCTTGTCAAAGAAAGCATAACACAAGTTCCACAGCTGCAGTGCCTTGTCAGAGAAGTATTTGTACTTTATCTGTTGCAACCGTATCTTCCCCACCCCTTTCAGATAGTTCTGGAACCTACGGCCTGTTATCAGTTCGTAGTTGCAGTTTATCTTCACTGGGAAGCCATAGTGCTCGTTGATGTAGTTCAGGATAGAGAAGAAGATGATGAGCAGCTCCTCGTCGAAGTTGATTTGTCGTTTCTTGTTGACGGGGTTCACGTAGATGGCACTGTTATCCTGCACCACTGCCGTAGTCTTGGCTATCGTCCGCGTCCAGTTAATCTTGTTAAAGCCGGCATGCATGTTCTTGATGATGAACATAAAGAACTGCTGGTTGTCATCGTTAAACTGTATGAGCGACAGCAGAATGTCGAGGAAGGTGTTGTTACGCTGCTTGCGACCACGATTCACCTGCGCCATCTTTTTGTGATAGACTATCGACGTATCGTTGCGCTTGTCGTTGTAGAACACCACCACAGCACGATATATCCACACCGAGAAGTCGTAGATGAAGTTCTTCTGCTCCTCAGTCAATGGTGAGTCTTCGCCTATGCAGATGATGTCCTCCGGCTTGTACTGTCCAAACACCAGTTCCTGACCATCCCTTACCTCCAACAGCACCTTGGGAAGAATAAAGACACAGTCGTACACGTCAGGGTGACTATTGAAGTAATATCCCACATAGTTCACCGAGACGTAGCCTTCGATGTCCTCCAAGGCATCAATGCCATGAATGGTTTGCCTCACATCGTCAGCCAGGTATCTGTATTCCTCAATCAGGATTCTCATATTTCCGTTTTCTCGTCATCGGACGATTGGTGCTCACCATCGGACGATTGGTGCTCACCATCGTCTTCCTTATTGTTTTTCAACCGCTTCACTGCCTTATCGAAATCGCTTTCCAACATCCGCATTTCCCGCTCACGATAGATTTCAAACTCTCGCTCTGCCTTCTCAATGGCTTCTTGGTGGGAAACTGTCCCGTTGCCTTCCAAGATATTTTTCCGCAGTCGGAGAATCTGGTCATCAAGTGCAGCAATCCAGTCGGCCATCGTCATCGGGTTCTGTTCCAGTGCTTGAAATTCAGCATAGTCGAGGAATTGCGAGGTCAATAGGTTTAACCGCTGTAATTCAAGTTCCGTTAGGTAGTTCTTGGCTATCTTTACATCATCACGGGTCACATAGTTACCCTTGAAGTTGGTCATGCCGACGAAAGGCTTCTCATTATCCACTCGTTCATAGATGAGTTCCGCTGCCGTATGCTCGTGCACAGCATAATGCATCTTGTTCTGCACAGTGGCAAAGAACAACTTCGTCATCTTGGCTCTTGGGTCATAGTCTGTGCTGGTGGCATAGATGTCCGTCACCTGCTGATAGAAGTTACGCTCGCTGCTGCGGATGTCACGAATGCGCTGCAAGAGTTCTTTGAAGTATCGGTTGCCACCTTGCTTCAATCGCTCATCGTCCATCGTGAATCCCTTCTGGATATACTCGTGTAACCGCTGCGTTGCCCAACGCCGGAACCTCACGGCAATAGACGACTGTACCCGATAGCCTAGGGCAATAATCATATCGAGATTGTAGTGGTCAATCTCTCTTTGCACCTGCCGTTTACCTTCTTGACGAACTAGAAAGAATTTCTTTCGAGTTCCCTCTTCACTCAACTCCTTGTCTTGGTAGATGTTGCCGACATGAAGGCTGATGTTCTGAGGTGTGGTTGCATAAATCTCCGCAAGATTCTCTCTTGTCAGCCACACATCTTCGTCAGCAAAGCGCACATTCACATTCACCTTGCCCTCATCATCTTTATAGAGTATCAGTTTGTTTTCCTTGTCCATTTGCGATGCGAAATTGATATTCCTCAATCAGGATTCTCATGATTATTTCTTCTCAATATGAATACCCCATGATTGCTTATTCACCTTATCTACAAATTCTGTAATCCGCTCCACATTATATTGGTTTGACACATAAAGCGATTGCCCATTCATCATCTGTACTGTTTTATATCTTGAACGAAGTCCTGGGTCTGAAGAAGAAGCGGTACGAGTCTCAAACATTTGCTGTGTCTCAATGAGATTAGGAACTTTGATATTCAGACCAAGCCAAACATCAACAACCTCTTCAGCTGTCATTTCCGGGTGCATTGACACATACATCTCAATAGCCGCATGTGCAACTCGTCCCTTTGGGTAAGCTCCTTCACCGTTGATTGAGAACTTCGTATAGTCATAATTCCTATTATTAGGATTAGAGATGTCGTCCCCATTATCGTCAAGCACAGGCTCTTCTACCATTGTCTGATTGCTTTCTAATATCGCATCTACTCCCAGATTCTGCAGGAACAACTCTACTTTGTCTTCCTTTACAACGGCCTTTCCATTAGCGTTCACATCATAGAACTTATTGAACGTCAGTTCTTCCTCACCATCGCGGAAAATGTCGCTGCCAAATGCCTGGTCTTTGAACACGTCGTTCCAGAGATAGAATATAACCTTCGAAACAAACGTCTCAGCCTTCACCACACCATCCTGTGCCTTACAGAAGAAGTAGCCCAGCTTCTTATCCTCAGACTTGGTTTGCTCGTTAATCTCAGCATTGATTTTCTCCACAAACTGCCACCAGTCGTACAGTTTGCCGTTCACCTTAATCCTCCATCCCAGCGACACACCATTCTCCTTACCCTCGCAGATAGGCATATACTTCCAGTCCCAACGACGCTTGAAGGCCGAGTCTATCGGGAACAAGCTCTGGTCAGAGGTGTTCATTGTTGCCCAGATATACAGATTATCAGGCAATAGCAGAATATCACCACTCAGCACCTTACTCACGATGTCCTTGCCATAGATGTTGTTGATGCGCTCAGCATCGGCAATCGTCTTGCCTTCGAAAGCTTTGCTCAGTTGCTTCTTCATGTCCTTATCAGCCTGAATGGGATAGTCGGAGAATCCACAGCCATTGCGGTCGAGCAACTGGAACAGGTCGCCGAATATCTGTGCACAGTTACCACGGTTGATTTCCTCAATCACCAGATACTGCTCCTCAGCCTTTTCTCCCTCTGCTGCCTTGGCGTAAGCATCCCATGCCTTGATGTAAGCTTGGAGGAAAGCCTGTTCAACAAACTCATAGACGATACGTGTTTCCCAAACTGGCTCTTTCGTTTCTTCGTCAAAAACCAGATGCCCTGCGATGTCACGCATTTGCACATCAATAGTTGTTGGTTTGTATGCACCAACAAATGTTGAATAATCACTGTCTGGATGGAAAGTAGTTCGAATTACGTCTGCAGAAGCAGTTAACCTCTTTACCTCATGAGACTTTCCTGTACCTGGGGCACCAAAATAAATCACCTGTCTCGGAAGCTTCTCTTGTTTTACTGGACTCTTCTTAACTTCCTTACTTGAAGTGAACTGATTTGCCAGTAAACGCACAGCCCTCAAAAAGTTGATGTACGTAAGCAGAGCATTATGGTACTGACCTCCACCTATTTTTTTGAAAGGTTTACCCTCGTTGGTCCCTCCCTTGAACTCGTCGAACGAAGGTAGAGCTGATAGTTCAACATATATCTGCTGAATGTAATCAGGGTCATCAACGTCTATCAATTCCGTAAAGCCTGTATACCGATTTTTTATCAGCATGTTCAGCCTTGCAAAGTCGGAATAATTCTCAGCACTTGCTGGAGAAGAAGTACATTGGCGAATGTAGTTCCTGTATAATTCCAGTTTGCTTTCCTTGCTTTTAAATAGTTCTGTTATCATATGGCATATCTTATTCTATAATTCTGTTTTGCTCGCTGTAGTTTTCATTAGCCTCTACTTTTTGGGGCTCTTACCAGTTCGGTATAATCGACTTCGAGCAAATCTGCGATTTCTAACAACAAGTCAAGTGTTGGCTGAGACGCATTTGTACACCACTTGCTGATAGTGGCGGGGTCTTTGCCTAACTGTTCAGCCAACCATTTGCTGGTTCGTTTTTTTTCTACCAGCATCACCTTTATTCTGTTCAAGTCTTTAGTATCTTCCATGAAAGTGCTTTATTTGTGCTGCAAAGATAACTATAATTCATGAAACAAACAAGAAAAACGACGGATAAAATTGATTATTTTCCATCTTCAGTGATTATTTTCAACCTTCATGTATTAAACGCCCATATGTCATATCTGAAATATCTTGTGTTATAAGATGCCTTCCAAGACTATGAAGGATGAAGCATAACTATAAAAAAGCACACAAAAAAACAATACAATCTCATAGCTACCAAAGCCCTGCTACTATCGCAAGAAAAAATTGTGGAAATGGAAACATAAACTCTTGCCTTCATTATCCTTTTACATCCATAGTAATATCGTCAAAGGCTACTTTTTAAAACCTCTTGTATGGGAACGATTGACAGGTGGCGCCACAATAAATAGAGTAAAAAGCATGGATATACAAAAGATATTTCAGTATAAGTCTACATTTGACCTCATTGCGAAAGAGATTAAAGATGATGACGGCAACACCATTGAAATATGGTATGCCTGTGAACTACAACAACAATTAGGCTATGCCCGCTGGGTGAAAAACTTGTGGAAGCAATAGGGCGAGCCGCCGAATCTTGTAAAACGCTGGGGGTCAATATTGATAACCTTTTTCGTGAAGTCACGAAAATGGTCCAGTTGGGTAGTGCTCTGAACGCTAGATTCAATACTTTATGCTCACCCGCTATGCCTGTTATTTGATAGCCCAAGATTCTGTTGATATTCCTGCAACATTCCGAGCGTCGGAGCCTTACAAAGAAGGATATATACGCTATTGCCTATGCTACCTTGAACAAATCGAGCACGGAGTAGACGCGCGTCATGTTCTCGAAAGTGAAGTACTGGTCGTCGAGCACCATCCATTTCTGACGTTCCTTTACCGGCATTCGCTTGATGTCAGGGAAGAACGAGAGGGGAATAATCAACTCCCGTCCGTCGGTAAGCTTCACATACATCTTGCCGCGATAGTCGGTAAAGTTCATGTCTTTGATGCCAAAATGTACATCTTTCATCTTACACATATCACTGTTCTCCTATTTTTATTTTTCAATGTCAATAGCTACGGTCTTCTCACCGTTGAATGCCCTTGTTATCTGTTCGTTGATGAAGTCCCCGTGACGGTTGATAGCCGCAACAAGCATCTCGTTCTCTTTCGTTGAAAGTGTAGACTCTGCTATCTCCACACATTGCTTTCCATCTGACTCTATCCAGATTTTAGCCAACGATTGCTGGTGCCGCTTTCCCTTCTTAAACACATGAACGTGCCTGCGATTGTCGTTTACGTCGAGTGAAATGGCGACCAAGATGAACATTCTCAAGAACGCTAACTGTCCCATGTACAAACAGATTGTTTGTGCAAAGATAACAATTTATTTTTAGCTGACAAATATTTGTGGCGGAATTTCTCCAAAGTTTGCAAAATGATAATGATTCAATAAGACCTTCTTCAAATACTTCCTGACTACGAAAGGTCTATAAAAATGGTCAACTTTCCCATCAATTTGCAGGGTACCTGCAAAGTGTTTAAGCGACTGATTTCGAACGGTTTACATTATATAACCGCAGTCCTTGTTAAGGTTCACTGTTGGCGGACTCGAGTCCCAACGGCAGAAGGACTCGTGTCGTTTGGCGGACGGACTCGTGTAGGATGGCGCAGGGACTCGAGTAGGATGGCGCGCGGACTCTGGGCATTTGACATCGAGGGAAAAGGAAGACGATGGGGGGATGAAATAAGACTGGCAGGAAAGTGTAGTTTATTTGGCAAATAAAAGTGATTTGTTTGGCAGATAAATGCAGTTTATTTGGCGGGAAAAAGTAACGCCTGCACCGGGCCTTGTAAAGGAGGGTGAAAGAAAGGCGGCGAGGGGTAGACGAAAAATCCCACCCTTCTGAGGACTACGGACGGGGCAAACTTGACGAATGGGGTGTGGGGGACGTGGATTCGTGACGTTCGTTCCGTTTGCTGTCGGTCAGAAGGATGGGAAAAGGAGGGCGGCTATCGGCCGCTTGAGAGAGGGCACTGGGGCGGGAGGATGGACCGCAAGGAGCGGTTAATCATCCCAGTTGTAGCGCTCCTCGTAGGCGTCGAAGTCGAGGTGGCTGAGGCCAAGCGAGGCGAGGCGACGACGAACGCAGGCCACCTCGCTGGGCGAACAAAGGTGGCGGCCGCTGCGACGCTCATAGTAGGCGTTGCGACCGAACTGCCGGCGCAGGGAATAGCTGAACTCCCGATACTGCGCGGGCAGCATCTGGCTCTGCATGTGGAGGAAACCTCGGCCGTAGGCAACGGGAGTGGCATCGCGGTAGTAGGCACACTTGGCCGACAGTGCGGTGCGCTGAGGGTTGACGATGGTGAGGAAACGGTCGCGACGACCGGCCACCTGCATGGCCATCTGGCGCAGACAACAGCTGGCCATGGGGCACGAGGATTGATCACAAAGTACGAAACTGCGGGGAACATCCCGCCAACTAAGGTTTTTCATGGTAATAAGTATTTAAAATTTTAGAATTAAGAATTAAGAGTTAAGAGTTAAGAAGTAAAAGGTAAGAGGTAAGAATTTAGAGGTAAGAATTAGAGGTAAGATTTAAGAGGTGAGAAGTAAGAGGAAACCTCTTCCGCTACCTTTTTATGACTCTATTCTGGACTCGGCGGAATCGTTTTGAACCCCTCCCCTGCCCCCTCCCATTGAAGGGATGGGAGTGCCTGCGGCTTGCTTTCCGGCGGTAGCTGATCCCCTCCCTTCAAGGGGAGGGGTCAGGGGTGGGGTCTCTATCTGTTACTATTCGTGTTTGCTTTCGCTATGACGAAAATGTTACTGCAAAGGTAATGCTTTTGAGGGCGAAATGCAAGGAAATCGGTGGCTTTAAGAAAGAATTAACGATTGGAATGGGGTTGTGGAGGGAGAAATGTGTAAATTTGCACGAGAAAAATGACAGGAAAGGAAACAACGATATGGCAATCATTGAAATCCGTTCGCTCAGGGAGCCGGGCGTGGAGGTGTTCAGCACACTGACGGAGGCGCAGCTGCGCAACCGTCTGGAACCCGAGAAGGGGGTGTTCATCGTGGAGAGTCCGAAGGTGATACGCGTGGCGCTGGATGCTGGCTACGAACCGCTGGCGCTGTTGTGCGAGCGGAAACACATCGAGGGCGACGCGAAGGACATTGTGGAGCGCTGCGGCGACATGCCTGTGTACACGGGGGAAAGGGAACTGCTGGCGGAATTGACGGGCTACACGCTGACAAGAGGGGTGCTGTGCGCCATGCGGCGACCGGCAGAACGCAGCGTGGCCAACATCTGCGACGGGGCGAGACGCATCGTGGTGATAGACGGTGTGGTGGACACGACGAACATCGGGGCCATCTTCCGTTCGGCGGCGGCACTGGGCATCGACGCGGTGCTGCTGACGCGCAACTCGTGCGACCCTCTGAACCGTCGGGCGGTGAGGGTTTCCATGGGGTCGGTGTTCCTGATGCCGTGGGCATGGATTGACGAGGGCATCGGCAGTCTGCACGCGCTGGGATTCCGCACGGCGGCGATGGCGCTGACCGATGACTCGGTGAGCCTTGACGACGAACGGCTGAAACAGGAGCCGCGACTGGCCATCGTGATGGGCACGGAAGGCGACGGGCTGCCCAAAGAGACCATCGGCGAGGCCGACTATGTGGTGCGCATACCGATGGCGCACGGCGTGGACTCGTTGAATGTGGCGGCGGCGGCCAGCGTGGCGTTCTGGGAGCTCGGGAAACGACGGACATGAATGACTTAGATGTTGTCTGCGACGCTACACGAATAGACATTTAATATTGGACAGAAATTATTATAATTATTATAATTCAAATCACGAATTTGAGAATTAGAGAATTATGAAATTGAGGTTGGGAAACGGCAAAAGAGAATTATAAGAATTATAATAATTTCTGTTCAAGTTTCGCATTCGCTCAACTTCTTGGAGTTCAGGAGTTCAGGAGTTACAGGAGTTACAGACGATAGTGCTGAAGGCTCCCTTTGCGTCAGTTTACAGGGGTTGGAAGTATTGTCTGAACTCCTGTAACTCCTGTAACTCCTAAACTCCATCAACTTGCGAAAGTTGAGTAATAATTATAATAATTTCTGTTCATAACGACTGGCTGCAGGAGCGTATTATTATCGCGACAAACATGAAATAATGGGTTTTTCTTGCTTATTTCCGTTATTATCTTTATATTTGCAGCTGCATTTAGTTTTTGGAGAAATGAGGTTTACAATTGATATGGAGAACCTAAAGGAACTGACAGGAAAGGTGTGTGAGGTGGCGCGCAAGGCTGCCGACTACATTGCCGACGAACGGAAGCGGTTTCACACCGAACAGGTGGAACGGAAACACGCGCACGACTACGTGTCGTACGTGGACAAGACATCGGAGCGGCTCATCGTGGAAGGCCTGCGAAGGCTGCTGCCGGAGGCGGGCTTCATCACCGAGGAAGGCACGGCCGGACACGGGAGAGAAGAGTATTGCTGGGTGGTGGACCCACTGGACGGCACGACGAACTTCATCCACAACTACGCGCCTTACTGTGTGAGCATCGCTCTGTGCAAGGGCAAGGAGATTGTGGTGGGCGTGGTGTGCGAGGTAACCACCGGTGAGTGCTTCTATGCCTGGAAAGATGGCGGAGCCTACTGCAACGGGACGCGTCTGACGGTGAGCAACAATGCCATCGGCGATGCACTGCTCTGCCTTCAGCTGCCCTACAACAGCGAAGTGTACAGTCCTGTGGCCCAACGACTTATAAAAAGATTCTACGGCAACGTAGCAAGCATTCGCATGAGCGGTTCGGCGGCCATGTCGCTCTGCTATGTGGCTGCGGGCAGACTCGATGGCTATGCAGAGAAATTCATCGGACAGTGGGACTTCATGGCCGGAGCTTGCATCGTGAAGGAGGCCGGCGGAAAGGTGACCAGCTATGAGGGCGAAGAGGACTTCATGGAAGGTGACGGCGTGGTGGCCACCAATGGCATCATACACCAGGAGCTGCTGGAAGCGTGCGGAAGTGCCATACAAGACCCTCCCCAGCCCTCCCTGTTTAGGGAGGGGGTTCAGAGCGGGAAATGTGATGTGTGAGAGGACTTTTCTCTCACCTCTTACCTCTTACCACTCACCTCTAAAAAACACTCACCTCAAAAAAACCTCTCACCTATATAAAAAGGTAAAAACAAAAAGATATGAAGGAAATATATTTTGCCGGAGGATGCTTCTGGGGAACAGAGCATTTCTTCAAACAGATAGAAGGCGTGAAGGACACGGAAGTGGGGTTTGCCAACGGTCGCACCGAGCAGCCCACCTACGAAGAGGTGTACACCGACCAGACCGGGCACGCCGAGACGGTGCGCGTTGTCTACGACGAGGCCGTGGCCGACCTGGAGTTCCTGCTCAACATGTTCTTCAAGGCCATTGACCCCACCAGCCTCAACAAACAAGGACACGACGAGGGGACACGCTATCGCACTGGCGTCTACTACACCAGCGACGAGCAGTTACCAGTCATCAGGAAGGTGTTTGCCGAACAGCAGGCACAGCTCTCTGAGCCCATCGTCGTGGAAGTGGCTCCGCTGCAGTGCTTCTATGCGGCAGAAGAACGCCATCAGGACTATCTCGACAAGAACCCTGAGGGATATTGCCACCTGCCGCTGGAGCTGTTTGCATTTGCAAAGAAAGCAAGGCCAACGACCCACACGGGTACTCCCAAAGGGAGGGAGAATGAAGATAGGTGAAAGGAGTGAAGGAGTCTTGTCATTATCTCTGATTGCAGGAAACGGCAAAAAGGACGAAAAAGTCTATTGTCCAGACTCCCAGACTACAAAATAAAGTAGAACAACCGAAATATCAATAAGGAGAAAAATATGAAAAAAGGATTTGCATTTTTGTTGGCACTGCTGGGACTGAACGTCAACACAGCCTGCAGTCAGCAGAACTTCGAGAACCGCGAAGTGAAAGAGTTCGCCCAACTGATTGACAGTGGCGACGTACAACTGGTAGACGTGCGCACGGCAGAGGAATATGCCGAGGACCATCTGGTGGGCGCACTGAACATCGACGTGAAGGAAGAGTCGTTTGTGGAGAAAGCCACGGCACAGCTGAGCAAGGAGAAGACGGTGGCCGTCTACTGCCGCAGTGGCAGAAGGTCGGTAACGGCTGCTGAGAAGCTGGCCGAAAAAGGCTACAAGGTGGTGAACCTGCTGGGCGGCATCGTGGCCTGGAAGAAAGCCCAGATGCCCGTGACCACGCAGACAGACGACGCCGACACCTTCAAGACCAAGAGCGGGAAGACGCTGCGCATTCATGCCCTGATACACGCCAGCATCCGGATAGAATACGACGGTCAGGAAATAGAGATTGACCCCGTGGGCAAACTGGGCAACCGCACCACCGACTACGGCGCACTGCCCAAGGCTGACCTGATTCTCGTGACCCATGAGCACATGGACCACTTCGACAAGGAAGCCATCAAGACGCTGACAAAGGAAGGCACGCAGCTGGTGACCAACCAGCGCTGCGCTGACATGTATGGAGCAGGAACCGTGATGAAGAACGGCGACCAGAGGGAATGGAAAAAGGACTTCAGCATTGAGGCCGTGCCTGCCTACAACACCACCGAGGAACACAAAAAATTCCATCCACAGGGACGAGACAACGGCTACATCCTCACTGTGGACGGAATCAGGATATACATTGCCGGCGATACAGAAGACATACCGGAAATGAGTTCGTTCAAGAATATCGACATCGCCTTCCTGCCCTGCAACCAGCCCTACACCATGACGACGGAACAGTTCGTCAACGCGGCCCGCATGGTCAAGGCCAAGGTGGTGTATCCCTACCACTACGGACAGACAGACGTGAGCGTGCTTCCCGCCCAGCTCAAGGCCGACGGCATAGAAGTGAGGCTGAAGGCTTTCGACTAACGTGCCATGCGATAGATGGCCTCCATGTCGGCGGGTTGCAGCACCTTGAAGCAACCCGTGGTGCAAGTGAAGTCGCGGCTGCACTTGCGCACCATCTCGTGGATTTCCTCGTCGGTGATGTCGCGGCCAATCAGTTCGTGGATGTTGATGGGCATCCCGATGGCATGATAGAACTGCTCCATGGCCTCAATGCCGCGGAGTGCCGTCTGCTCGGGGTCGGTGAAGTCGTTGGGAACGTCCATCACGTTGACGGCGAAACGCACGAAGCGACTGATGTTTTCCTTATAGACATAGCGTGCCCAGCTCGGCCAGATGGCAGCGAGACCGGCGCCGTGGGTAACGTCGAACATGCCGCTGAGCTCGTGCTCCAGCTGATGGGTGGCCCAGTCGTCGGAGAGACCGCAGCCCGTCAGTCCGTTGTGGGCGACGCTGCCGCCCCACATGATCTGAGCACGGTTGCGGTAGTCGGTGGGATTCTTGAGGACAGCGAACACACAGTCTTTCATGGTGCGCAGGATGGACTCGGCAATGTTGTCGGTGAGCGTCATGTCGTCGTCGTGCGTGAAATAGCGCTCCATGGTGTGCATCATCATGTCGGTGACGCCGGCGGCCGTCTGATAGGGCGGCAGGGTGAACGTGCGCTCGGGATTCATGATGGCAAACTTCGGACGCGACAGGTCGTTGGAATAGCCCAGCTTCACGTCGCCATCCTCATTGGTAACAACACTGGCCTCGCTCATTTCGCTGCCTGCAGCCGGAATGGTAAGCACAGAAGCAACGGGCAGACACGCAGTGGCCTGAGCCTTGCCCAGATAGAAATCCCACACATCGGTGTCGGTGACCACTCCATAGGCGATGCCCTTGGCTGAGTCGATGACGCTTCCACCACCCACGGCAAGGATGAAGTCGACGCCTTTCTCCCTGCACAGCGCGATGCCTTCGCGCACCTTCGACAAACGTGGATTGGGTACGACGCCACCGAGTTCTACGTGTTCTATGCCGCCTTCATCGAGAAGCCGGCATATTTTCTCCAGCAGTCCTGAGCGGAGGGCGCTCTTTCCACCATAGTGCACAAGCACGCGATGGCCACCATATTTACGAACCAGGTCGGCAACTTTTTCTTCCGACTGTGCTCCAAACACGACTTCCGTGGGAGTATAATAGACAAAATCTTTCATTTCTTTGTATTCTTAATTGTTGTAGTTAAGGATTCACAGGACGCCCCAACATCTTGTTGAGGTGGGTTTCGAGTATATGGAACGACGGTCCAACCATGGCACCATGGCCGTGGCCGCCTATTTCATAGAGGAAGGTGTTCTGATGTCCGGCCAGCTTCATCATGCGTGCGAGATACTGGTTTTCGTCGTATCGGCCATAGAGTTCTAGCTCGCGGTCGCCACAGATAAGCACAAGTGGCGGACAATCGCCGCGCACCCAGTAGATGGGAGCGTACTGATCGATGGTGGCCTGCAGCGGTCCCAGTCCCTGCATCTTCCGCACATTGTAGTGGGTGACGGCCTGACCACTGAACGGCACATACATCATCACGTCGTCGGCATCGGCTCCGTATCTGGCGAGCCACGCTTTGTTGAGACACAGCATCATGGCGATGTAGCCTCCGGCGGAGTGGCCTGTCACCACCATCTTGCGCGCATCGCCTCCATACCGTGCGGCATTGGCAAACACCCAGGCGACGGCCTCTGCAGCGTCGTCGAGCGTCTGATCGACCGTGACACGCGGCAACAGGCGGTAGTTAACGCCCACCACGACGAGTCCTTTCTGCATGAGTTGTGAGGGAATCTCCTTCTGTCCGGCCTCAAGACCGCCACCATGGAACCACACCACCACGGGACAATCCTTGGCGTTCTGCGGATAATAGACGTCGAGTTTGAGCCGTTCCATGGCGTAGGCATCGGTTTTCGATGTGTAGAGGATGTCTTTCGCTAATTGATAGTCCTGTGCTTGCACAGTGAAGAAGAGCAACATTGTGCAGGCAAACGTGAGAAGTCTTTTCATTATGAGTAAACAACTGATTCAACTTTCGCAAGCTCCGCTTGCTCTTTGGAGTTTGGGAGTTTGGGAGTTTGGGAGTTTGGACGATAGTGTATTTGCGGCGACCGCACTAAAACTATCGTCCAAACTCCAGCGGCTGAAAGCCGCGGAAACTCCCAAACTCCTAAACTCCTCAAACATGCGAAACTTGAATAACTGAGATTAGAGATCCGTGGGGGAGTTCTCGAAAACGGAGCGTCCGTAGTCCTTCATCCCGTTGGCAATGGTGAGAGCTGACTTCGCCTTGGATGCCGACGATGCTGGCAAAGCCTTGAGCAGTTTCCCCTTGGAGAAATAGAAGCGATGGTCGTCGAACTCTCCGGTATCGGGATTCATGTCGTGGAAATAGCAGAAGATGGGTTCCCGGGTTTCGGGGTCGTAGAGATATTCGCGGTATTTCTGCCATGGTCCCCGTTCGAAGTTCTCGCGTATCATCACCACCTGTTGTGTGTTGAAGAGCTCGTCATCGAATTCTTCACCGTCGTAGAGATAGGTATAAATCTCAGTCCTCCCCTTGATGTACCCCACAGCACTGTAGGTGGCAATATGGTCGATGACAGCGGTGCCGATAGGATTCTCGGTGCTATATCCCTTCTTTGCTTGTTCTTGCACGAGATTGTAGAAATCGCGTATTTTCTGGATTTGCGCGTCGACACTTTGTGCGGAGGCCATGAGTGCCGCACAAAGAAGAAAGATGCTCAAAGATAGCCTTTTCATATTCAGACTGAAAGAGAAACAGTTGATTGAAGTATAAGCACCTGCGGCCTTCTTTCGGAGACCGCAGGCGCTGGTATATAAAAGAGGTAATAGACCAATTACTGATGCTGCTCGCGAAGCAGGTCGTTGACGGTCTTCACGGGATTGAACGTAGAGAGGGGCACCTCCACGAAGACGGTGTTCCAGTTGCTCATGGCACCATTCCACAGTCCCGGCAGCTCGAGGGCACGGAGTTCCTTACCGTTCTTGCTCTTGCTCGAGATGAATCCCGTTGACTTATCCACAAAGGCAGGCAGGTCAAAGGGCTGTCCCTTGTAGTCCTTCACGGCGCATACCAGGTCTACGGGGTTGAAATGTGTGCCTGAGGTGAACATCTTCATGTAGGCCTCATTGCTCTTGTCTATCTGCGAACTCTCCAGAATCTGCAGGCTGACGGTGCCGTCCTGGTTGTAGGTGAGGAACGGACCACCGCCCGGCTCGCCCACATTCTTCACCATGCCGCATACACGCATGGGGCGGTTGAGCTTCGTGCGCAGGTAGTCGGCCGTTGGTTTTACGCCGTCTGCGGGCTTGCAGCAGAGGTCTTTCTCTACGAAGGCGGCGATTTCCGCGAGCTGCTCCTCGGTGGCGCCATTGTCGAGTATCTGCAGATAGGCGAATGCCTTCTTCTGCAATGCTACCAACACACCTGCGATGAGCTGCTTGTATTCCACGGTGTCGGCCTTCAGACGGTCGGGCACCACATTGTCGATGTTCTTGATGAAGATAACGTCGGCGTCGATGTCGTTGAGGTTCTGGATGAGCGCTCCATGTCCGCCCGGACGGAAGAGCAGCGATCCGTCTTCATTGCGGAACGGCGTGTTGTCAGCATTGGCGGCCACCGTGTCGGTGCTGGGTTTCTGCTCCGAGAACGAGATATTGTAGTGCACGCCATACTCGCGGGCCAGTCCTTCTTCCTTCTCTGCCACCTTGTTCTGGAAGAACTCGATGTGCTCATGGCTCACGGTGAAGTGCACGTTTGCCTCGCCATTGGAAGAAGCATAGAGCGCTGCCTCCACCAAGTGTTCCTCCATGGGCGTGCGGGCTCCCTCATCATACTTGTGGAAGAGAAGCATGCCCTTCGGCAACTGGCCATAGTTGAGGCCCTCCTTCCGCAGCATGTTGGCAGCTACGGCCTTGTAGTTGCCGTCGGCAATCAGTTCGCGAACGCCCTTGCCCTCGTTCTTCTTGCAGGCCTCGTCGAGTGCGCCAAAGAAGGCAAAGCTCTCAATGTGGGCGAAATAGTTCTTCTCGAAGTCGGTGGTGGGCACGTCGTAGGGTGCGTCGACAAACGCGAACATGTCTTTGAACATGCGCGATGCCGCACCGCTGGCCGGCACGAACTTCACAATCTTGTGGCCCTCGTCCTTATACTTTTTCCATGTGTCGACAAAAGCCTTGCGGTCTTCTTCGGCGGGTGCCAAGATGCCTCCGTTGGCAATGCTTGCAGCAGCCTCCAGCTTCAGATAGGGGAAACCTGTCTTGAATTCTTCCAGCTGATTGTTGATTTGTTCCTCTGAAATTCCTTTCAGTTCGATTTGTTTAAGATCTTGTTGTGATAACATAATGATGGAATATTTATAGGTTTTCGTTTAAAAAGTGCTACAAATATAGTCACTTTTTTTGAATTAAGGAAAGTTTTGACAGAAAAATGCGTATCTTTGCCCAAAAATATGGGTCAGGCAGCTTTATACGCCAGTCCCGAAAGACAAACGAAAAGAAACATTGGCATACATACGATGAACAACATAGAACTGATATTCACCGAAGACGAGCGTCGCGAAGCCGTTGAATTACTTGGCCATTTGAGGTCGGCTCTCGGAGACTCGCTCAACGAAGACGACGACCGCAAGATGCGCAGCCATCTGCTCATGATGATGGAGCAACAGGGACTGCAGCGGGACATCTTCGGTCTGAACCCCATCGTGCAGAGCCTGCGCACAGCCATCATTGCCGTCGATGAGGAAGGACTCAAGCGCGACGGCGTCATTGCCATCATGCTCTACTCCAGTGTCATCAACGCCGGACAGCGCCTCGGCAGTGCTGAGGATGAAGACGTGCAACACGAGGAACAGGAGCAACTGCTCGCCACCATCCAACAGGAATATGGCACCAGCGTGGCCACCATCATTCGCGGACTGGTGCGCATTCAGCAACTCTACAAGAAGAACCCCGTCATCGAGAGCGAGAACTTCCGCAACCTGCTGCTCTCCTTTGCCGAGGACATGCGCGTCATCCTCATCATGATAGCCGACCGCGTGAGTCTCATGAGGCAGATCAGGGACACCGACAACGAAGAGGGCAGGCGCCGTGTGAGCGAGGAGGCCAGCTATCTCTATGCACCGCTGGCCCACAAGCTCGGACTCTACAAGCTGAAGAGCGAACTCGAGGACCTGTCGCTGAAATATCTCGAGCACGATGCCTACTACATGATCAAGGATAAGCTCAACGCCACGAAGAAGAGCCGCGACGCCTACATTGAGAAGTTCATCGCGCCCATCGAGGAGAAACTGCGCGATGCAGGACTGCGGTTCCACATGAAAGGACGCACCAAGAGCATCCACAGCATCTGGCAGAAGATGAAGAAGCAGCAGTGTGGCTTCGAGGGCATCTACGACCTCTTTGCCATCCGCATCATACTCGAAACCGATGGCGACCACACTACCATCAACCGCGCCAAAGAGCACGGCCAGTGCTGGCAGGTGTTCGCTATCATCACCAACATGTACCAAAGCAATCCCAAACGGTTGCGCGACTGGCTCACCGTGCCGAAGTCCAACGGCTACGAAAGCCTCCATATCACCGTGCTCGGACCTGAGCAGAAATGGGTGGAAGTGCAGATAAGAACCGACCGCATGGACGAGGTGGCCGAGCGTGGACTCGCGGCCCATTGGCGCTATAAAGGCGTGAAAAGCGGCGAGGGAGGACTCGACCAATGGCTCACCAGCATTCGCAACGCGCTGGAAAACAACGACAGCCGGCAGATGATGGACGAGTTCAAGATGGACCTCTATGAAGACGAGGTCTTCGTGTTCACCCCTAAGGGCGACCTGCTGAAGTTCCCTAAGGGCGCCACCGTCCTCGACTTTGCCTACCACATCCACTCGCGCATCGGCGGCCAATGTACAGGCGCACGCATCAACAATAAGGTGGTCACCCTCCGCTATCAGCTGCAGTCGGGCGACCAGGTGGAGGTCATGACGTCGAGCACGCAAAAGCCCAAGCAGGACTGGCTTGGCATCGTGAAGACAAGTCGCGCCAAGTCGAAGATACGGCTCGCGCTGAAGGACATCCAGGTAAAGGAGGCTGCCATTGCCAAGGAGATGCTCGAGCGAAGGATGAAGAACCGCAAGCTGGAGTTCGACGAGAGCACCATGAACCACCTCATCAAGAAGATGGGATTCAAGGAGACGCGCGACTTCTACAAGCAACTCGCCGAAGGTGTGCTCGACACCGTCACCGTCATCGAGCGCTATGCACAGTTGCAGCAGCGCGAAAGCGGCAACGCTCCCCTACCCTCCGTACCAACTCAGAGTGCCGAGGACTTCGTCTTCGAGAATCCTAACGAAGAGATTACCTATGGCAGCGACGACGTCATCGTCATCGACAAGAACCTGAAAGGCATCGACTTCCAGCTCGCCAAGTGCTGCCGTCCCATCTATGGCGACTCCGTGTTTGGCTTTGTCACCAACGGCGGCGGCATCAAAATCCACCGCAGTGACTGTCCCAACGCCCGCGAAATGCGGCGGCGGTTCCCCTACCGCATCGTCCGTGCCATGTGGAGCGGAAAGGGAACGGCTCAGTATGCCATCGTGCTACGCGTCATTGGCAACGACGACATCGGCATTGTGAACAACATCACGAGCATCATCTCCAAGGAAGAGAACATCGCCATGCGCAGCATTAACATCGAGAGCAACGACGGACTGTTCAGCGGTAATATTACCGTGAACATTGAGGACACCACCAAGCTCGAGGCGCTCATCAAGAAAATCAAGACCGTGAAAGGGGTCAAACAGGTGACGCGCATTTAGGCAACTGCACCAATAAAAAACGACAACGGACTCAATAGATTCAACGGATGGCTTCGATGCTGACTGTCAGCAAATGGCCGGTTTCCGTATGGTCTGTTTGGTCCGTTGTCGTTTTGTCGTCTTACTATCTATTCCTTTTTCTTCCTATGCCCTCAACGGGGCAGCGTGACTTAATAGGCGAAGATGGGATAGTCCTTCATGGTGTCGTTGACACGCTGACGCACCGCTGCGATGACTTCGGGGTTCTCAGGATCGTTGAGCACGGTCTCGATGAGCTCTGCGATGAGAATCATGAGGTCTTCCTTGGCACCGCGGGTGGTGATGGCGGGCGTTCCGAGGCGAAGGCCACTGGTCTGGAAGGCTGAACGGGAATCGAAGGGCACCATGTTCTTGTTAACGGTGATGTCGGCAGCGACAAGGGCGTTCTCGGCCACCTTTCCAGTGAGGTCAGGATACTTCGTGCGCAGGTCAACGAGCATGGAGTGGTTATCGGTGCCTCCACTGACAATGTGGAAGCCGCGCTTGATGAGTTCGTCGGCCAGCACCTTGGCGTTCTTCTGCACCTGCTGGGCCCACTCCTTGAACTCGGGCTGCAGAGCCTCGCCAAATGCGACGGCCTTTGCGGCGATGACGTGTTCGAGCGGTCCGCCCTGCTGTCCGGGGAACACGGCTGAGTTGATGAGCTGCGACATCATCTTGGTGACGCCCTTCGGGGTCTTGAGCCCCCAGGGATTCTCGAAGTCCTTGCCCATGAGGATGATGCCTCCACGCGGTCCGCGCAAGGTCTTGTGAGTGGTGGAGGTAACAATGTGTGCATACTTCACGGGGTTGTCAAGGAGTCCGGCAGCGATGAGTCCGGCGGGGTGTGCCATGTCAATCATGAGCAGGGCGCCCACCTTGTCGGCGATGTCGCGCATACGCTTGTAGTCCCACTCGCGGCTGTAGGCTGAGCCACCGCCGATGATGAGCTTAGGCTTGTGCTCAAGAGCGAGCTTCTCCATCTCGTCGTAGTCCACGCGACCGGTTTCCTTGTTGAGGTTGTAGCCAATGGGATTGTAGAGAATACCACTGGTGTTGACGTGGGAACCGTGGGAGAGGTGTCCGCCGTGGTCGAGGTTCATTCCCATGAAGGTGTCGCCGGGCTTCAGCACTGCGAGGAGTACAGCTGCGTTGGCCTGTGCTCCTGAATGGGGCTGCACGTTGGCATATTCAGCGCCGAAGAGCTTGCAAACGCGCTCGATGGCGAGCGATTCAACTTCGTCGACCACCTGACAGCCGCCATAATAGCGCTTGCCGGGATAGCCCTCAGCGTATTTGTTGGTCAGACACGAGCCCATGGCCTGCATGACCTGCTCGCTGACGAAGTTTTCACTGGCGATGAGCTCGATGCCTTTCAGCTGACGCTGGTGCTCTTTCTCAATCAACTCAAAAACGGTGTTGTCTCTTTTCATTTGAATTATGGTTTTGGGTTTATAAAATCAATTAAAATGCGGCCTCTCACTTTTCCCGAAAGGATTGTCCCCCTCTGGGGACGACAGGAGGGCTTGGAGCTCTTCTTCTACTCCAGGCAGAAGTCGAGGAGGCGCGCTATGCGTTCCTTGTCGAGATGCTGTCCGATGAAGACGAGCTTCTGCATTCGGTCGCCGTATTCGTCGTCCCAGTCGCGGCGCAAACCGGGGTTGCGCTCCATCAGTTGCTGGAGCTCGTCCTTCGGCATGGTAGCATACCAAAGGCCTGCATCACGGATGGATACCTGTTTGCCTGCCTGTTCGAAGACGTAGCATTTGTCCTGCTCGTCGTGGAAATAGCAGATGCCCTTGGCACGGATGATGCCCTTGGGCCACTTACGGGCTACGAACTCGTCGAAGAGTCCGAGGTTGAAAGGCCTACGGGCATAGTAGACATAGGTGCCAATGCCATATTCTTCGGCCTCACCTTCATCATGGTGATGATGGTGCTCATGATGGTGATGATGGCTGTGGGCGTCGTCATCGTGATGATGATGGTGTTCGTGGGATTCCTCCTCTTCGGCTTCCTCATGCGACGGATGGTCGTCATCATCGTCGTGCAGCGGGGCTTCCACTTCCTTGATCCATGTGGCGGAGGTGGCAACGCGCTCAAAATCGAACAGGTGGGTGTTGACAATGCGGTCAAGGTCTACATCACCATAGTTGCAGTCGATGATGTCGGCCTGTGGCTGTAGCGTCCTCACAATCTGACGGATGCGGCCCAGTTCGTCGGGCTCCACCTCGGCAGCCTTGTTGAGCAGCACGATGTTGCAGAATTCTATTTGCTGGATAACGAGGTTCTCGATGTCGTCCTCGTCGATGTTCTGACGTGTGAGGTCGAGTCCGCTTCCAAACTCGTCGCGCATGCGCAGTGCATCAACGACGGTGACAATGCAGTCAAGCCGCGGCACGCCGTGGCGTGTCACCTCGGGTGCCATGGAAGGAATGGAGCAGATGGTCTGCGCGATGGGAGCTGGTTCGCAGATGCCACTGGCCTCGATGACGATGTAGTCGAAACGCTGCATGGCGATGAGGTCCTGAAGCTGCTGCACGAGGTCCATCTTGAGCGTACAGCAGATGCAGCCGTTCTGCAGAGCCACGAGACTGTCGTCCTGCTGGTTGACAATGCCGCCTTTCTGAATGAGGTCGGCATCAATGTTCACCTCACCGATATCGTTGACGACAACAGCAAACCTGATGCCCTGCTTGTTGGTGAGGATGCGGTTCAGCAAGGTCGTCTTTCCACTGCCAAGATAGCCGGTGAGGAGTAGTACGGGTGTTTCTTTCATTTGATATGGATGATGAATGGTGCGAGACGGTCACACCAGTTCTACTTTGTTAATGTCCTGTTCCATCTCGCAATAGTGGCACGTAAGGATGCCGTTATCGACATGGAAATGGGTTTGCATGGGCTCGTTGTTGGTGACGCACTTCGGGTTGTTGCACCGCACGATGCCACGGATGTCCTTGGGCGTGATGACGGTTTTCTTCTCCACCACCTCGAATTCCTTGATGACATTGAGCACGATGTTGGGAGCTACCACCGAGAGACGGCTGATCTCTTCGTCGGTGAAGAACTTGTTCTCAATCTTGATGATGCCCTTGCGTCCGAGTTTCTTCGAGCGCAGGTTGTAACCGATGGTGACGGGCGTGGTCATCTCGTTGAGCTTGAGCAGCGTTGCCACCTGATAGGTCTTCTCCGATGGTATGTGGTCGATGACGGTGCCGTTCTGAATGGCCGCCACGAGCATTTCTTTCTTTGCCATGACTTATAGTATGATTGTTTTGTCGTTCTTTACTTGTTCGAGACTGATGCCAAGGACGTCGCAGAAGATGGCCTCACGTGCGAAGAGTCCGTTTCCTGCCTGCTGGATGTAGTAGGCGTGGGGATTCTCGTCCACGTCGTAGGCGATTTCGTTGACGCGCGGCAGCGGATGCAAGATGCGCATGTTGGGCTTGGCGAGCGAGAGCATGTCGTTTTTCAGAATGTAGACGTTCTTCACGCGTTCGTATTCCATGAGGTCGGAGAAGCGTTCCTTCTGCACGCGTGTCATATACAAAATGTCGGCATCGGCAATGACCTTCTCGTTGAAGGCCGTATGCTCCTGGTATTTGATGCCGTGCTCGTCGCAGTAGAGTTTGTATTCCTTTGGCATGGCCAGTTCCTTGGGAGCCACGAAGTGGAAGGTGGGGTTGAAATGGCGCATGGCCATGAGCAGGGAGTGAACCGTCCGCCCGTATTTCAGGTCGCCCACCATGTAGATGTTCAGGTTGTCGAGTGTCCCCTGGGTCTTGTAGATGCTGTAGAGGTCGAGCATGCACTGCGACGGATGCTGATGGGCTCCGTCGCCGGCGTTGACAATGGGAACGGGCGACACCTCCGAAGCGTAGCGTGCGGCTCCCTCGATGTAATGGCGCATGACAATGACGTCGGCATAGTTTGACACCATGAGGATGGTGTCCTTCAGGGTCTCGCCCTTGGTTCCGCTGGTCACCTTGGGGTCGGCAAAGCCGATGACGCGCGCACCAAGGCGGTTGGCAGCGGTTTCAAAACTAAGGCGTGTGCGGGTGGAAGGCTCGAAGAAAAGCGTGGCAACGACCTTGCCCTTGAGCAGTTCGCGGTTGGGGTAACGTTCAAACTCCTGCGCCATCTCTATCATATAGAGAATTTTCTCTCTTGTGAGGTCGGCAATCGTTACAAAATCATGTTTTTCCATTCTTAAACGACGTTTATTTCGGTATTCGACCGCGAAGTTACGCATAATTTTTGGTTTATGGTTGATAATTAGAAATAAAAGTTGTATTTTTGCAGAAATTTTCTGAGACATCTATTAAAAATGAGGAAAAAACTGATACGTTTTCTTTGGATTTCCATGGCCTCTGTGGTTGTCCTTCTTGCATTAGCCTTCGTCGCCATCTGGAACGGATGGATTGGCTACATGCCTGACATGGAAGAGCTCGAGAACCCAATCAGCCGTTCGGCATCTATGATATACAGTGCCGACGGAAAGCTGATGGGAACCTACAACTCCGACCGTGAAAACCGAATCATCGTGGACTACAACAAGCTGTCGCCAGACCTGGTGCGCGCCTTGGTGGCCACCGAGGACGAGCGTTTCTACGAACATTCGGGCATCGACTTCAAGGCCCTGGGACGTGCCATTGTCAAGCGTGGCATCATGGGACAGGCTAGTGCAGGTGGCGGCAGTACCATCACACAGCAGCTCGCCAAGCAGCTTTTCACAGAGAAAGCGCACAGCACTCTGGAGCGTCTCATCCAGAAACCCATCGAGTGGGTCATTGCCATCAAGCTGGAACGTAACTTCACCAAGGAGGAAATCATTGCCATGTACCTCAACTATTTTGACTTCCTGCACAATGCGGTGGGAATCAAGATGGCTGCAGACACCTATTTCAGCAAAGAGCCCAAGAACCTGAACCTGGCGGAAAGTGCCACGCTCATCGGCATGTGCAAGAACCCTTCCTACTTCAATCCCTATCGCTACGAGGAGCGATGCGTTGAAAGACGCAACGTGGTGCTGGGACAGATGTACAACGCACGCTACATCTCAAAGGCTGACTACGACTCGGCACGCGTGCAGCCGCTGGGACTGAACATCCGCCGGCGCACCCACCAGGAGGGCATTGCCATGTACTTCCGTGAGTTCATCAAGCAGTACATGATGGCCGAGGAGCCCGAAATGAAGAACTATCCCTCGTGGAACCGCGCGCAATATCTGATTGACTCCGTGGCTTGGGCCAACGACCCGCTCTTCGGCTGGTGCCACAAGAACAAGAAGCGCAACGGCGAGGACTACAACGTATATACCGACGGCCTGCGCATCTATTCAACCATCGACACCCGCATGCAGAAGTATGCCGAGGAGGCTGTCTACCAGCATGTGGTGAAGGAACTGCAGCCGCAGTTCAACGTGGAGATGAGAATGAAGCCCAACGCGCCTTTCTCTCGTCACATTACTCAGAAAGAAGCACAGGGCATCATCGACAGAAGCATGCGCCGAAGTGAGCGATACAGGGTGCTCAAGGAGAACGGTGCATCGGAAGAAGAAATACGCCATTCGTTCCGCACACCTGTGGAGATGACGGTGTTCACCTATCGTGGCGAGAAGGACACCACGATGTCGCCGCTCGACTCCATACGCTACTACAAGAAGTTCCTGCGCTCGGGATTTGTCAGCATGGACGCACACACGGGCTACGTGAAAGCCTACGTGGGCGGCCTCAACTACGAGCATTTCTCCTACGACATGGCATTCATGGGTCGCCGACAGGTGGGTTCTACCACCAAGCCCTACCTCTATGCTCTCACCATGGAGAACGGAATGAATCCCTGCGACCAGGTTCTGAACGTGCAGAAGAACTACGGCGGATGGATTCCGCGTAACGGAAGCCGCGCCCGATACGGGGCCATGGTGCCGCTGAAGTGGGGACTTGCCCAGTCGAACAACTGGATTTCGGCACAGCTCATGAGCCGCATCAACCCACAGGACTTCATCAACATCCTCCACAAGTTCGGCATCAACACGCCTGGCATTGAGCCCAGCATGGTGCTTTGTCTGGGACCCAACGAGGTGAGCGTCGGCGAAATGGTGAGTGCCTACACCGCCTTTGCCAACCACGGCATACGCTGTGCGCCCATCTTCGTGACCAAGATTGAAGACTACGAAGGCAACGTGATAGCCGAATTCCAGCCGCGACTGAACGAGGTGATCAGCGAATCGAGTGCCAACAAGATGCTGGTGATGCTCAAGGGCGTCATCGACGGCGGAACGGGTAGCCGCATGCGCTACCGCTACAACGTGCGCTGTGAGATGGGCGGCAAGACCGGAACGACCAACCTGAACGCCGATGTCTGGTTCATGGGATTCACGCCCTCGCTGGTAAACGGCTGCTGGGTGGGTGGCGAAGACCGCGACATCCACTTCGACAGCACAAGCATCGGACAAGGTGCCAACATGGCGCTCCCCGTCTGGGCATACTTCATGCAGAGGGTCTTTGCAGATAAATCGCTCGGCTACAAACCCGACGAGAAATTCGAGCTGCCCAGCGGCTACGACCCCTGTAAGTCGGAGGAAGACCGCTATGGTCTCAACGGCATCGAGGAGGTCTACGAATAGCAACAACCCAAATAGTAAAAGAAGTAGAGGCGCCTTTGTGTGGCGCCTCTACTTCTTTTATATATGCCCCCCAGGCTAAGCGTAGGCAGAGGCACCGCCTCTGCCCCCCTTTGCCGCCAGAAGCCCTACAGGTCCTTCAGCAAAACGGAGCGCTGCGCAGTGAGATACTCATTCCTGCTCTTCAGTATCTTACTCCAGTTCTCGCTTTTCATCTGGTTCATGTCCATGTCAATTTTCCATTTCCCGTGAGCCTCAAGCCGGTCTATCACGCTGCCCACGCTGAGCATCGACGTGGAGAGCGCTGGCTGATACGACGGGTCCTCGCCTTTCTCGTCGTTGGTCACGTTGGTGATGAGCCCCACCTTGGTCAGCTCATTCAGCAGGTCGTGCACGATGCGCGAGGGAATGCCGGTGATGGTCTTCAGCTCCAATGCCGTATAGGGATGGAGGCCTTCCTCAAAGCGCTTGCAGATGCAGCTCATCAGCAGCACGCTCAGCATCAGCTTGTAGCGATAGCTCAGGTCGCTGGTCTGCGTGCGGAACGAGAAGGTCTCGAGGTTCTGATTGGTGTAAGTGAGCTCGGCACCGAAAAGGCAGATGGTCCAGGATATCTGCAACCAGAGCATGAACAAAGGCAGAGCGGCAAACGAACCGTAGATGGCGTTGTAGCTCGTCACCCAAATCTGCGAATGGATGTAGACAAACTGCAGGCCTTGCATGGCAAAACCCGAAAGAATGCCCGGCACGATGGCGTTCTTGATGTGCACCTTGGTGTTGGGCATGAACACGTAGAGCACGATGAAAACGGCCGACATCAGGAGATAAGGGAACAAGGCCAGCAGGAACCGCATGGTGTGACCAACAAGGAAATAGTCGCCGATGTCGCCTGTCACGGTGGCCATGAGGATGGAGATACCCGACGTCACCACGATGGTGATGGGCGCCAAAACGAACATGCTCGTGTAGTCGGTGATGGTGCGGAAAATGCTGCGAGGCTTGCTCACCTGCCAGATGTTGTTGAACGCCTTCTCAATATTGCTGATCAGCATGATGACCGTCCAGAGCATGAACAACAATCCAATGCCGAGGAACACGCCGCTCTTGGTGTGGACAAGATAGGAATTGACGAAGCCGATGATGATTTCTGCGGCCTGTGGTTGTGAGGACAGCGTGTCGCGAAACCACACTTCGATGTATTTGTTGTAGCCGAACCCGCGGGCGATGGCAAACACCACGGCCATGATGGGCACGATGGCAAGGAGCGTGCTATAGGTGAGCGCTGCGGCATAATCCATCAGGCGCTTCGTCGTGAACCACTCCACAGAAAGAATGAGTTTCTTGAGCAGCTGGCAGAAGAAATAGGCCACAGCAGATACATCTCCGCTCTTGATACGCCAGAGGTCTACTTTCAGGAACTGGATGATTTTCTTCAGCAATTCGTTCATGGTCATTCTTTTATGCACGCTCTCCGCACGCGTCTTTTCAGAGTCAGATGGGAAAGGAAAAAAGAAAGCAGTGCCCCTATAAGCCGGGTTCTGTGCTGGCGCATGGAGCACCAGTGTCTGTCATTTATCTACTCCGCGAGTCACCCCGCGGCTCTAGCATTCTACCCTCCATCGTAATTGCCGTGTTTGACTCCGGCAAATATTGGGCGGGCAACCCTCAGACGACGGTATACGCGAACTTGCAGCCTCCAGCCGACACAGCCCTACGATCACCCGCAGGCTGGTGGTCTCTTACACCACCTTCTCACCCTTACCGCCACCTTGCGGCAACGGCGGTTGTTTTCTTCTGTCGGAGCCCACTGTCGCCAATGGCTTCTACTTTCGGAAGTGGAGCGCCCTGTGCTACCCGGACTTTCCTCTCGTGGCCGCTCGTCAGGAAAACCTGCGGCTGACTCACCAGCGACAGACCGTGACACTGCTTTCTAATAGCAAAGAAGGACACCCACATGTTCTTGAGTGCCCTTTTTCTCTATCTATATCTCCTTTTTCTTCTTTCAATTTCCCTGGGCGTTGCCCAGGTCCCTCTGCGTTTTGGTCGGGGAAGCTACTCTCCGTTTGGTGATTCCGCTGGGGCTCGAACCCAGAATCCTCTGCGTTTTGGTCGGGGATTCTTATTACCGTTTGGTGATTCCGCTGGGGCTCGAACCCAGGACCCATTGCGTTTTGGTCGGGGATTCTTGCTACCGCTTAGTGATTCCGCTAAGAGTACGAATCAATTCCCCATTGCGACCTTGGTGATTCCGCTGGGGCTCGAACCCAGGACCCTCTGCGTTTTGGTCGGGGAAGATTATCTCCGCTAGGTGATTCCGCTGGGGCTCAAACCTAGGACCCTCTGCGTTTTTGGTCGGGGAAGATTATCTCCGCTTGGTGATTCCGCTGGGGCTCGAACCCAGGACCCACAGCTTAGAAGGCTGTTGCTCTAATCCAACTGAGCTACGGAACCCCTTATCGCTAAATTGCGTGCAAAATTACGCTTTTTTTTTCTGACAACCAAATAATCGGTCTTTTTTTTTCCAAAAGCCCGTAAAAAACCTCGCGCAAAGCCACCCAACACAAACACACAACACACATACATAAGTCGCTGACTATAATACTTTTAGAGTTCAATTCCGCAGTCCTCGTTCAATCTTTTAGTTGCAGGACTCGAGTCCCGACGGCGAAAGGACTCGAGTAGTTTGACGCACGGACTCGTGTAGTTTGGTGCGCGGACTCGTGTAGGATGACGCGCGGACTAAACAACAACGACAATGAACGAAAAAAAAGACGGCAAATAAAAGCAAAAAAGACGGCAAATAAATTGAAAAAAGATGGCGGAAAAACCGACTTAGATTGTTGAGGACATTTCTCGGAGACAAAAGGACGCGGGCTCCGTTTTGCTGTCGGAGCCCGCGCCTTTTTATGATGCGGAGGCAGGTGTTAGCCTGCTGGTCGCTATGAAAGTGCATCAGGAGTTCATGGAGAGCAGGAACTCCTCGTTGTTGAGCGTGCGCTGCATCTTGTCGTGGATGGTGTTCATGGCCTCCATGGCGTTCATGTCGGAGATGAACTTGCGCAGTATCCACATGCGGTCGAGCGTCGTCTTGTCCTGCAGCAGATCGTCGCGGCGCGTGCTCGATACCACGAGGTTCACGGCCGGGAAGATGCGCTTGTTGCTCAGGCTGCGGTCGAGCTGCAGCTCCATGTTGCCCGTTCCCTTGAACTCTTCGAAGATCACTTCGTCCATCTTCGAACCGGTGTCGATGAGGGCCGTTGCAATGATGGTGAGCGAACCGCCGCCTTCTATGTTTCGTGCGGCACCGAAGAAGCGCTTCGGTTTCTGCAGGGCGTTGGCGTCGACACCACCGGTGAGCACCTTGCCACTGGCGGGAGCCACGGTGTTGTAGGCACGGGCCAGACGTGTAATAGAGTCGAGGAAGATGACCACGTCGTGGCCACATTCCACCATGCGCTTCGCCTTCTCGAGCACGATGCCGGCAATCTTCACGTGACGCTCGGCAGGCTCGTCGAACGTAGACGCAATCACCTCGGCATTCACCGTGCGGGCCATGTCGGTCACCTCCTCAGGGCGCTCGTCGATGAGCAGCATCATCAGGTAGGCCTCGGGATGGTTGGCGGCAATGGCATTCGCCACGTCTTTCATCAGGATGGTCTTACCTGTCTTCGGCTGGGCGACAATAAGCGCGCGCTGACCTTTACCGATGGGGGCAAAGAGGTCGACAATGCGCGTGGAGAGATTCGTTGTGCGGGGGTCGCCACAGAGGTTGTATTTCTCCTCGGGGAAGAGCGGGGTGAGGTGCTCAAAAGGTATGCGGTCGCGCACCTCACTGGGCTGACGGCCGTTGATCATGTCGATGCTGGTCAGCGGGAAATACTTCTCACCGTCGTGGGGCGGACGCACATGGCAGCTCACCACGTCGCCGGTCTTCAGACCGTAGTGCTTGATCTGCGTCACCGAAACGTACACGTCGTCGGGACTCGACAGGTAGTTGTAGTCGCTCGAGCGCAGGAAGCCGTAGCCGTCGGGCATGATTTCGAGCACGCCGTTGGCCGAGATGATGTCGCTGAAATCGTAGCGCGTGTTGGTGTGGACAACAGGCGCAGGCTGGTAGATTGGAGCCTGGCGGCTGACAGGCATGGTGGGATTGTCAAAGATGTCGTAGCTTGGCAGCGCCGACTGGTCTTCGATGGGGAGGTCGACCACGGGAATGAAGTCGGTGCCGTCGCCAGGATCGCCTTCCCAGATGTAGGCATCGGCCGTATTAGGCATCTCGTCCTCATTCTCATGATGGGCGTTCACCTTCTCCTGCAGCTGTGCCAGCAGGTTGCGCTGCTCATCGTTCTCGTCGCCCTGTTCCACGCCGTACTCTGCCTCGGGCACCATAGGCGCATCGGCAGGATAATCTTCGGCAGGCATCGTTTCGGGGGCAGCCTCTAATGCGTCCCCTTCGGGCGACGACACGGGGGCCTCCTCTTCGGGTGAAGAAGGGAGTGTTTCCTCCTCAGCTTTCTGCTGTTCTGCCTCCTCGGCGGCCTTCTTGGCAGCCTCAGCAGCGGCTATGGCGGCCAGCTCGGCCTTCGACTTGCGCCCGCGCTTCTTAGGAGCAGGAGCGGGAGCCGGTGCATCCTCCACGGGGGCAGGCTCAGCAACGGGAGCCGGCTTCAGGTCATCGTCGTCCTTGAAGAGCGGCGTCTGCTCAACCACGGCCTTGTTCTTCTTCAGGTCGAAGTTCTCACCTTCCTTGCCGTTGACCGTATACACGCGATCGGTGTCTTTCTTCGCAATGCGCGTGCGCTTGCGCTTCGGAGCGCTGCTGGTCTGCGAGCCTGCAGCAATGGCCTGCTGGTCCAGAATGCTGTACACGACCGATTCCAAATCGGCTTTCGTGTCGATTTCTACACCTATCTCTTTTGCAATATCGCTCAGTTCGTCGATACTCTTGGATAATAATTCGTCTTTACTATACATATTATTAATATGCTTGATGGGAAATGCTTTTAATGATATTGGGATTTTGTTTCACGAAAGGAAACCAAAACTGTTTGAAAAACGGCATTTATCCGCTTTTGCGGCTGCAAAATTACGAAAAAAAATCCATACGCCAAAATTTTGTTGTAAATAATTAACCATCAACAGCCGAATTTGTGGTTTTTGACTTGAACGACGAAAACTTATGCACCGAAACGTTGGCTGTTTCAAGGAAAAACGCTACCTTTGCTTGACCGCAAAAGAAAATACACTACTGCGGCACACCGATAATCCATCAATCTACCACCAGATGAAACAGGAATTCAAATACTACGCATTCATCAGCTACAGTTCGAAGGACACCTCCTGGGGAAAGGAACTGCAACGCAAACTGGAGAACTATCGCATGCCAGCCACGCTTTGTCAGGAACGCGGATGGGACCGAAAGCCCATCAAGCCCGTGTTCTTTGCACCTACCGACATTCAGCCCGGCGGACTCAACGCGGAACTGCAGGAACGGCTGCGCGCCTCGCGCAACCTCATCGTCATTTGTTCGCCCCATTCGGCACGGTCGGAATGGGTGGGCAGGGAGATTGAGTTCTTCCATCAGCTGGGACGCACCGACCACATCCACTTCTTCATCGTGGACGGAAAGCCTCACAGCGGCGACCCCGACACGGAGTGCTTCAACCCCGTGGTGGACAAGCTGGGACTGCCCGAGATTCTCGGTGCCAACATCCACGAACAGGTGTTCCGATGGCCGTGGCTCAACAAGGAAAGGGCCTACGTGCAGCTCATCTCTAAGTTGCTCGGCGTAGAGTTCGACACCATCTGGCAGCGACATCGGCGCTTGCTCATCCAGAAAGCCATCGGATGGGGTGTGGGACTCATTGCCGTGCTGGCCATCGTGGCTGGGGTGTGGCTCAACAGTCAGCCCGTCGACGTGGAAGTGCGGCTCAACGAGGCGACCGAACACAACGACCAGCTGCCGCCACTGAAGGACGCTGTAGTGACCATGACGATGGACAACGAGAGCAAGACCGACACCATTGCCGACCTCCAGCTGCCGGCATCGTTCCCCAACATTCCCCATCGCTTCCTCGACAAAGAGGTGCAGGTAAGTGTCGTCTGCGACAACTGCCTGCGTCTGGACACCACGCTGATGCTCACCCGCCAGATGGTTCTCCCTATCCGTCGCGACGCGAAGGTCTACGGCGACATCCGCTTCCGCCTGTGGAATCCGAATACCGAGCGCTTTGTGCCCAACACCTCCATTCAGGTAGACGGCCAGTCCGTGGCGACTGATGCCGAGGGCAACGTCCGTCTCACCATTCCTCTGTCGCGCCAGAAGCCTTTCTACATCGTCACCGCTCCCCTACCCCTCGCCTCCGACACCCTCTTTATGCCGTGCGGCGAAAGCGACGTCATCAGCCTGAGATAACCCTCCCCTTCCCCACCTTAATACATCCGAAAATGAAAAAAACAATCCTCCTATTCTGCTTAGCACTCACCACCCTGCTTGCATCGGCGCAGACGCAACAAGGCATTGTAAAGACCAAGGGCCGCATGGTCAACGGAAAACTGGTGCAAGGACAAGGACTGCCTGGAGCCACGGTGACCATTCAGGGACGCACGCCCGTAGCGGTGCAGAACGCCAACGGCTCGTTCTCGTTCCCCATTCCCGGACAGACGTTCCGCGTGACCGGCGTGAAGAAGAACGGCTATCAGCTGGTGGACCTCGATGCCATCAGCAAGTCGTTCAAGTATTCCAGCAACCCCATCTACCTCATCATGGAGAAGCCCGAGCAGCAGCAGGCCGATCTGCTGGCCAAAGAGCGGAAGCTGCGGCGCGACCTGCAGCGCCGACTCCATCAGAAAGAGGACGAGGTGGAGACGCTCAACGTCTCCATCGAGGAGAAAAACCGCCTGCTACAGGAAATCAACAAAGAGCGCGATGAGAACGAAAAAATCATCCGCGACCTGTCGCAATACTACGCCACCCTCGACTACGACCAACTCTCGGAGTTCCAGCGCCGCGTGAGCGACCTCCTGGAGAACGGCGAGCTGGAACGCGCCGACTCATTGCTGCGCACGCGTGGCGATATGAACGAGCGCATCCGTCAGGTGCAATCCGAACAGCAACAAGAGGCCCAGCGCGAGGCCGAACTGGCGCAGCAACAGCAACAGCTCGCCGACAGCAAGGCGGGCACCCAGCGAAAGCTCGAGGACATCGCCGCCGACTGCCTCAGCTTCCACCAGCGCTTCCTCGCCGCCCACCAGAATGACTCCGCCGCCTATTACATAGAGCTGCGCGCACAGCTGGACACCACGAACGTGGAATGGCAGA
>JAFWQE010000155.1 GCA_017509155.1 Prevotella sp.
GACATCTACGAAATGCTGGGATACAAGAAAATGCCTTTCTGGAGAAAAATAAAAGTTTGTAGTACACAGTAAAGTAATCGAGGAAGCTGAAATGGCGGTAACGGCAGAGAAATCAGAGAATCAAGGTCAAAGTTGGGTTAATGTTAGATTTATGTCGATTTACGTTAAAAGAACGCTGTAAAAAAAATGAATCCCGCGAGACATCAACGCCGGGCGGGATTCGGTTCTCAAACTAAAAATGTATTTATGAGAAGGTTTTTATCGGTTTTATTTGGCCAGGTGAGCCTTCTTGGCCTTCAGGGCCGGTGTGGCCATCATGGCATTGTGGTGAGTGAGCTCTGAGCGGCGCTGGGCCTTGGCGCTCTTTGCCAGGGCTGCTATCTTCGCGCTGGCCTCTCCGGTGAGCGTGAAGGTGTCTTGCACGAAGCAGAAGGCACCGGCAGCCACGTGGTAGGTGAGGTTGAAGTAGAACACGCCGTTCTCGTAGTAGCTGGGCATGTCGGCATCGCCGCGCGTCTTGATGTCGGTGGCAAACACCTCGCCGTAGTCTTCGTCGGTATATCCGGTGAAGACGCCATCAACGGTGATGTTTCCCTCTTCGTCCATCTCGAAGATAAGGCCCTGTGTGGGTGTCTCTTCGGTGAAGTCAGCCCACGGGTTGATGAGATAGCGGTCGGGGTTGGAGTCGCTCTGGTAGAGCACGCCTTTCTCCGTTCCTTCCCACATACCGCCACTCTGATCAGAAGAGTAGTCCTTGACGGTATACTGATAGTCGCCCACATAGATGGCAGTCCATGTCTCTGCTGTTTCCTTGCTCGACTTGAACTTGAAGAGGAAGGCATCCGACGCCACGGCCTCACCACCGTCGTAGGCCACGACGATGACGTAGTACTTGCCCGACTCTTCGAGCTGCACGCTGATCTTGCCGTCGGCCGGCACGGGTGTTCCCTCGCGCGTTCCCTCTACGAGTTCCTGGTAGGCTGCCTCAGCCTCGGCCTCAGGCACTACGGCATAGACTGCCGACTCTACGTCTGCGCCAAGGGTGATGACGCCCTGAGCGTAGTCGTTGTCAGACGTGTCGGTGAAGCGTCCGGTGTAGGCGAAGTCGAGCGAGTAGTCCTTCAGCACGGCTCCGGGCAGGGCGATGAGCAGTCCGCCGTTGGGGTTGGCATAGTAGTAGCCGTTGCCGCCAATGGTTGCAAGCCATGACTTGGGCGTGGAGAAGGTGATGATGCCGTCTTCAAGCTTGCCGAAGTATTCGGGATTGCTGGCCTTCACTTCTTCGAGCGTTTTGCCGCGGTTCAGATAGTAGCTGGCGAACGAGAGGAACGAGAGTTCTCCGTCGGAGCTGTTGAGCGTGCATCCGCTGTCGAAGGGATCGATCATCACGTAGTTGGGATCGGAAGCATCAATGAGGATGGTGGTGTTGAGGTCGTCGCTGGCCTTGAAGTAGGCCGAGTAGGCTCCCGTGGCATAGGGGTTGGCGATTCTGTAGACGCCATCCTTGACGATGCTCTTTTCCACCTTCACGTTCCACTGGGCTGGTGCCAGTCCGTAGAGTCCTCCTACGAGGTCGTCGCGGAAGGTTCCCGTACCGAAGTCCACCCACTCGGTGGCACCGGCCGTGAAGCTGTAGGTGGTGGCGCCATAGGGTGTGGTGACGGCGTCGTCGGCAATCTTCAGGCTGATCTTGTCGTATTTGCCATAGACCACGTCCGTGGGATTGTAGGACACCACCAGGTTGGCCACGTTCTGTCCATCCTGGAAGCTGACGCTTGTGGGCACGCTGAAGATGGAGCCCTCAGAGGCTTCCACCTGCAAGGGGACGGTGAGAGCGCCCTGGGTGTCCACGCGGTGAACGGGAATGGAGAAGGAGTTCTCGTCGACCGTGATGTCGTAGTTCGTACCCAGCGTACTGCTGAAGTAGACCTGTGGTCCCGACACCGTGGCCCATTCGTACTCATCTTCGCTTGAACAGGCCGTGAAGGCCAGTGCGGCGATGAGCATCCATGTGAAGCTATAGAAATATTTCTTCATAGTTGTATTGCTTTTTTATGGTTTTGTTGCGTTTGTCTGTTACCACTTGTAGGGGTCAGAGTCGGCTGTCGGTGCCGACGGGTCGAGGTTGTTGGTGCAGGCCTTGTTGTAGTTGGTCTCGGTCTGCACGATGCACCAGTTCATCCACTGCGGAGGTTCGTTGGTGTTCCAGCGGTATCCTTCCACGTGGTCAGTGCCGTCGTAGCTGCGTATGATGCCTTTCTGGAGTCGCTTGATGTCGAAGGTGGCAAATCCCTCGCCCCAGAACTCCACGCGGCGCTGCCACCACACTTCGTTGCGGAAGGCCGACGTGGCAGCGTTGCCATAGGCCTCGTTGTGGCTTCCATAGACGTAGGATGCGTCGCGCGTCTTGGCAAATGCTGTGAGCAGCTCTATGCCGCGTGCCTCGTTCTGCATGCCTGCTGCCTCTGCCTCGATGAGGTACATCTCTTCTACGCGCATCATCGGCACGGCCACCACGAAGCCCACGTACTGGTTGTCGCGGCCCACGTCGCCACCGGCGGTGCGGAACTTCAGCTCCAGTCCGCCCACCTTGCCATAGCCCTGCGTGGCCTTGCCGGCATTGAGGATCCAGTCGGGGTGCTTGCTGTAGGCAGAGAGGGCCTCGAGCATTTCGTCCTCGTCTTCGATGTCGTCGATGGCGAAGTCAACATAGCACTTCTTGCGGCAGTCGGTGGTGGGGATGGTCTCATAGAGGTGACGGTCGATGAGGAACGGCTGGCCGTAGTTGGCAGCGTAGCCGCAGCCCGACACCTCGGGATTGATCTCGATGCACATCATGGAGCCCCAGCTTGAGTCGGCGTCGTTCTCCAGGATGTTGGGGTCGTCGCTCTTGTAGGTCATGCCGAGCATCCAGGCGCCGTTGGGCGTGTTGAAGCCGGTTTCCCAGTCGGTATACTCATCGGCGGTCATGATGGTGTAGCCCTGCTGTGCCAGCTTGGCATACTTCTCGGCGTTGGCCCAGTCTTCCATCACGAGGTAGGCACGGGCCTTCAGTCCGTAGACCACGCTCTGGTCGGGCACGTAGACATCCTTGCGCTGGTAGCCTTCCAGATACTGCTCGGCCTTGTCGAGGTCAGAGAGGATGAACTGCCACATCTCTTCGTTGGTGGCGCGGGGATTGTTGAAGAGGTCGTCGATCGAGGTGGTCTCCTTGACGATGGGCACCGTGGGCGAGCTCTTGTCGGCAGCATAGGTCTTGGTGGCGAACATGCGTGCCAGGTCCATGTAGAAGTAGGCGCGCATGGCCAGTGCTATGCCGGCACCGGCGCGTGTGCTTGCCGAGGGTTCCTCGCCTGCCAGCGAGAGCACCACGTTGCAGTTCTTGATCCATCCGTAGTAGTAGGTCCAGGGGAGCTGGGCGTAGCGGTATGACGGGCCCAGATACTGGCAGGTGTACCATGCGGTGTACCAGTTCTGGTAGGGGTAGACCACATCCTGCCCGCTGACGTCGCGCATCAGGTAGAACGAGGGCAGTCCGAAGTCGTTGGCATCGTGGTCTGAGCCCGAGTAGGTGAACTGTCCGCAGAGCGTGGCGGTGATGGCGTCGACGGCATTGTCGAAGGCACCCGGGGCGTCCTGCACCTGCTTCTCGGTGACAGTGCTGTTCTTCGGGTCTATTTCCTGTATGCAGCTCGTTGCAGAGGCCAGGACGGCAGCAACGGCCATGAATGATAATATCTTTTTCATTGCTTTATCTCCTATATAGTGTTAGAATGTCAACTGAATGCCTCCAGAGATGGTCCGCACGGGCGAATAGACGTTGACGGACTCGTTCTCCTTGTATGAATAGCGCGGGTCGAGGCCCTTGCGTGCAGACCAGAAGTAGAGGTTCTCGCCCGAGGCATAGAGACGTATGGCGCTGATGCCGATCTTAGAGGTAAGCGAGCGCGGCAGCGTATAGCCTACGGTGAACGACTGGAAGTTCAGGTAGCTGGCGCTTGTCAGGAAGCGGTCGCTGCTGTAGGCGGCATACGAGTCGCCATACTGCCAGCGGGGAATGTCGCTGCTGGTGTTGGTGGGACTCCATGCGTCTTTCCAGTCCACGCTGTAGTTGTAGCCGGCGTCAGAGGTGCTGGCGGCGGGTGTCATCAGCTTGCGGTAGTGGTTGTCGTTGATCTTGCCGCCGAGCTGGTAGTCGAACGTCAGGGCCAGGTCGAAGTTCTTCCAGGTCACGCTGGTGTTGAAACCGCCATAGACCTTGGGCAGCAGCGAGCCGGTGGTGTAGCGCGAGGCTTCGCCGATGTTGGTGGTGGTGCCGTCCTTCGAGTCGCCGGGCTTGCTGATGATGTTGGTGGCATCGGAGCCCTTGCCCTTCACCGTCAGGTCTTCGTCGTAGTAGTAGAGGGCCTGTCCGTCCTCGGCCACGCCGGCGTAGGCGTAGGTCATGTAGTTGAACATGGGTTCGCCCTCGGCATACCAGTACTGGCTCTCGTAGAAGCCGCCGTTGTCGGCAATCTTGGTCTCGGGCAGTTTCAGGATCTTGGTGCTGTTGTGCGAGATGTTGGCGGCAATGACCCACTCGAAGTCCTTCGTCTTCACGGGCACGGCCTGCAGCGAGAGTTCAAGACCCGAGTTGCGGATGTCGCCGATGTTGCCGTAGTAGCCGCGCGAGCCTGCCGACTCGGGAATGGAGAGCCAGAACAGCAGGTCGGTGGTCTTCTTGTTGTAGAAGTCGAGACTACCGGTGAGGCGTCCGTGCCAGAAGCCGAACTCCACGCCGAGGTTCATGTTGGTCGTGGTCTCCCAGGTGATCTCCTCGTTGCCTACGCGATAGAACGACGGGGCCATCGTGGTGTCGCTCGACTTGCTGAGCGAATAGAGGTCGGTGTAGGCCCAGTTGCCGATGTTGTCGTTACCCTGCTGGCCGATAGAGAACTTCAGCTTCAGCATGTCGAGCCACGTGGTGGTGTTCTGCATGAAGGCTTCCTTGGAGATGATCCAGGCACCGCCCACCGACCAGAAGCTACCCCAGCGGTGGTCTTTCTGGAAGCGCGAGGAGGCGTCGCGGCGATAAGAAGCCGAACCGAAGTACTTCTCCTGATAGTTGTACTGTGCGTTTCCGAAGAAACCTTCCACGTTGTACTCCGTGGTGTACGAGTGCGAGTTGGTCTTCGTGGCAAAGGCGTTCAGCTCCTTGATGTCGGGCGAGAAACCGCCGTTGGCAGTGGCATCGAGGAAGCGCGTCTTGGTGTCGAAGTATTCGTGACCCACCATCAGGCTGATGTTGTGCGAGCCGAAGGTGTTGAAGTAGTTCAGCGTCTGCACGTGGTTCTGGCGCAGCGTGTTGCTCTGGCTCTTGGTGAGCTCTCCGTTCACGCCCACCTTCGGTCCGTAGAGGGCGTTGTCGTAGACCGAGCCGTTGTTCTGGCCCAGGATGGCGGTGCTGGTGTTGTTCAGCTTCAGGTTGGGCGTGATGTTGATGTCCACGTAGATGTTGCCGTTGAACTGGTTGCCGCTGTTGATGTTCTGGTTGTAGCGGTTGGAGCCCAGGGGGTTACCAGTCTGCAGGAACGCGCGGCCCACGCCATAGTTGGTGGCGGCCACACCGTAGTCATACTGTGGGTTGCCGTTGGCATCGGTGCGGACCACGGGGTTTCCGCTGGCATCCAGCGTGCGCACGTAGACGGGATAGATGGGTGCCACGAACGAGGTGTAGTACATCAGGTTGGTGGAGCCCCAGTCGGTGCTCATGTTCGGGTTCGACGTGGTGTGCGAGTGCACGTAGCTGATGTTGGCTCCCACCTTCATCCATTTCTTCACCTGGTAGTCGGCACGCAGGCGGGCGCTGAGGCGCTCAAAGCCCGAGTACTCGATGATGCCGCCCTCGTTCAGGTAGCCCACGCTGGTGTAGAACGAGCCGCGGTCGTTGGCGGCGTTCATACTGACAGTGTACTCCTGACGCAAGGCATTCTTGTAGGCCATGTCGGTCCAGTCGTCGGGCTGCATGTAGTAGGTCTCGCCGTTGTACACGTAGCTGCGACCCAGCTGCGCGTTGGGGTTCACCTTGCCGTTCAGGCCCACCAGGGTCTGGCCCTCGGGGATGGTGTACACGTTGTAGCCCAGGATGTTGAGCATGTTGCGGTTGGCCGAGGCGTTGGCCTGCTTGGCACTGTAGTTGCGGCTCAGGAAGTAGTTGTTCATCTGGGTGTAGAAGCTCTCGTAGAACTCGGCCGGACTCTTGATCACGTCATAGTCTTGCACGGCGCGCGAGTTGGAGCCGAACTTCACGTCCACGTTCACCACGGCATCCTGGCTCTTGCCCTTCTTCGTGGTGATGATGATGACACCAGCGGCACCGCGCGCACCATAGAGGGCTGCACTGGCGGCGTCCTTCAGCACGCTCACCGACTCGATGTCGCTGGGCGGGATGTTCGACAGGCTGGCCTCGTATGGAGCACCGTCCACGATGACGAGCGGGTCGGTCTAGGCATAGAGTGAGCTGATACCGCGGATGTTGATGCTACCCTGCGAGGCACCGGGAGCACCCGACGAGCCACGCATCTGCAGGCCGGCCACCGAGCCCACCAGCGCATTGGCCACGTTGCTCGTGGTGTGAACCTGCAGGTCCTCTGCGTTCACCACGGCAGCAGAACCGGTAAAGGCCGATTTCGTCGTTGTTCCGTAGGCCACGACGATCACCTCGTCGAGTGCCTGCTTGTCGCTGGTCAGCACGATGCGCATGTTAGGACGCGCACTCACTTCCAGCGGCTCCATGCCCACGTATGTGACACGGATGTTCTTCTTGCCTGAAGGCAACTGAAGAGAAAAACGGCCATTCATGTCGGTAACCGTACCGACATTCGTACCAGGTACTTGTACTGTGGCTCCGATAACGGGCTGGCCGTCATCCTGGGATACCACAGTACCGTTCACCTGCGTCTGGGCAATAACCCCTCCTACATACAGAAAGAGGCATGCCAAAAGCATTGTTAATCTTTCTTTCATAAATACTCTCTCGTTAGTTATTATTATAATAATGTATCTTCCTTCTCGTCGCATCGTTTACGCTTCTTCACGTGGCTAACTAATGGCTATGATAACGATAGGCGGTGCACCGACAGCCCTGGCTGCTATCCTCATCGCGGCGATGCCCCAAGGGGTGCGCCGCATGCCAGAGTCATGTCTTTCAAAATGCAAAATTAAACAAAATTTTTTAACTGTAAAAAATTCAGACAAGAAAAACTTCATTTTTACGTCATTTTTTAACATTTAGGCCAACTTTTGCTGACAATCTGACCAAAACAGCCGCCTTTCCATTGCAATTTGGAACAGACGAAACCTCAGGAACTAAAACCCAACCCTGGCCTAAAACCTAAAACCCACCCCTGCCCCTCCCCAAGGGAGGGGTTCACAATGGCCGAGATATTCGCATTCCACCTCTCTGCACTCCCTCCCTTCGGGAGGGTTGGGGTGGGTTTTTAGAAAAACCGGAATTCTGTTGGCTCTATGTCGTTTCGAGTGGGTTGATGCGTCTTCAGCATTCAATGGTACGTCAAAGAGAACAACAGTCTCTTCCCTTTGTAAACAGTCTGATACAAATCATATAACTCAACTTTCGCAAGCTCAGCTTGCTTCAGTTTTAGAGGTGAGTGGTGAGAGGTAAGAGGTGAGAGAAATGCGGGCATGCCCAGAACATAAACATAAAAGGAAGCGGAAGAGGTATCCTCTTACCTCTTACCTCCTACCTCTCACCTCCAAATGAAACATGCGAAACCTGAATCATATAATGTCCCGGCCAATGAGCGGCCTGTAAGGCCAGCGAGCAAACAGCCCAGGGCAGCGCATAGGGAACGAATCATGCGGCAATGAGCGGCATGTAAGGCCAGCGAGCAAACAGCCCAGGGCAGCGCCCTGGGTACAAGTCAGCCGCCAATATACGCCCTAAAAGGGCAAAAGCATTGTTAAGAATATGAATGCTTTTGCCCCTACGGGGCGTTCCTTTTTCGCTGGATTAAAACCCAGGGCGCTGCCCTGGGCTGGTTGCTCGTTGGCCTTACAGGCCGCAACATTACCCACTTGAATCAACATAGAGCCTAAAAAGAACCCTCACCAGGCATACGCGTCGGCGAGGGTTCTTTTTAGGCTCTATGTTGTTTCGAGTGGGTTGATGCGTCTTTAGCATTCAGTGGTACGTCAAAGCGGACGACTGTTTATTCCCTTTGTAAACGACTCCAATACATACCTGATGATGTCCCGGCCAATGAGCGGCCTGCGCTCGGCGACGTAGGAGACGCTTTCAAAGCGAAGCGGAGAAAAAAAGGCCAATGAGCGGCCTGTAAGGCCAGCGAGCAAACAGCCCAGGGCAGCGCCCTGGGTACAAGTTAGACGCCAATGCACGCCCTGAAAGGGCAAAAGCATTGTTAAGTA
>JAFWQE010000156.1 GCA_017509155.1 Prevotella sp.
AGTTCACGGTTCTCATTCTGGCAGTTCACCAGGTCTTTCTTGCTGGCGCAGCTCGTTGCGAGCATGCATACCGCTGCTGCAGCGGCGCAAAGGATGGTAGTTTTCTTCATATTCGTTTTCTTATTTTTAAGTTTTTTACTCGTAATAACTAGACTTTTCCAGAAGAACTAGATGTGCTAGACATGCTAGATATGCTTAACGTGCCGGATGAAGCCGACACATACCAGGATTTATCTGGCGGCAAAAATACTTCTTTTACTGCTAATAAGACGAATACGGCCTGAGAAAGTTGCGCGGAATTATCGATTTTTAACGTCTTTCCGGCCGTTTTCCCCACGGTTTCAACACTTTTCAACACTCGCACTGATGGCCTCTACGGCTAGTAAGCTACGGCCTTTTCAGGTATATCACTATGGTAACTCCATCACATGACTATGGTGAAATGCCGCAAACCCATTGCTTTTGGCCCTTTAATGCACTGCTTTCTGCCTCATAAAGCACTGCTTTCGGACCCGTAAATCATTGCTTTCAGCCCATTAAAGCTATGCTCTTCCTACGGAAAGGCAACGCTTTGGGCAGGACAACTCAGCGCCATTCGCCCGTCGTGAAGTTGATTTGGAAGCTCTCGCGATAGTGGAACTCGCACTCATTGCCCCGGAACGTGATGGGGAAGATGATGATTTTCGAGTGGGGGAGGTCCGGATCCATCCAACGATCGCCCACATACAGATAGGTCGTCTGCTTGGTTCCGCGTATGACGAGGATGGCTGCAGCCTGCGTACGGTAAGCCACTGAGTCGCCAATGTTCTGCAATGGCACCCATCCCTGCGTCAGGTCGTGGGTGTAGGACATCTTGCATTGGTTGGGTTTCCACCCCGAACAGGCCGAGTTGAACATGAAGTAGAGGTCGCGTTCACCCTTTTTCTCTGCTGGAACACGCACAATGGCGGGTGCCTCGCGGCGGTCGCCTTCGAAGAGAGGCGTGTGGCTGACGGGCGTCAGGTAGTCGTCTGAGAGCTTGAACAGACCGAGATTGGTGTTTTCCTCGGTGGTCGAGATGAAGTAAGCCGTCCCGTCGTTATCAACAAACACGTTGCAGTCGCGGCTCTTGATGCCCATCGGACGTCCCGACCACACCAGTTGATAGTTGCCGTCGATAGAGTCGCACTGGAAGCAGGCGGCCTCTGAGGCGGCATAGTTGCGCGATTCCCAGTGGCACCACACCACGTATTTACCCGTTTTCTCGTTGAATAGCAGCTTCGCACGCTCAATCATGCGGCGCCGACCCAGGTCGGGCGAGGTCACAAAGTTCTGGATAATCTTCTTGACAAACGTCCAATGCTGCAGGTCTTTCGATGCGTAGAGGTTCACATCGGGGTTGAACGAGTGGCCCCGATCTTCGCCTACCATGTACCAAGTGTCGCCTTGCTTGAGGAATCCCGGGGCATGTGCCTGCACGAGGTTACCCGCTTCGTCGGTCCAAACGTCGCCGTTGCGTATCTCAGTCCACTGCCCTTGCTTGCGCTTTTGCGCGGCATCGCCAGCTGCCCAGACCGCAGTAGCAAGGCCAAGCAGCACCATCATAGTTAAGAAAGTTTGTCTCATGTTGTTGATTGTTTTGGTGATTACATCCGCAAAGATACTATTTTTTTCGGTGATTGCAGCCAAATGTTGAAAGTTTTTTGTAACTTCGCAGCCATGAAACAATCTGCCATTCTCTATCTTCTGTTCTTGATGCTCGGTCTATACCCATCGCCTGCACAGTCTGCCGATGTGGAACCAGGCGTGTCAAAAGCCCTGGCCGAAGAGCGAGCCGCCACTATTGGCGACGTTCGCTACGAGCTTTCGTTCCATGTTCCGGCATCGAAGGAACAACCCGTGAGCGGCTCTGCCACCATTACCTTTATGCTTCGGGGCAGCGATGACGTACAACTTGACTTCCAAGGCGAGCCCCAGCAGTTCGACGGACATTGCCAAGTGAACGGCGAAGAGGCTACGGCAGTGTTTCGAAACGAGCACATCATCATCGGCCACGACCTGCTCCGGCCCAACGAAGTGAACACCATCAGCCTGCGTTTTACATCAGGTGACAAGGCCCTGAACCGTAGCGACGACTATCTGTACACACTTTTCGTGCCCGATCATGCCCGCTCGGTGTTCCCCTGTTTCGACCAACCCGACCTGAAAGCGAGGTTCAGCGTCACGCTGGAGCTGCCCGATGGATGGACCAGCATCAGCAATCAGACTGAGCAACCCATCCCCACCTACCTCTTTTCCTTCACGGCTGGCCGCTTCAAAGTGCAGAAAGCCACACGCGATGGGCGAGAGTTGACGGCGCTCTACCGCGAGACCGACCCGGCGAAAGTGGCGCAACTCGGTACCGTTTTCGACCAGGTAGCGCTGTCATTGCGCTGGATGGAGCAGTACACGGGCATCCCCTACCCCTTCGAACAATATGGTTTCGTGGTGCTGCCGGGCTACCAGTTTGGCGGCATGGAGCACCCTGGGTGCATCCAATTCACCGATCACGAGATATTCCTCCCGCAGAATCCGACGCCCGACGAAGAGCTTACGCGACTGAATCTCATTGCCCACGAGACCGCACACATGTGGTTTGGCGACCTCGTCACGATGCGATGGTTCGACGATGTGTGGACGAAAGAGGTGTTTGCCAATTTCATGGCCGACAAAATCTCACGCCAACAGTTCCCCGATATCAATCATGATTTGGTGTTTTTGCGCAACCATTACCCCTCAGCACTAGCCACCGACCGCACCGAAGGCACCCACCCCATTCAGCAATCCCTCAGCAATCTCAACGGTGCAGGACTGCTCTATGGCAACATTATCTATCACAAGGCACCCATCATGATGCGGAAACTGGAGGAGCGAATGGGCGAAGAGGCTCTGCAACGCGGTCTGCAGAACTACCTGAAGACCTTCTCTTACGGCAACGCAACATGGGATGACCTCATCGATATCCTGCAGAAAGAGAGTCCAGAGGCCAACATAAAAGCCTTTGACGAGGTGTGGGTGAAGCAGAAAGGACTGCCCACTATCAGCACAACGCGACTCCTCGACGGCAGCATCTACCTGCAACAGAACGACGCTTACGGGCGTAATCTGGTATGGCCGCAGCGCATTACGACCGGTGTCATCGTCGATGACAAGCGCCAGGAGCAAGGTTTCCGCGTTGAACCGGTGTCCGTTGAGATGGCCGACTCCGACCATGTCGTGATCCGGCCCACCGCGGAGAAAGGTCCCTTGCAGGTTCTTGCCAATGCGAAACTGGTCGTTCCCAACCTCGATGGCATGGGTTACGGGCGCTTTACGGCCGACGATAACATGGTGCTCTACGTGGGTTACACCTGCCAAACCGAGAAAAACGATGTCAGAAGGCTGTCTGCCGTGATGACGCTCTACGAGAACTACACCCTGAAAAACCTGTCGGCAGCAACGCTCTTCAGCACCTTGCTCACCTATCTGGCCTACGAAGAGAACCCGCTTGTGGCAGCTTCGGTGTGCGGATTTCTTGGACGTGCCATGACCGACATTGACCCTCATGAGCGCGCAATGGCTGAGTACAGCCTCTACAACAGCGCCACGACGAACGCGCTTCCTAACGTTCGGCAGCAGCTGATGCGGCTTCTGTCGACCTCAGCCATATCGAATACCATCGTCGACCGTATCTACGAGACATGGCAAAGCCAAGCCGACACGCTGCTCAACGAACGCGACTATATGCGTATGGCATACCATCTGGCCATCATGCGACCTGCCGAGTGGCAGCAAATACTGAACATCCAGCGCGAAAGGCTGACCACCGACGACCTCCGACGGGAGTTCGACTACATTGCAAGGGCATGTACGCCCGACCTGTTGGAACAGGATAATCTCTTTCTGGCATTGCTAAAGCCCGAGAACAGGCGTGTTGAACCATGGGCAAGGACGCTGTTCTCGCTGCTCAACCACCCCACTCGCGAGCCCTATAGCAATCACTACATCGTGCCAGCCCTCGATGCCCTGCCCGACATTCAGCGCACAAGCGACATCTTTTTCCCTGGTGATTGGCTCTCAGCGCTACTCAATGGACATCGCAGCGATGCCGCCCGACAACTCGTTAGCGAATGGATAGAGCTCCACTCCGAACTCTCTCCCACCCTCATGAACAAGCTTAAAGAAAGAGCATACTGGCTTTTGACAAGGTAACCAAGCAACAAAGTGCCAAGAAAACAAGACGACAGAACAACCATCATGAAGAAAACGGCCATCATCCTACTGCTCCTCGCAGCCTCAACCATCGCTTCACATGCTGCGAAGGCATCGCAACCCACCCGGCAACCTGCCCTTGAGCCCACGCAATGGAACGCTCCAGCCGCTGGAAACCCCATCATTCCCGGCTACTTTGCCGACCCAACCATCCGTAAATTTGGCGATACCTATTATATATATGCCACCACCGACGGCACCGGCAATGGTTATGGACCTGCCCAAGTGTGGACTTCGAAGGACTTTCGCAACTGGACCAACCACCTGATGGACTGGCCTACGACGGAGGTGGTGTGGGCTCCCGACGTCATGCAGACGCCTGACGG
>JAFWQE010000157.1 GCA_017509155.1 Prevotella sp.
AACCTGCCCGATAAGTTCGAGAACGTTGTCGAGTCGTTGCCGCAGGAGCAGGTGCTGCGAGCTTGGAACCTTGAATAAACAAATGAGGGACGCCCCACGTGGTGCGTCCCTCATTCGTATTTGCAAGTCAGTTTATTTTGTTCTAAGGATGCGCTTGCCCACGGCTTGCGTAGCCACTTCGGTATCAGCCTCGAGGCCGTTGGGCTTGGCGTAGTAGTAGTCATCATAGTAGTCCCAGCCATAGTAGTAATTGTTCCAGTTGGGCGAATCTACATGACGCAGGCGGAAGTCCACACGGCTCTCACCATCGTAGATAGTGCCGCTAAAGTAGTTATCTGTGAGACTGTAGTGCTCAATCCAGAGCGTGGCGCCCTCCTCGCGGAAGTAAACTTCAATGACGCCGTTTCTGACAGTCCAGTCGATGTGGTTAGCCACATAGTCGCGCCCCCAGGGAGCGTTGCGATAGTAATCCACCCAGTAGCCCGAACCCGACGAGTAGTAGTAAGGATCGCGCAGGAAGCATATTTCGCTGCTGGTGGCATCGTAGGTACGGCCGTCCCATTCAGACGACATATACATATTGCCTTGCCATGTGCCTTCAAGGGTGTAAGCGATGTAGTCGTCATCGTCCCAGTCGCAACTGGCGAGCGACATGCTGAGCATGGCCACCAGTGCCATTGCCAGCGTTTTTGTCCAGATCTTCTTCATAGTGGTAGTCTCCTATACGTTTGTTATTTGTTCTTGAATATGTTGTTTTGTCTCTCCATCGGGACCGTTTGTCTCGATTTCTGTTGCAAAGATAGTGTTTTTCGACGTGACGACAAAACGTTTTTCCATATTCTTTCATAGGAAAATCCCTACCATTGCAGCCCGAATCCCTAATAAACATTAAATCTTTCATCTTTCATTTCTCACTTTCATCTTTTTTCGTATCTTTGCAGAAAGAGTATTATAACCCATTTAACAACACAAGAAAAAAATGAAAACTGTTTATGATTTCGCCGTAAAGGACAGAAAAGGCAAAGACGTTTCGCTGAAAGAGTATCAGAACGAAGTGCTGCTCATCGTGAACACTGCCACGAAGTGTGGCTTCACACCGCAGTACGAAGAGCTGGAAAACCTCTACAGAAAGCACCACTCACAAGGCTTCGAGGTACTCGACTTCCCCTGCAACCAGTTCGGTCAGCAGGCACCAGGCACCGACGAAAGCATTCATGAATTCTGCAAGCTGACCTTCGGCACCGAATTCCCGCGCTTCAAGAAGGTGAAGGTGAACGGCGACGACGCCGATCCTTTGTTCAAGTTCCTGAAGGAGCAGAAGGGATTCGCCGGCTGGGATATGGAGCACCCCATCGCTCACATCCTCGACGACATGCTCTCTAAGGCTGATCCCGACTACAAGGAGAAGCCCGACATCAAGTGGAATTTCACGAAATTCCTCATCAACAAGAAAGGCCAGGTGGTTGCCCGCTTCGAGCCTACCGAGAAGATTGAGAACATCGAGAAACAAATCATAGAATTGCTGAAATAACAAATAACGTTTGAGAATGGAGTCCAACCCCTCCATTCTCACTTTTCAATTGACTATGGAACATCAGAAATGCCTCATCATCGGCAGCGGTCCTGCCGGTTATACAGCCGCCATCTATGCGGGTCGGGCCAACCTTTCGCCAGTGCTCTACTGCGGTTTGCAGATGGGTGGACAGCTCACGCAGACCACTACCGTGGAGAACTTCCCCGGCTATCCAGAGGGTGTCGATGGCAATGAGATGATGATGCAGCTGCGCCAACAAGCCGAACGCTTCGGTTGCGACATGCGTGACGGCATTATCGAAAAGGTCGATTTCTCGAAGCGCCCCTACGTCGTGACCACTGATCGCGGCGTTGAGGTCGAAGCCGACACCGTCATCATAGCCACAGGCGCCTCAGCCAAATACCTTGGCCTCGACGACGAGAAGAAGTACAACGGCCAGGGAGTGTCGGCATGTGCCACCTGCGACGGGTTCTTCTATCGCAAGAAGACCGTTGCCGTCGTTGGCGGTGGCGACACGGCATGCGAGGAAGCCATCTACCTGGCTCAGCTTTGCAAGAAAGTCTACATGATTGTGCGCAAGCCGTTCCTGCGCGCCAGCGACGTGATGCAGAAGCGTGTGTTCGACAACGAGAAGATTGAAGTGCTCTTCGAGCACAACACGCTGGGCCTTTATGGCGAAGACGGCGTGGAGGGTGCTCACGTGGTGCGCCGCAAGGGCGAACCCGACGAGGAGCGCTACGACTTGCCCATCGACGGCTTCTTCCTGGCTATCGGCCATAAGCCCAACACCGACGTATTCCGCGAGTTCGTGGCTCTCGACGAGACGGGCTATATCCGCACCATCGATGGAACGCCTCGCGTGGCTTCTGCAGCCGATCCTACGAAGGCTCTGCCCGGCGTGTTTGCCGCTGGCGACTGTGCCGACCCCGTCTATCGGCAGGCCATCGTGGCCGCTGGCAGCGGTTGCAAGGCCGCCCTCGAAGCCGAGCGCTACCTGCAGACGCTCTGACGAAGTGGCGTCCTTGCCCGATGGCGATGCAAAGGCATGGCCTAAACAAACAAAAGCATTGACTTGGACCACTCAAGTCAATGCTTTTTCTTTGGGAATGATATAGCAGTTTACCCACCTTCAAAATAAATACGACCTCGGAGAGGTCCAAATTTTAACGCTCAGTCCTGCCCAAACAGAGAAGAGAGCCATGAATAAATGCGACCTCGGAGAGGTCCAAATTTCAGCGCTCGGCCCTATGGGACGCTTGCGTAGCTTGTCGGAGCAAGAAATTCAGGTCTACTGACCTGGGGACAGAGGGTCATGTGATGAGGAAGACGACTTCGAAGATGTCGCACGTAAATATCTTCATGAGTTGGCAGCTCTATACGATTGGTTCGTTTCATTTGGTGCGACATCTCCG
>JAFWQE010000158.1 GCA_017509155.1 Prevotella sp.
GGGTGTTTAGGGGGTGTTCATGCAGGTGCGTGGGGCGGCGCAGGCAGAAGAAGAGGGGAGGGGGCTGCGGGGGCTTGGTGCTGGCGAAGGACGATGTGGCGGGGAGAGAGCGCGTCAGATGGGGGGAAGGCCGATGCGCTTCACGTTGTCTTCGAAGTGCTCGCGGTCGGCCAGGGCGCCGTTCTTGATGCGGGCGCGGTAGTTGTAGATGGTGTTGACGCTGTAGTGGAGGAACTCCGCAATCTTGGAACTGTCCTCGATGCCGAGACGGATGAGGGCGAAGATGCGGAGACTGGTGTTCATTCGCTCCCCTTTCTGAAGGGTGACGCGCTCCTCGGGCATGAGCAGGGCGTTGAACTGTTCCACGAAATCGGGGAACAGATGGAGGAAGGCCGCGTCGAAGCTCTCATAGAGTTCCTCCAGCTCCTTGTCCTTGAACTCCTGCGTGCGCGTCATGTTGTAGAGCTCCTCGTAGTCGCGGTTCTTCACCATTTTGTTGACGCGCTTGCGGAACTGGTCCATCTTGTCGATGTATATCGAGCACAGCCGCATGAAACGCCCCACGTATTCCTCTTTCACGCGTCCCGCCTCGGCGATGCGCTGGTTGAGTTTCGAGAGCTGCCCGTTCTTGTCGGTGAGCTGCGTGTTGAGCTGCGAGAGTTGCAGGTTGAGCTGCGAGAGCTGCGTGTTGGTGTCGGAAAGCCGCGTGTTGGCATCCGACAGCTGGTCGTTTTTCACGTGCAGCTCGTCGCGCGCCGAAGCGAGTTTCTTGCGCTGACGGTTCACATAGAAGAGCGAAGCCACAACGCTCAGGGCGAGCACGCTGATGGCTCCGAGCAGCAGCCGCAGCTGGTTCTTGGCGCGCTCGTTCTGGTCGCGATAGGCCTTGTCGATGCTCATCAGCAGGGGTTGTATCTGCCAGTTTCTCACGCGTGAGCCAAATCGTCCGGCGCAGTCGCTGGCAAAGCCGATGTAGCGCGACGCACGGTCGATGTCGCCCTGCACCATCAGCTGGTTGCATATCTCCCACATGGAGCCCTGGTTCATGACAGCGTTGCGCACATCTGCCAGTGCCGACTCCAGCACCCACTGCATCATCTTCACGCTGTCGCCCATGGCCTTGTACTCAAGATAGCGGTAGAGCGCCGTGAGGGCATAGGGATGCGAGCCCTTTTCCACGATGGAGAGCCAGTGGTCGTTGATGGCCATGGACGCCTTCAGGTCGTTGCTGTTGAGCAGGTCCTGCTCGCGCAGGCAGAGCACGGCGTTGTTGTCGGGCGGCAGTGTGGCATACATGAGCTGCTTGAACTGCTCCGCCTTCTCGGTGTAGAGCTCTCGCTGGCCCGGCACACGGCTGTAGTAGGCCAGCTCGCCGTACACATGGCGTGCGGCTTCGTAGTAGCGGCCCAGCGCCATGGAGTCGATGTTGGCCGTGTTCACCTGCTGCAGGATGGCCTGTGCCTCGTCGAACATGCCCGTGTTGCTGCATTGCAGGGCGAGGAGCGAACGGCATTCTGCGGCATCGGATGCGCGGCCCATCTGCTCGCTGAGGGCTATGCAGGTCTGCAGATAGACGATGGCCGAGTCGTTGATGAAAGGCATGTATTCCTGATAGAGGCTGCGCGCGGTGCGGTAGCGTGCCTCGTTGTCGGTGGCCTTCAGCATCTGCTGCTTGAGCGTGTCGATGCGCTTCTCCTTTTCCGCCACGTACTGCGGCGTGGCGGCAATGGCCTCGTCGAGACAGTGGTAGAGCGAGTCGAGGTTCTGGGCGCCGGCCGGCAACGTCGCCGCCAATGCCACCAGCAAAGCCATCAGATGTTGGAGTGTTCTGCTCGTCATGGTCAAATTGATTATGGTGCAAAAATAAGAAAAAAGCGGGAAAGCGGCAAGAAAAAGGTGGAAAAACGCTAAAATGTGACCGATTATTTGTAAACGCCCTTGAAAATGATTACCTTTGCAGACGAATAAAAACGAAGAACCATGGCATTAGTAGCAATAGTAGGACGCCCCAATGTGGGCAAGAGCACGCTGTTCAACCGTCTGACGAAGACCCGTCGCGCCATTGTGAGCGACGAGGCCGGCACCACGCGCGACCGCCAGTATGGCAAGTGCGACTGGAACGGCAAGGAGTTCTCGGTGGTCGACACAGGCGGCTGGGTGGTCAAGAGCGACGATATCTTTGAGGAGGAAATCAGGAAACAGGTCATCGTGGCCACCGAGGAAGCCGACCTGCTGCTCTTTTTGGTAGACACGCAGAACGGACTTACCGACTGGGACGAGGACGTGGCCGCCATCCTGCGGCGCACGAAGCTGCCCGTGCTGCTGGTGGCCAACAAGGTGGACAACAACAACCAGCAGTATGACTCCTACGAGTTCTACAAGCTCGGACTGGGCGAACCCTTCTGCATCAGCGCCGCCACCGGCAGCGGCACCGGCGACCTGCTGGATGCCGTGATAGAGAAACTGCAGAACGTGAAGGACCAGGACGACGTGGAAGACGGCATACCTCGCTTTGCTGTGGTGGGCCGTCCGAATGCCGGCAAGAGCAGTCTCATCAATGCCTTCATAGGCGAAGACCGCCACATCGTGACCGACATTGCCGGCACCACACGCGACAGTATCTACACCCGTTACGACAAGTTCGGCTTCGACTTCTACCTGGTGGACACCGCCGGCATACGGCGAAAGAACAAGGTGACAGAGGATCTGGAGTTCTACAGCGTGATGCGCAGCATCCGCTCCATTGAGAGCAGCGACGTGTGCATACTGATGATTGATGCCACGCGCGGCATAGAAGCACAGGACATGAACATCTTCCAGCTGATACAGAAGAACCAGAAGTCGCTGGTGGTGGTGGTCAACAAGTGGGACCTGGTGGAAGACAAGAGCCAGAAGGCCATCAGTTTCTTTGAGAATGCCATACGCGAGCGCATGGCACCGTTCACCGACTTCCCCATCATCTTTGCCTCGGCACTCACCAAACAGCGCATCTTCAAGGTGCTGGAAACGGCCAAGCAGGTGTATCTGAACCGCAAGGTGAAGATTGGTACCACGCGCCTGAACGAGGTGATGCTGCCGCTCATAGAGGCCACACCTCCGCCCAGCATCAAGGGAAAGTACATCAAGATCAAGTATTGCTCGCAGCTGCCCAACACACAGATACCGTCGTTTGTGTTCTACGCCAACCTGCCGCAGTACGTGAAAGAGCCCTACAAGCGTTTCCTGGAAAACAAGATACGCGAGAACTGGGAGCTCACCGGCTCGCCCATCAATGTGTTCATCCGTCAGAAGTAAGCCGTGAGCATGCGTCGCATCTACATCATCACGGTGGCTTTCGTCGTGGCGGCCATTATCGCCTGTTCACAAGAAAGCAAGCCCGATTTTGCCGCCGCCCATGCAGCAAAGGAATACTATGACCTGCTGTCGGAAGAGCATTATGAGCAGTTCGTCGACGGAATGAACTACCCGAATCCCATTCCTTCTAGCTATAGAGAGCAGCTTGTGGCCAATGCGCGCATGTTTGGCGACGAGCAACGGCGCTTCCATCAGGGACTGCGCGAGGTGCGCGTCGTGAACTGCGTGAACGATTCGGCCCACACATCGGCCAATGCCTTCCTCATGCTTTGCTATGCTGACGGCACTGTTGAGCAGGTTGTCGTTCCGATGGTCAAGAGAGAAGGGAAGTGGTATATGAAATAAGTAGGGCTTGTTTCACGGGTCCTGAAGTCTGGGAGTTGAGGAGTTTGGGCGATGTTCTTGAACGTTAAGGGCAACTACAAACGGAGAAACCGTCGTCTAAACGCCTGAAATCCCGGAATCCCAAGCTCCAAAGATTAACCCAAGTAATAGGCCGAAACGATAAAAACCACCCTCTTCAAAACCCGTATCTCTGCAAGAATATGCCCAAAAGGTCTTCCTTTTTCTTGGAAAATATGCATTTAGGAAGCAAAAAAACAACTTTTCCACAATAAAAGACGCGAAAGTGCGTTATATATACGTGTCAAGACATATCAGACTAATCGGCCTGTTGCTGATGCTCGGTTGCTGTGCAGCCCGGGCGCAGTATGACGTGCTCTTCAGTCATTACTGGGACATGGAGACCACGTTCAACCCAGGTGCCGTGGGAAAAGAGGCGAAACTGAACGTCAATGGCGCCTATGCCATGTCGATGGTTGGCTTTGAGGACAACCCCAATACGTTCTACGTGGGCGGCGACCTGCCTTTCTTCGCCTTGAACAGCTACCACGGCGTGGGCATGAGCCTGATGAGCGACAAGCTCGGCGCGTTCACACACCAGAACATAGCGGTGCAGTATGCCCACAAGCGAAAGCTGTTTGGCGGAACCATCAGTGTGGGCGTGCAGGTGGGATTCCTCAGCGAAAAGCTCGATGGAGGCAAGATTGACCTCGACGTCAGCAGCGACCCCGCCTTCTCAAGTGGTCAGTCGGACGGCAGTTCTATAGACCTGGGCGCAGGCATCTACTACACCCACGGACGCTGGTATGCCGGCATCTCGGCCAAGCACCTGACGGCACCGCTCGTGGAACTGGGAGAAACCAACGAGCTGCAGATAGACCGGACGTATTATTTAACGGGCGGATACAATATCCGGCTCAGGAATCCGTTCTTGACAATACCGGTCTCTGTGATGGCACGCACCGACATGGTGGGCTACCGAGGCGACCTGACCGCGCGGCTGCAATATAACCACGACAACCGCAATATGTATGCTGGCCTGGGCTACAGCCCCACAAACTCGGTCACTTTCTACGTGGGCGGATGCTTTCACGGCATCAATGTGGGCTACAGCTATGAGGTGTACACCTCGGCCATCAGCTTCGAGCACGGCAGCCACGAACTGTATGTGGGCTACAAGCAAGACCTGAACCTATATAAGAAAGGTAAGAACAAGCACAAGAGCGTGCGCTTCCTGTAGGCACGCACACCGGCCGAACGATAACCGAAAACCGATAAAGGAAACAACAAGATATGAAAATGAACGTATATGAAAAAGTGAAGAAGCTGGCGAAAAGGCCGTTGCCTTTCTGCCTCTTTGGCCTTTTGCTGTTGCTTTCTGCCTGCATGGGCAGCAAGATGTCGCAGTCGGGTGGACGCGGCGGCGAGGTAACAGGTGTGGGCGGCGGACGCGCCTTCACCGAGCCTACACCCTACGGCATGGTGCAGATTAAAAGGGGATACCTGAAGATGGGTATCGAGCAGGACGACAGCCTCTGGGGAAAGCAGACACCCACCAGGGAAATATCGGTGGATGGATTCTGGATGGACGAGACCGAGGTGACCAACTCTGAGTACAAGCAGTTTGTCTACTGGGTGCGCGACAGCATCCTCCGCACGCGTCTGGCCGACCCGTCGTATGGCGGCGATGAGAGCTATATCATCACCGAAGACAAGAACGGAGACCCCATAACGCCCCATCTAAACTGGAAGAAGGCGCTGCCACGCAAGCCCAACGAGGACGAGCAGCGTGCCATAGAGAGCCTCTATGTCACTAACCCTGTGACAGGAGAGAAGATGCTCGACTGGAGTCAGATGAACTATCGTTACGAGGTCTACGACTACACCACGGCAGCTCTGCGGCGCAACCGACTCAATCCCGAGGAGCGAAACCTCAACACCGACATCGTGGTTGACCCCAATGAGGTGGTGATGATTTCCAAGGACACGGCCTATATCGACGACGAGGGCAAGATTATCCGTGAGACCATCGACCGTCAGCTGACAGGGCCGTGGGACTTCCTCAACACCTACATCGTGAACATCTATCCCGACACGACGTGCTGGGTGAACGATTTCCAAAACGCAGAGAACGAGACCTACCTGCGCTACTATTTCTCCAATCCCGCCTACAACGACTATCCCGTGGTGGGAGTTACCTGGGAACAGGCCAATGCCTTCTGCGCATGGCGCACCGACTACCTGCTGAAGGGACTTGGTGCCGAGGCACGCTATGTGCAGCGCTACCGCCTGCCCACAGAAGCCGAATGGGAATATGCGGCCCGAGGCAAGGAAGGCAATGAGTTCCCGTGGGAGAATGAAGACATGCAGAGCGACCGCGGATGCTTCTACGCCAACTTCAAACCCGACAAGGGAAACTACACCAAGGACGGCTATCTCATCACCAGCAAGGTGGGCGTCTATGGCGCTAACACCAACGGACTGTTCGACATGGCCGGCAATGTGGCCGAATGGACCAGCACCATCTTCACCGAAGCAGGCGTGCAGGCCATGAACGACCTGAACCCGCAGCTCGACTACAAGGCCGCCAAGGAAGACCCTTACCGGCTGAAGAAAAAGAGCGTGCGCGGCGGTTCCTGGAAAGACCCCGAGAGCTACATACGCTCAGCATGGCGTACTTGGGAGTATCAGAACCAGCCCCGATGCTACATCGGATTCCGCTGCGTGAGGTCCATGGCCAGTACGCAGACCGTGAAACCTGGTAAGAACAAGAAAAAGAAATAAGAGAACCCTATAACGAGTAGAAAGAAAATGACACAATACAGCAAATTCAATCTCGTCTATCGCTTGCAGAAGTGGATGGACAGCGTTCCGGGACAGACCTTCCTGAACTATGCCTACAGCTGGGGTGCAGCCATTGTGATTCTTGGTACGCTCTTCAAGCTTACGCATATCAAGGGCGCCGACCTGATGCTGTTCATCGGTATGGGTACAGAGGTGTTCGTGTTCTTCATCTCCGCCTTTGACCGTCCGTTCGACAAAACGGCCGACGGCATGGAGCTTCCCACCCACCTTGGTGTGGAACCCGCCGACGACTACGACAGCGAAGAGCTTCCCGAAGGAGCAGAGCCCGCCGTGGCTGCTGTCGCCTCACAGCCCGTTGTTCAGGGTGTTGGTGGCGGAGGCGGCACCATTATCATCGGAGGTGGCGGTGCTCCGGCAGCAGCGGGAGAACCCTCCGAGGCTCAGCCCGCAGCAGCTGTGGCAGAGGGCGGCACCTTCGTCACGGCCGCAGGCGGCACCATCAGCGTACCGCCGTTTATGGCCGCTCAGGGCGTCAGCCCCGAGGAGATGGTCGAAGCTACCAACAACTACGTGGAGGAACTGAAGAAACTCACCGAGGTGCTCGAGCGTGTGGTCGAACAAAGCCGCCGACTTACCACCGACAGCGAGGAAATGGAGAACCTCAACCGCACCCTTACTGGCATCTGCAAGATCTACGAAATGCAGCTTAAGACGGCCAGCGCACAGATGGGAACCGGCGACGACATCAACGAAAAGATGAAGAAGATGGCATCGCAGATAGAAGAGCTCAACCGCATCTATACCCGCATGATTGAGGCCATGACGGTCAATATGCCCATCGGCGGCAAGGCTGCGGCCGAATGATTGCAGCCCGTTGTGAAGAGTAAACTGCGGCACGCCGCAGCCTTTATCATTTATCATTTATTATTTATCATTCAGGCGCATAGCGCCGCAAGACTATGGCAATCAAGAAAAGACCCGTTTCTCCACGCCAGAAGATGATCAACCTGATGTACGTCGTCCTCATGGCCATGCTCGCGATGAACGTGTCGACCGAGGTGCTCGAGGGCTTTTCGCTCGTCGAGGAAAGCCTCAGCCGCACCACGTCCAACTCGACAAAGGAGAACCTTTCTATATACGGCGACTTCGAAGCCCAGATGAAGAAGAACCCGGCCAAGGTGAAAGAGTGGTTCGAGAAAGCCACATCGGTGAAGCAGATGAGCGACTCGCTCTTCAATCTGGCTCAGGAACTGAAGGTGGCCATCGTGAAAGAGGCCGACGGCGACGACGGCGACCCGCAGAACATTGAGAACAAGGAGAACCTCGAAGCAGCCACCCAGGTGATGCTCTCGCCTGGAACACAGCGTGGCAAGCAGCTCTTCGACGCTATCAACTCGTTCAGAGAGCGCATCCTGAAGATGGTGCCCGACGAGCGGCAGCGCGAGATTATCAAGAGCAACCTGACTACCGACCTGCCCAAGCATGCCCACGCCATGGGCAAGAACTGGCAGGAGTATATGTTTGAAGGCATGCCCGTGGCGGCTGCCGTCACCCTGCTCTCGAAGCTGCAGAGCGACGTGCGCTATGCCGAGGGAGAAGTTCTCCATACGCTGGTGGCCAACATCGACGTGAAGGACATCCGCGTGAACAAGCTCGACGCCTTCGTCATCCCAGAGAAGACCACCCTTTATCCCGGCGAGACCTTCTCAGCCAACATCGTGATGGCGGCAGTAGACACCACCATGCAGCCCGAGATCTACATCAACGGTTCGCGTGTCAACCTCCGTGGCGGTAAGTATTCGTTTGGCGTTGGCGGCGTCGGCGAGCATTCGTTCGGTGGCTATCTGCTCACCCACAATGCAGCTGGCGAGACCATTCGCCGCGACTTCTCGCAGAAATACAGCGTCATCCCGTCGCCCAGCGGAGCAACCGTGGCTGCCGACCTGATGAATGTGCTCTATGCAGGCTATCAGAACCCGATGAGCGTCAGTGTGCCGGGCGTGCCCCAGAATGCCGTTTCGGTCAGCATGTCGGGAGGAAGTCTGACGGCCAAAGGCGACGGTCACTACATCGCAACGCCCTCAGCTGTCGGCAAGGATGTGGTGTTCACCGTGTCGGCCAACCAGGGCGGTCAGAGCCGCCAGATGGCGCAGGTGACGTTCAAGGTGCGCAAGCTGCCCGACCCAACGCCCTACATCCTGGTCGGCGACAACCGCTTCCGTGGCGGTAAAATGGCCAAGGGTTCGCTCATGGGCCTGAACAACTTGCGCGCGGCCATCGACGACGGACTGCTCGACATCGAGTTCCGTGTCACGGGCTTCGAGGCAGTCTTCTACGACAACATGGGTAATGCCGTGCCGATGGCTTCCAACGGCGCGCAGTTCTCCGAGCGACAGAAGGACGCCTTCCGCAAGCTCTCGCGCAACCGCCGTTTCTACATCACCCACGTGCAGGCCATAGGTCCCGACGGCATAGCCCGCACTTTGCCCGGTGCCATGGAGATCATCGTGAATTAAGACGTGCGGCACAGCGTGCCTAACGAATAAAGAATAAAGAACAAAGAATAAAGCATGAAGATGAGAAATATGAAAGCAAGGAATCGTCATAGCGAGCTACGATGGATGGTGGCTTTGTCATTCATCATTTGCCAGTTCGCATTCAGTCCCATCGGGGTGAATGCCCAGCCGCAGTCACGACGCGCCGAGCAGCAGAGGCAACAGCAGAAGTCGAATGCCGACAACATGACCACGCGTGCCCGCATCTCCTTCCCTGTGCAGGCGCAGATGGACGAGGACGTGGTGTGGCGCCGTGATATCTATCGCGAGCTCGACCTCAACGACAAGCACAATGCAGGACTCTACTATCCCGCAGAGCCCGTAGGCACGGAGATGAACCTCTTCACCTACATGTTCAAGCTGATGATGCGCGGACCCAAGAACGGCGGCATTCCCGCCTATGAGTATCGCATCGACGGACAGGAGGTGTTCAACGACTCGGCGCGCATCAAGCCCCTGCAGTTCCTCGACAACTATCACATCTACTATGAGCGTGTGAATGGTCGCGTGCGCCTCGACAACAGCGACATCCCGTCGCGCGAGGTGAAAGGCTACTACATCAAGGAGAGCGCCTACTACGACCAGGCCAACTCCACCTTCCACACGAAGGTCATCGCCCTCTGCCCCATCATGAGCCGTGAGGACGACTTCGGCGACGGCGCCACCAAGTACCCGCTCTTCTGGGTGCTCTACGACGACCTGGCTCCGTTCCTCTCCAAGCAGACCATCATGACCAGCGACGTGAACAACGCCGCAACCATGAGTCTCGACGACTTCTTCACCAAGAACCACTACCGCGGCACCATCTACAAGACCACCAACATGCTCGGCAAGACGCTGGCGCAGTATTGCGAGACCGACTCGGCCCTGACCGCCGAGCAGCAGCGCATTGAGCAGGAACTGGCAGCCTTCGAGAAGAACATCTTCGGCGACCAGGCGCGCAAGGACTCGCTCGACAGCATTGCCAAGCTGTCGGCACAGAAGCAGCCGAAGGCCAAGAAGTCGTCGCGCCGCACGCGCCGTGGCAGTTCGCAGGTGGACAATGCCACATCGGCCGATGAGGCACCCGTCGCTGTGGAGCCCAAGGCAAGGGCAAAACGCTCGCGCTCCACTGCGCCCAAGGCCTCGTCGTCCTCTTCCTCTCGCATGAGCGTGCGCCGGCAGAGACACTAAGCGGCGCTGCGCGCCTAAATGACAAATGATAAATGATAAAGTCTAAAATACAGAATCAGAGCGGCGCTGCGCGCCTAAATGATAAATGACAAATGATAAAGTCTAAATGAATAGTAAAATGAAAGAAGGAAGAAACATAAAGTCGTCGGCAGTTTCGTCGTTTTTCAACAATTGTTCGACTACAAGGCTTATCAGTCTGCCACGTTGGGTGGTGGCTTTATCATTTATCATTTGTCATTTATCATTTAGCCCCACAGGGGCGCATGCGCAGAACACCAAGGTGCGCTTTGGCATCAAGGGCGGCATCAACATCAACGAGTTCTCGTTCAGCGGCGACGACTTCAAGAAAGACAACCGCGCGGGCTTCTTCGTCGGACCTACGCTCACCTTTGGCCTTCCCGTCATTGGCCTCGGTGCCGAGATATGTGGTCTCTATGACTACCGGACAGTGAAGATAAACGGCGAGAGCATCGACCAGAAAACGCTCGATGTACCGTTAAATGTGCGCTACACCGTGGGCTTCAGCGAGACCGCCTGCGCCTTCCTTGCCGCCGGACCGCAGTTCAGCTTCGCCCTCGACGACGATGTCTTCTCCTTCACCGACAACACCCTCGGCGAGGTGAACTGGCAGCTCAACGACACCGCCCTGAGTTTCAACGTCGGCGGAGGTTTTATCATCAACCATCTGCAAATAGGCGTTTCCTACAACATCCCTATCAGTAAGACCTGCGATTTCGACTGGAGCGATGCCACCGAAAAGGTGTTCCACGCCCACAGCAAGTCCAAAGGCTGGCAGCTCTCCGCCGCCTATTTCTTCTAACCCCCGCAAAGCGTCCCTCTTATCATGCCGCCGAGTCGTGCCGATAAGAGGGACGCTTTTTCTCAATCTTCTTCAAACATCAGGCCATTTGCAAGTTCAAAGTAGAGCAGGATGCTGAACGCAATCAAAATCAGTTCAAACAGAATGAGTAGGCTGAGGTCTATCTCGTCACCCCATATCAGCCACATCGTGAGAGCGGCCACAGGAAGGGGTGTCATCAGGAAGACAGTGGCCAGCAGCCAATAGATACCCATCTTGCGGCGCGACCGGCCTTCCATGAAGGCACTATATGACTTCCTCAGTCTTTCTCTCAGCCCGCATGCCGAGTACTTTCCACGGGCTTTTTTCATCCATGAACATCAAGGTTATTCCTGTTCAGCCATGTAGACGTAGATGCCGTAGGCCACATCTTTTGCCCTATTCATCTTGAGCGGCTTTCCGAGCAGCCTCAGTTCGTTATCGTTGATACTCACCACGACGTATTCTTTCTGCAGCTTGTCGAAAGCCTCTTCGGCAAATGCCAGCTTGTGGCTCTTCGCATCGTAGGCATACGTCGTGGTTTTTCTCAGAATGTTCTCTTCGCGTGGAGGCATGCTGCTGGGCAGGAACATCAGCTCTGCGCTTACGCCGTCTTTCACTTTCATCAGCAGGCCCGACCATCCAGCCAGCTCTTTAATCACGTTGTCGCTGACAGTGCCATCGCTACTGACGTCGTAGACTGCGTTTTCTATCCACACCTTGCCTACGAAGAAACTTGCGAATTCGGCGTCCGTCATGTCTTGAACCTTCACCGGATACATTGTCTCTTTGTCGCCCTCAGGCCTGTTCTGAGTCATGTCTTCATCGTCGTCCGAGCTGCATGAGCACAGCACCGCTGTCGCCATCATGCACAAAAAGATAATCTTTTTCATTGTCATTCCTTTTTATTAGAGTTGAATAATCAGTGAATCCTCATCTGTATTAAGCAAAGATATTCTTCTTCTACTGCTTTCACTCTTAAGTTGTTATTGATTGGCTGTGTGTCATAAAAGACATTTACGAACAAATTAAAGTTGTACGTACTCTGTAGTGTTTGTTTCAACTGTTCATCATATTCCATGTTTTTTGTTTTTTTATAGTTTGACTTATGGCTTGTTATTATATCGGCAAAGGTAGTTGAATTGATAGTATTGTTCGTAGCTTTGTGATTAACAAAAGGTTAACAGCTCCGTTCCGTGAATGAATTGTGAATTTGTTAATTGTTTGTTAATCTTAAAAGTCGGTATTTCAGGTGTCGTAAGTTCTGATAGCTTCAATTATTGAGGTGTGGGATTGTTTTAAGCCTGATGGTCGTTTTGCAATGAGGATATTGGAAATACTCAAATAGATTTGGTGGTTTAATCGCTAATTTGTATCTTTGCATCGATTTAAACGCTACTCCATGAAAGTGCAAATAATATGTTTCATCTTATTGTCTGTCGTGCTTTTCCTGAGTGCCTGCGACTCAAGACATGAATACCCGCGGTTGCTGGTGGATGCAGACAGCGCGATGGTGCACGGACGATATGATGAGGCCGACAGCCTGTTGGGACGTTATATGGAACGACCCGACGTAAATCAAGAGGACTGGATGTATTATCGTTTGTTGCAGCAAGGGATGAGAGACAAACGTGGCTTGGAACTGGACAACATTTCACTTTTGGATAGTCTCTGCTACTTTTACTCTAAGCATAGTGACAAGACCAAATATGGCCGGACGCTATTATATCTTGGTTCATCGTGCCATTCGCGCAACGATGACGGCCAGGCCTTGAATTATTATATGCAGGCTGAGGCTGAGGCAACTAAAGCTCATGACAACCGTCTTCTCTGCTGGATTGAGATACAGAAAGGAGATGTTTACATGGATACCCACGGATACGATGATATGATAGACAGCTTCCGAAAGGCGTATTCGTATTCCCTGTCATTGAAGGATACCATGCAGATGAGTCTCTCTGCTGCACGGATGGGCGCCTGTTATGTCCATCTTAACAATGCTGACAGTGCTGTCTATTTTTTTAAAAAGGCACATCAGTTGACTGAGAATCTTCCTGGAATGGATGAATGGAAACTCTATGTTGATGGCATGATTGCTGATGTCTACATTCAGACAGAAAGATATGACGATGCTAGAAAGTATATTGACCACAGCCCTGAGTATTATTACTGTTGGGGTGATTTGCATCAGGCAGAGAACCGGCTTGATTCAGCTGAATACTATTATGAAAAAAGGTATGCAACCGTTTCCTCTGCTTACGCTAAGCTTGATGTGTTGGATGAGTTGATTGGGCTTTTGAAAAAGCGTGGCGATAAAGATAAGCTTCTGAAGTACTATGATGAAATACTTCAATTGAAAGACTCAGTGAATATCATGGAGAATATAGCCTCTTTGCGTCGCACCGAGGCCCGCTACAACTACGAGCAGATGAAGGAAGAGCGCAACCTGATGGCCCGCCGCAACACGTTCCTGACATGGATTGGCTGTGCACTGTTGCTGCTGTCGTTGCTGTGCTTTGCCGCCTATCGTCGTTACGAGCGCCTGCAGCGCGAAAAGAAGGAGGCTGAGCTGGCTGCAGTGCTTGCTGAAGAGCGTATGCTCAGGCAGGACGCACAGCGCGCAAGTGAGCTTAACGAGCAGCAGGCCGCCGCCAACCGCGAGCGCATAAAGAGCCTGGAACGGCAGATGGAGCTGCTGCGCCGACAGGGCGAGGAGGCTGATGCCCAGCGGCTGCAGGTGGAGAGCCGACAGCTGCAAGCGGAAACTCAGACACTGGAGGCAGAAAGAATGCGCCGCTCGGAGGCTTTGGCGGAACTGGAACGCTCGCCGCTGCTGGCGCGCATGCGTGCCAATGCCGGCAATGACAAGTTCCGCATGAAGGAGGACGACTGGGAGGAGCTGAGAAGGCTAGTGGACGCCGTCGACAACAATCTGACCCAGCGGCTGCTGCGCCTGCATCCGTTGCGGGCCGAGGAATTGCGCGTGTGCTACCTGACGAAGCTCGGCTTTGCCCCTGCCGACATGGCTCTGCTGCTGAGCAAATCGCAGCCTGCCGTCTCCATGATGCGACGGCGCATGTATCAGAAACTGTCAGGAAGAAAAGGCTCTGCAACCGACTTTGAGCAGCTGATGGCACAGCTGTGAACGGCACGGCAAACCAAATTCCTTCGCTCAACTTGAGGATTTTCAGGCGTTACACGAATTCTGTAGTTGCAGATAATACTATGTAACCATAAAAAATAGGCAATGATACATCGGATGGCATCGTATACGCCCGACGTTTGTACTCGCAAACCGTCTACCTGTTTTCTGGCGCAGCCACTCCCCTCCCATCTTAGGGGAGGGGTAGGGGTGGGGTGAGCGTAGACCTTGCTTGCGAAAGCGTTGTACCCCACCCCTGCGCCCCTCCCCTAAGATGGGAGGGGAGTGGCTGCGCATAGATGGAAAGACACATTCGGAACTGTATACAAATCTTCATTCCTCTTTAGACGTTGCGAAAGTGCCAACTGCTATATTGTCACCAAAAAATATCTTGGTATGATTAAGATACTGACCCCACCCCCTGCCCCTCCCCTACAAGGGAGGGGAGTGTCTACGGTGTTCCTTCCGCTGAAGATGGCGACAGCCGCTCCCCACCCAGCCGTAGGCACCCCACCCGCCCCGAGGAGA
>JAFWQE010000159.1 GCA_017509155.1 Prevotella sp.
ATACGCCAAGGTCAGCGCCATACCCGTTCCCGTGAGTCCCCAATGGCGGTAGCCCAGGATGACGAACACCACCATCACCACATCGGTGGCTCCTTCGAGCAGCAGGTAGGACCACGAGTCGCCCCTTGCCAACGACAGGTAGGCGATGGGCAGGCAGATGGCGCGGAACAACAGCGCTACGACCATGGCTTGCATCATGCCCAGGGCAGGCAAGAACTTGCCCGTTGACAGCAGCGGCAGCAGGATGGGCAGGCTCACCATGTAGCCCACAAGCACAGGCGTGACCAGCAGCATGCTCACTTCAATTTGACTGTTCACGGCCGAATTGAGTTGCTTGCCGATGCCCTGAATGGCCGAGAGCCGTGGAAAATACTCCGTCTCCATGGCCGAAAAGACCAAGCTGCCCGACGTCAACGTGAGCCCATAGCCAAAGCTGTACAGGCCGACGGTGTCCAGCGAGTCGACATTGTTCAGGTAGGCACGTATCACCAGCTCGGCACCGCTGCCCATGATGCCTGCCATGACGAAGGCGATGCCAAGCCAGACCATGGCTTTTCCTGCCGACAGGTGCTTCCATCGCAACGAAAAGCGCAGGGGAAAAAGACGGTAGGAGAAGGCGATGACGATAAGCATCTGCACCAAGGCCATGGCCACCAACGAGGGAACGATGGCAGCTTCTCGCCAGAACCAATAGAGCGGGACGCTCACGATAAGTGTTCCCACCATGCCATAGATGCTGATGGCCGCAAGATGGCGCAACTGGCGCGTACCTTTCAGCACGGCCATCTCGCCCGAAGTGATGGCTGTCAGGCCGATGACAGGCGACAGCAAGACGAAATGCAGGGTATGGTCGCCCCAGCTGAACGTATAGCTGTTGAGCAGCGGACTGGCCAGCACACACACCAGCATGCCGAACAGGGCCGTCAGGATGCTCCACGAACGGATCAGCTTCACGGCACTCTCCAGTCGCTGGGAATCGTCTTTTGCATAGGCATCCGAAATTTCGTGCACAGCACTCATGGCCAAACCCAGGTTTGTCGATTCGCCCACCAGCTTGGTCGTTGAGTTGAACAAAGCCACAAGGCCATAGCCTTCTGGTCCGAGCAGCCACGTCACCAGTTTCGTGCGCACCACTCCGACCAGAATGTTAATTCCCTGGACACCGCCAAAGATACCCGTATATTTCAGTATATTCGAATATCTGTCGTCTTTCTCTTCCATAATTGTGTCACTCTTATAACGTCGTTTTACCGTATTTATTGCACGGCAACGCCACGAAAAAGCAGACACGCCCCACCCCATTTTTTGTTAATCTTTCAAAAACTTGCGGCCAACTCCACATTTATTATTAACTTTGCAGTTGCATGAAACTAACAATCATTATTCCCGTATATAAGACAGAACAGACTCTTGAACGATGTGTCGAGAGCGTTCTGAAGCAGCAATTCCGCGACTACCAGCTGATTCTGGTCGACGACGGCTCACCTGACGGGTGCCCTGCCCTGTGCGACCAACTCATGCAGCGCGACCGCCGCATACAGGTGGTCCACAAGAAGAACGGAGGCCTGAGCGACGCCCGGAATGCGGGCATCAAGAAGGCTAAGGGCGAATACGTCACGTTCATCGACAGCGACGACTACATTGCCGACAACACCCTGAAACCCCTGATGGACCTCCTGGCCATCCACCACGACTACGACATCCTGGAATACTCCGTCTACGAGCACTTCGGCAGGCCTAAGCACATGAACGTACTGCGGCTCGACAACCGCGAATACAGCGACATGAGGAAGTACTGGTACGAGGCACGTGCCTACGAACATTCCTATGCATGCAACAAAATCTACCGCCGCGAACTGTTTGACGAGGTAGCCTTCCCCGTAGGCAGGAAGTTCGAGGATGCCCACACGCTGCCCAAGCTGCTCAGTCGCTGTCAGATGGTGGCCACGACGAGCATGGGCTACTATTACTACTGCTACAATACCGAGGGCATCACGGTCCAAGCCAGCGGGCAGGATCTCGACGACCTGCTTCAGGCCCATCTGCAAGTGCTCAATGCCAAGGCCGACAACCCGCTGGCAGGAGCCACTGCCCACTACTACGCCCGAGTGCTCAATGTGGCTCTCGACGTCTATGCACTCACGGGACGAGTGCCCCAGCTACCGCCCTTCAGTCAGGTCTGTGCACCTAGCGAGAAGTCGAAAGCAACACTTAAAATGAAATTACAAAACTTAATAGGTATCAGCAACTTATGCATGATCAACAAAGTTATTCACAAGGCGGTTGCAAACGGCCGTTGATCAGTTTCATCGTCACTAGCTACAACATGCCGGTCGAACTGCTGAAGGAGTGCATCGAGAGCATCGTGGCACTCAACTTGAGGCCCGACGAGCGGGAAATCATTGTCGTCGACGACGGCAGCCAGACTTCTCCCATTGACAGCCTGGGCGACCTTCGAACCGAGATCGTCTACATCAGGCAGAAGAACGAAGGCCTCAGCGTGGCACGTAACAATGGCATGCGCATCTCAACAGGTCGCTATATGCAGTTCGTCGATGGCGACGACCGATTGCTGAAAGATGCCTACGACATGTGTCTCGCCATCCTGAAGGACCAGCAACCCGACATGCTGCTGTTCCACCTTACCACGAAGGACAAGTCATCGACCTCCACTGTCAATGCCGAAGAGACCGTGAGCGGTGCTGCCTACATGCACAACAACAACTTGCGGGCATCGGCCTGCGGCTACATATTCAGCCGCATGACGCTCTCCACCCTGCAGTTCACGCCCGGCCTGCTCCACGAGGACGAGGAGTTCACCCCCCTGCTGCTCTTGCGCACCGAACGTCTGATATCCACCGATGCCCAAGCCTACTTCTATCGCCAGCGTGAGGATTCGCTGACGCACGAGAACGAGACGCAGCACCATGCCCAGCGGCTGGCTGACACTGAGCGCATCCTGTTCAAGCTGCAGGACATCGCCTCCAAGCTGCCCGAGTTCGAGCGCGTGGCCCTGAGCCGGCGCATTGCCCAGCTCACCATGGACTACCTCTACCAGGTCATGAAGATTGGCCACGGCAACAACATGCTCGACGAGACCATCGAAAGGCTCCGTGCCAAGGGATTGTTCCCCCTGCCCGACAAGGGCTACACGAAGAAATACTCGCTGTTCCGCATGATGACCAACTCCGGTGCAGGGCGCAAGTTCCTGCAAACCGTCATCCGCTGAGGGCTCACCTGTCAGCCGACTTTCAACGTTTTTTTACTCATCATTTTGTTCCATAGACTAAGGTGAAGATACTTCTGCTTGGAGAATACAGCAATGTGCATGCGACGCTGGCCAAGGGCTTGCGGGCATTGGGGCACGAGGTGACGGTGGCTTCCAACGGCGACTTCTGGAAAGACTACCCGCGCGACATCGACCTCAGCCGCAAGTACACGAAATGGGGAGGCATCTGCTATTGCCTGCGCCTGCTGAAGGTGCTCCCACGCCTACGCGGCTACGATGTGGTGCAGCTCATCAACCCGTTGTTCCTCGAACTGAAAGCCTCGCTCGTCTTCCCCGTCTACCGCTATCTGCGTCGCTACAACAAGAAGGTGGTGCTCGGCGCCTTCGGCATGGACTACTACTGGGTGTCGGAATGTTGCCTGAAGAAGCCCCTGCGCTACAGCGACTTCAACATTGGCGACGAGCTGCGCACCAATACCGATGCCATCGTCCAGCGCAACGACTGGATGGGCACGGCCAAGGAGCGGCTCAACAAACTCATCGCTGCCGAATGCGATGGTATCGTGGCAGGACTCTACGAGAACTGGGTGTGCTACAAGCCCAACTTCCCCGAGAAAACCGTCTTCATTCCCTACCCCATCGAGTTAGGCAATGTGCCTGAGCCGGCACCCAAGGCACAGGGCGAACCCCTACGGCTCTTCATCGGCATCAACCGCTCGCGCTCCGAATACAAAGGCACCGACATCATGCTCAAGGCCGCACAGGACGTTGTCAGCCGCTATCCCGGCAAGGTCGAGTTGCGAATTGCCGAGAGCGTCCCCTTCAACGAGTATGTCGAGATGATGAACGGCAGCGATGCCATCCTCGACCAGCTCTACAGCTACACTCCGTCCATGAACCCCCTGGAGGCCATGGGCCGAGGCATCATCTGCATAGGCGGTGGCGAACCCGAAAACTACGAGATCCTGAACGAGACGCAGCTGAAGCCCATCATCAATGTCGAGCCTACCTACGAGAGTGTCCGTGAACAGCTGGAGCAGCTCGTCAGCCACCCCGAGCGCATCCATGAACTGAAG
>JAFWQE010000160.1 GCA_017509155.1 Prevotella sp.
AAGTGATAAGTGACAAGTTTCTCATGGCAGTGTTTTCTTTTCTGTTATTATTCCGTCAACGATGGCGGCCTCCACTGTCCGTCCGCCGGTGGCATGCAGGCGGAACCGGACGTTCCACTCACGGGGCCAGGCGGGGAAGAGCAGCAGCTCGCCGTCGGGCGTCTCCTGCAAGAGCATCTCCTGCAGGCCAATCATGGCCGCGCCACCGCGGTTTAAGTCGGGCGCCCAGTCGAAACCTGGGTCCCAGAAGGCGGTGAAACGGTAGGGTCCCGGGGACAGCTTCTCTGCGTTCAGCCGCCGGGCCTCGTCGGTGAGTCCAAGGCAGGCGGCCCAGATATTGTCTTGTTTCCAGCCCTTGGTGCTGCGCATTTCCAGGGCGTGGGGGTCTTTCAGGTAGGTGTTGCGCGCTATGTGGAGGTCGGGACGACCGCAGCCGTAGACGCGCCAGGGGAAAACGGGATAGAGCTGGGGCGTCTCTACGTTCTGGATGCGGCTCCACACCACGGCGGGGGCAATGCAGGTGTCGCCCTGCACGACGCGCAACGGGATGGGGGGCAGGCGCTGCAACAGGCTGTCGGGGTAGGTGGCGGCAGTGGGCTGAGGCGGTGCCTCAGCGTACGACAAGCCGCGGGAGAGATAGCGGCGATAGGCGGTGGCAACGGTGCGGAGGGCGGCGATGGTGCTCGAAGGATTGTAGGCTTGCTTGTAGGTTTCGCAGCCTGAGCCGGGGTAGATGATGAGGTGGCCGTCGGCATCGAGCGCCTTGGCGCCGCGCTGGCGTGCCAACAGCTGGTAGTGTTCGTCGAAGAAGCGGAGGCAGCTTTCAATCATCGGCTCATATTTGCGGATGTCGAGGCCGCCGTATTCATGAGCCAGCAGGGCCATCATGCAGAACTCAAGCGCCGTGTCCCATTCGTATTCGAGCCAAGCATTGCGCTCCACGCCCCAGTCGTCGCCGTCTTTGTGCTTGCCATACTCAGCTGGGTTGGGCAGACCTGAGTTTTCTATCTGCTCGGAAAAGCAAGCGCCGCGATGGCCCCAGTGGTGCTGCGTCCACAGTTCTGCCGTGGGCAGCATTCTAAGATAGGTATCGAGCTGCGCCGCCATGAGGTCGGTGTCACCGCTTTTCAGCAACGGCCAGTAGAGGAGCCGCTGGTTCTGTGCCGTCATGGTGCCGCCTCCCCACTTGCGATAATCGGGCGTAAAAGCGGCGGTTTCATCGGCGAAAACGGGGTCGAAGGTGAACAGTCCGCCATTGAACTTCATAGGCCAGCGTCCACGGGCGTTACAACCCATCATGAACCGCATCAGCTCGTAGTTGCGCAAGACGGAAAGAAGTGCAGGGTCGTTGCTGTCGGTCTGAATCCAACTGCGCTGCCAGTAGCTGTGCCACCACTGTCGGCAAAGTCGTGCTGACTTAGCCATGTTGACATCTTGGAACACAAACGGCCCAATTGTGCCGCAACCGTCAACAGCTGTTAACTGGTATTGCTCGTGGCGCAGGTAACGCAAGTCTATCATCAAGCCGCAGTTTCTGCTGTTCTCAGCTACATAATTCCAAGCGCGATAGTCTGTTCCTGCATAGGTTCCGTCGGTTGTTCCTGTGAAACGGAAGCCGGGAGCGTACATCTTGCCTCCCATGAGAAGTCCGGCAAGCGGGTTGTCAATATGTGAGGCAACGGTTTGAAGGTTTTCGCGTTGGAGTGTGAAGTCGAAAACTGTCTGTTGACGGTTGTGATGGAAGAAGCTAAGCTCGTTTTCATGGGCCACGATGCTGTCGGCACGCGTCACCGTACCTTCGGGTAACACCCATTTGTAGCTGCTCTGCTGGCATTCGGCCTTCGTTAGCGGTCGGTCGCGATAACGCCAGTTCTCGTAACTGAGCATAACCTGTCCCGATTGTCGCGTTGACAACGCTACAAACACGACGGGCTGCTCGACGTCCACCCATAGACGAACGCTGACACCGCCGCCTTCTACGGTGATGCAGCCTTCGTCGAGCGAAAGTGTCTGTCGGAAGTCAGAACCGTTGAACGGCGACGTTTCGAAGTGCAGGCGCCAGCGGCCGGCCTTCAGCAGTGTGTTGTTCTCGTCGAACCATCCGCTCTGCGAAACGTAGAAGAGCACATCGCCATTCTCCACCCATACGTTCATGCCGACGTCGCAGCCACCGCACGGCATTGACGCACTGCTGTTGTCGCTCTGACTGTTCCACACGAGTGGTTCCGGCACATAGTCGGTCGACGAACGGCCGCGCCGGACAGCAGAAAATGCCGATGAAATGGCGAGAAAAGTGAAAAGCAGAAGGATAAAACGTTGTTTCATTGCTCGTTGTTTGATGATATCGTCAGACCCAATCGTCAATTTTCCGGAGAAAAATCTCGATTATTTCTTGCGAACTTACCAGTCGTCGGTGCGGAAACTGCTGACGGGCAGTCCGTCGCACATCAAGTCGCCCACGGCCCAGTTGCGGAAAGCATAGCGCACGGCGACGGGTTTCTCCACCTCCTTCGACCTGACGTAGACGCGGTTGCGCTCAATCCAGGTCTCAGCGGGATGGAACACGCGGTCCTCGCCGGCCACCTCGAAGTTCTGACTGTGGGGCCCGTTCTCGAAGTAAACCCACTCCTTGCTGCGGTCGAAGGCCACCACGGCGGTGTCACCGTGGAACTCCACCTGACCGTTGTAGGCGGCGAAGTCGGGCAAGCCCTTCACGCCGTAGGTGTTGCTGAGCGCCAACAGGGCGAGACGTTCGCCGGCCTGCCGTTTCTTGCGCGGATGAATGCCGTACTCAAGTCCGGAGTCCATGAGGACGGCCATGCGGCAGTTGTCCACGGTCTGCTCCACCCTTGCCTGCTGTTCGCGCAGCAGGGCGCTGTTCACGTCCCAGTCGATGAGCGTGTAATCGTAGGGGGCTATCTGGCAATAGTAGAAGGGGAAGGCGCCCTGTTTCCACTCCTCGCGCCAGCCTTCTATCATACGGGCGAAGAGCGGAGCATAGTAGTCGTAGCGCGGCACGTTGTCTTCGCCCTGGTACCAGATGACTCCACGCATGCCAAAGCCAATGATGGGCGAGAGCTGTCCGTTGAAGAGGGCGGTGGGACAGCGCTGGTTGAGCTTCTTCACATCGTCTTCGGTCCAGGGCAGCGTCACCCTCGGGAAGGCGCGAAGCCAGTCGGCTTTCATCCAAGCCTCGCAGGCAGAGCCGCCGAATGCCGTACAGATGAGTCCCACGGGTACGCCCAATGAGCGGCGCAGGGCGCGGCCGAAGTAATAGGCCGTGGCCGAGAATTCGCGCACTGAAGGGGCACTGGCCTCCTGCCAGGTTCCGGCAAGGTCGGCCAAGGGTGTCAGCGAGGCCTTGCGCTTGCCGTAGAACAGGCGCAGCTGGGTGTCGTTGCACTGCAGCAGTTCCTCTGCGGCGCCCTCCACAGGCTGGCCCTTGAAGCCCTTCATCTGCATCTCCATGTTCGACTGTCCGCTGCAAATCCACACCTCGCCGATGAGGATATTGTCGAGGCGGAGCGGCTTACCATCGCTGTAAGTTATGGTGTAGGGACCGCCCGCAGAAGGCGTCTGCACGCTGACTTCAAAGCGTCCGTCGGCATCGGTGCGGGCCTTGTAGGTGCGGTTGTTCCACGAGGTTGTCACGCTGATGTTCTTGCCTGCGGTGCCCTCGCCCAGCTGATCGGCCCAGCCCCAGAGGCGCACTTCGGTCTGCTGTTGCAGCACCATGCCCGAGCTGAAGAACTGGGGCAGGCGGATTTCGGCGCCAGCGGTGAACGGCAACAGGGTCATGAGGACGACGGGCAGGAGACAGCGCAGCGGGCGCTGAAGGGTGTCAAAGGGTTTCTGTTTCATATTCGTGGTTGTTTTCTATTGTCATTTCTGTTCGATGGATGTCTTCAGCTGGAGCGGGCCGAGCAGTCCGGCAGGCAGCAGCGTCTGTTCCTTCATGCGGTAACGGGCGTTGGTCCAGATGCCGCCGAAGGGCGACTTGCCCTGCTCAGCGCCTAAAAGGGCATTGGCCCAGGTGTTGACCACGACCACTTTCAACGTGTTCTTGCCGCGCCGAAGTGCTGGGGTGATGTCCACTTCATAGGGGTCTGTCCAGACGATGCCGCAGTCCTTGCCGTTGACATACACATGGGCAACGTCGCAGACTCGTCCGAGCGAGAGGCGGACGGTGCCACGGGGCTTGCCGCGATGCTGGAAAGTGGTGGTGTAGGTCACATGGCCGCTGTAGTAGCGGATGCTGTCGTCGGGATGCCGGCTCCAGTCAATGAGGCTGTCGGTTTGCAGGTGCAGGCCGTTGTCGGTGAAGGTGAGCTGCCACGGGGCTGTTTGAAGGGGTGTCGCGGTGAAGCTACGGAAGGGCTGCAGGCCGATGTAGCTGACGGCCGAACTCAGGAAGACGAAGACGGAGCCGTGGGGCGCCAGCGACACAGAGACGTCGGTGCGCGGCTGGTTGACCGTTGCCTGGGCGGGGTGAGAAAATGTTGCGGTAAGGGGATGATAGAGAACGACATCGCTATAGAGGCCGCTACGGAAAGAGGCCGTGAACGATTGCTCGCGGTCGGTCTGGTTGGAAAGAAAATAGATTTCGCCGAACTCGCCCCGACTGCGGTGCGTATAGGCGATGCCGGGGGGCAGGATGACATCGGGGTCGATGCCGAGCGGCGTAAGGTCGGACTGCGTGTAGGGACGGTCGATGATGGCGATGCCATGGCTGCGAAGGGCGTCTATCTGGCGCGAGACCTCTGGAGAGAGGCTGTCAACAGGAGGGATGACGAGGGCGCGGTAGGGATAGTCGTCGCTCCATTGGAGCAGGGCGTCGCGGTTCATGGAATCATATTGGTAGCCGTGCATGGGGTTCACCCAGTCCTTGAGGTCCAGAATGCCGGCGCTGTGGTTTACGCCTACGGGACTCTCTTCCATAGGCTGGCCGCGGTTCTCCAGTCGTTTGCGCTCGGCAGCCACGCGCTCGGGGCCGAATAAACCGGGGAGCAGGGGCACCAAACGGTCGGGAGTGAAGGCGCGACGGGGCATCTCTTCGCCGGTAAACACAGCGATATCGGCCACGGGAGTGCCTTTTTGCAGCCAGTACTGACAGCGGGTGACGTAGTCGACGAGGGCGCTGGCCTCGGGCATCCACGTCTGGTCGCGCTGGAAGAAAAGGCCGATGCCGTCGAGCGTCATGCCAGGACGGCGGTCGGTCCACGGGTTATGGGTGAACACATGGAAGAACAATCGGTTCATGCCGAGGGCAAGATTGCGGTCGAGGAGTGGCTTGATCATGGCGGGCGTCTCGTTCCAGACGCCGCGCACCTCGGTGAATCCCTCGGCCTGGACGACGTTCTTGCCGTAGACATGCGCCGCACTGATGGCATCGAGCATGTCGTTGGGCTTGTCATGGGTGGGACTGTTGAGCCAGAATTCTCCCATCGGCAGGTCGACATATTTGTAGTGGGTCATGCCGTCGGCAACCATCGTGGGGGCCACGCTTTCTGCCGAGAGTTGCACGCCGTAGCGCTCGGCGCGGGACTTGACGGTCTGGAAGAAGACGTCGTGGAGCAGTTCGTCGATGGTGAGGCGTATGTCGCGGAGCACCTGTTCACCGCCTTCCATGGGAATGCCTGCATAGACAGGCAGATAAGGCAGCAGATCGTAACCGCGACGGCGAAGGAACTCGTCGGCGAAATGCGTCGACCAGTTCTGACTGCCGCACTCCCATGAGTCGACGTGCATGTAGCGGATAACGTCGTGGTGTGGCCGTTTCATGAACTCTCCGAACCAATGGTCTATCTGTTTGTTGACGGCCTCGGCAGAGTATTTGTCGCACTCCAGGCCACGGGCTCCGCCAGCGGTGGCGTTGGTATGTCCTGTGGCGGTGTGGGCAAAACGCAGGATACGCCAGCGACCCGCAGGAAGCTGGGTGACTCCAGGCTCAAAGGGAATAGGCTTTTCCAAACTATCGGAAATGTCAAAATCTTCGTTTTCATCAGCGGAAATGCGCCACACGGCGCCGCTCTTTCCCTCATACAGGTCGATGCAGGCGTCGGATGAGAGGCGCAGGTTCTTTATCTTCAGTGTCGGCGCCCACTTGGCGGCGTCGAGGTCCTCGCTGCCGGGCTCGGTGCCTTCGGGCGTCCAGCTGAAGCGGAAATGGCGCGCCGTGGTAGTGGGAAGGGAGAATGTGTAGTTGAAATCGGTGTTCTGCCAGCCTTGTCGCGGCGGAACGAGCTGGCGCACAGGACGGAAGACAAGCCCGTCGTCGCTGGCCTCAATAAGCAGTCGCTGCGACTGCACGTTGTTGCCACTGGGCTCTACCTGAAGACTGCGGACGGTCTGGGGCTCCGCAAACGAATACATGATGTAGCCGGCTTCTTTGCTTCGGAACGTGCCGTTGTCATCGCGCTGGATGGTTCCCGACACTTCGGGCTCGGGAAGGGGCGCTTCGGCGTGCACGGCAAAGGAGGCGATGTCGGCAAAATAGCCCTCGAAGCCCTGGATGCTTGGCAGAGGGAAGGTCTGTGGGCAACCCTTCGGCACCGTGACGATGGTGTCGCTCCACACCACGCGCTGCATCGACTCCTCGGGCTTGATCCAAGGTCCGCCGGCAAGAGCGAAGCCGTCGCAGATGTGGATGCCCATCTGCAGGCCGAGAGAGTCGGCCTGCTGCAGGGCGAGGTCGACCATCTGCCAGAAGCGGGGCGACAGCTGCTGCGCCTCACCATTGTACTCGGGCCGCTCCTGAACGCCGCGAATGGGCATGAGATAGCACCCGCCCAGTCCGGCATCTTTCATGGCCTGCAGGTCGGCACGTATACCTTCGGCCGACACAGCTCCATACATCCAGTACCAAAAGGTCCATGGACGACTCAGCTCGTCGGCTTGCTTCAAGGACTGAGCGTGGCAGACAACAGAGGCAAGGAGCAGGAAAAGGACAGTCAGTTTCTTCATGTTCAGGGCGGAAAAGGGTTAATCAAAAACGAACGTTGCACCAATCATGTCACGGCCTTTCGACCAATAGGGCTGCGCAGAGGGACCGTTCAGGTCAGTGGTGTTCACCTTGTTGCGCACGGCAGGTATCGCCTTGAGGATGCTGATGCCGGTCTGTGGCAGGTCGAAAAGGATGTGGTCGCGACCGTCGCGCGGCTGATAGATGCCCACATAGTGATGCTCGTCGATGTCGGTGATGCCAATGCGACCTTCGGTGGTCTGCAGTTGCATCCACGAAACCTCCGAGAAATAGCCCTTGAACTCTGGATATTCCCACGACTCTCCGGGAATGGGGTCGTTGTAGTCTGTCGTCCAATAGCCATACTGCGGACCTTCCAGTCGGTTCTGCCAGACGCGATAGGGCCCGCGGCCTACCCATTGCTTGGAGCGCACCTGCTGCTCGGGGTAGTCGAAACTGATGCCCAGCAGGTCGACAACACCATTGAAGGCGTAGCTGACCGACACACTGACGCGTCCGTCGGGCCAGAACGTCCATGCCACCTGGTCAATACTGCCGTGGCGATAGTGGGCGATGAGCTCGCCGTACTGCCATTCAAAGTGGTCGAACTGGCCTTGGTCGGCATATTCTGTGTACTGTGTCTTCTTGTCGAACGCCTGTTTGTCGTCGTGGTTATAGAAACCGTCCTGCGAGCGGTCGGCGCGCTTGGCAGCCACCAATCGCGGACCTTGCAGCGAGAGCTGACCGCGGGCGGTCTTCACTTGGGTAAGACGGCCGTCCTGTTTCGAGAAGACGTAGGTCTTGCCCTGCGACATAACGGTCAGCTGTGCTTCGTTCTCGGTGTGGCCCGGCTCTTGGTATGCGCCGATGGAATCGACGATATCCACCTGCGGATTGGGGAAACTCCAGGTGAAGATGTCGCGCCCATGGGGGTCGGTGGCGCTGATTTCCACCACTTCGGCAAGGCTTTCCGGCAGGCTGAGGGTGGCGGTCTTGCCCGGCTCAACACTGGGAACACGCAGCGTTCCCTGACCCACAACGCTCACCTTGTTGTCGCCCATTGCGGGCATGTCAAGCAAACGGTAGCTGAAGCGGCAGTCGCTGAGGTTGGTGAAATCGTAGTGGTTGCACAACTCTATCTGGTCGTCGCGAATATTGAGCTCCACGGGACTCCATATCTCTTTAATTGTATAGAACGAACCTTCCTTCTCCATGTGAGGACCTACGATACCGTCGGCACCGAAGTTGCCCATGCAGTCCACAATAGCATTCTCAGGGCTCCTCTCCTTTCGGGAGGGGTTGGGGGTGGGCTCCCAGTCGGTTCGCACCACGCCTTGGTCCATCAGGTCCCACAGGAAGCCACCGGCACAGCGCGGATTCGACATCATCAGCTCCCAATAGTCTTTCAGTCCGGCTCCATGACCGCCGTCGTAGAGTCCGTGAAGGAACTCGGTGGGCATGAATATCTCCTTCTGACGCATGTACTCGGCGGTTTCTCCCCACGACCGATAGTGCTTGGTCTCGAAGCCGTTGCGGTTGGCCCAGGGATAGAGGACGACGCGCTGCTGCGGGTCGAACTTCGCGAAGAAGGGTTCCAGGTCGTAGTTGAAGCCGCCCTCATTGCCGTTGCTCCAGAAGAGAATGGACGGATGGTTGACGTCGCGGGTGACCATTTCCTCCACGAGCTGCGCGCCGTTGATGGTCTCATGGGCCCAATGCCAGCCGGGCAGTTCGCACTCCACGTAGAGGCCCAGCGAGTCGCAGGCATCGAGAAACTCGGGATCGGCGGGATAGTGGCTGAGGCGCACGGCGTTCATGTTCATCGACTTGATGAGCTCCACGTCCTCGATGTTCTTGGCCTTGCTGAGGGTTCGGCCGGTCTCGGGTCGGAAACTGTGGCGGTTGACGCCCTTGATGATGACTTTCTTTCCGTTGACAAAGAGACCGTCGTCGGCATCGCCGGCATAGCGGTGGCGGTATTCGATGGTGCGGAAACCGAAGCGCTGGCGCTCCACATGAAGGGTCTTGCCCTGCGCGTCTTTGAGGGTGAACACGGCGGTATAGAGGTGCGGGGTTTCGGCGGTCCACAGACGGGGCTTTCCGGCGGAGAAGTCTACGCGCATCAGGTCGCCGCCCTTGTGGTCAAAGGTCTTCGAGGCAAGGCGTTTGTTCTGGGAATCGACGATGTCGACGCTGACAGAGCCTTGCGGGAGGGCGCGGTTCAGGTAGACGTCGGCCTTGAACTGTCCGTCGGCGCGGGCGTCAATGGCCACGCGCTGGATGTTCTGCACGGGTTTGGCCACGATGTAGACGGGGCGCCAGATGCCTCCGAAGTTCCAGTAGTCGGCGCGGCGCTCGGCCATGTTCACCTGACTGTTGGCGCTCTCCTTCTTCACCGTCACCTCGAGGCGGTTTTTCTTCTTCGGACCAAAGAAGATGCGGTCGCTGACGTCGAACTGAAACCGCGTGAAGCCGCCTTGATGCAGTCCGCGGCCGGCCTTTCTGCCGTTGATGGTCACCTCGGCGTCCGTCATGACGGCCTCGAAGGTGAGAAGAATCTGACGGCCTTGCCACGATTGCGGCAGGGTAAACTCGTATTTATACAGGCCTTGCTCGTCGGCAATGCCCTCGGGAGTGGCTTTTCCGTAGAAGCGCATGCCATACTGATAGGTGCCGAAGCCCTGCAGTTCCCAGCACGAGGGAACGCCAATGGTCGTCCATTCTCCTGCCTTGCGCCCGTCGGTGCACTTAAACTGCCACTCAACAGTGTCGTCGCAACCATGCCCACTGAGGTATTGCACGCGGGTCTCAACGTCGCTTTGCGCCCACACTGCGCCACAAAGGGTTGACAGCAGCAGGCTCATCATCTTTCTTTTTCTCATCGCGTATGTGTTTTTATTAAGGACGCACGCACGCGCGATTTGTAACTTTCGCCGTCCCGTTTTCGCGTTCTTTCTGACCAAGGATGGTCATTCAGGAGTTCAGGAGTTCGGGAGTTCAGGAGTTCTCTGCGCTCGAACTTGTTCGCTCTGCTTGCAGAGAACTCCTGAACTCCTTATATGCAACTCCTGAACTCCTTCATTATACCCTTCCCCATTCTCCACGCCCTTCGATGGGTACAAAAAAGCAGCAAATGGGTCTTTCAAGAAAAAAGAAACAGAAGAGAAAGGGCTGTATGAAGCAGAACATGAAACAGTGGATGGCAGCACTGAGGGCTGACAGCCGCGTGGCTGCTATTCCCATCATGACGCATCCGGGAATAGAGCTGAACGGCGGCACGGTGAGAGAGGCGGTGACCAACGGCCGCATACACGCCGAGGCGGTGCGCGCCATCTGCCAGCGCTACAAAACGGCGGCGGCAACTACCATCATGGACCTGACGGTAGAGGCGGAGGCCTTTGGCGCCACCATCGCGATGAGCGACGAGGCCGTACCGGCTGTCAGTGGCAGACTGCTGGAGTCGGCAGAGGACATTGAGGCGCTGAGAGTGCCGGGACTCGCTACGGCTCGCGTGCCGCAGTATCTGAAGGCGTGCCTACTGGCGGCACAGGATATCGACCGCCCTCTTTTCGGCGGATGCATCGGGCCGTTCTCACTTGCGGGAAGGTTGTTCGACATGTCGGACATCATGGTGCTCATCTATGAAAACCCGAAGGCGGCGCACCTGCTGCTGGAGAAATGCACGGAGTTCATCGCGAAATACTGCTTGGCGATTCGCGAGACGGGGGCCAACGGCGTCGTGATGGCGGAACCAGCGGCGGGACTGCTGTCGAACGATGACTGCGAAACATTCTCTTCGGCCTACGTCAGAAGCATTGTGGAAAAGGTACAAAACGACGATTTCATCGTGGTTTTGCACAACTGCGGCAACACAGGCCACTGCACACGGGCGATGGTCAGCACTCAGGCGGCGGCATTCCACTTCGGCAACAAATGTCGCATGGCCGACGTCATCAGGGAGGTGCCCGAAGAGGCGCTCGCCATGGGCAACCTCGATCCGGTGACGTTGTTCAAAGACGGCACACCGGAACAAATGGCCAAAGCTGTAGGACAACTGATGGCTGAGATGCGACCATATCCGAACTTTGTGATTTCAAGCGGATGCGACACGCCACCCCACACGCCGTTCTGCCAGATAGATGCTTTCTTCAACGCGGTGGAAGCTGCCAACAAACAGCGATGATGGCACAAGGTGTTATGTTGTCGAGGAGAAGTCAGAACAACAGCTTATGCAAACTAAAGAGTTGACCTTCAATGAATTAGCAATTACCCAAACTGACCTTTATCAGCAAATGGGCTATGGCGGAAGTACACCCGACGAGGGTGTGCGCAGCGAGTTGCAGGCCGTCGTCGATGAGGTCGCGACATGGATTCGTCCGTGCTATTGCTACACGGTTTGCGAGGGCACGTTAACCATTCATCCCACTCCCACCCTGCGGGTTCACCCTACGCCTTCGACACCGTCGGAGGCAACGGAAGACATTCTGCTTCCGCTCTCCCCTATCATTGCACGTCAACTACGCGGCGCTACGGCGTTCGCCTTCTTCGTCTGCACGGCAGGTAGCGAATTTGAACAGTACCAGCAACGGCTGAAACAGGAAAACGACCTGCTCAGGACGTTTCTCGCAGATGCCCTGGGAAGCGTCATTGCCGAGCGATGTGCCGACAGCATGGAGGAAAGTCTGCAAGACAGCATCGACAAACTGCACTGGCACCGCACGAACCGCTTCAGTCCGGGCTACTGCGGATGGCCGGTCAGTGAGCAGAAAAAACTATTCAGCCTCTTTCCAACGGCAGAACCCTGCGGCGTCAGACTGCTCGACAGCGCCCTCATGGTGCCCATCAAATCGGTCAGCGGCATCATCGGCGTCGGGCCGGATGTACGTCGACAAGACTACACCTGTGGCTTTTGCAACATGAAAAACTGCTTCAAACGGAATAAATAAGGTGGGTTCTATTAAGTTACAGGAGTTCTCTGCCAGAGAACTCCTGCGCTCGGCCAAGGGCATCAGGCCTTGGACGCTCTGCTTGCAGAGAACTCCTGAACTCCAAGAAGTTGAGCGAATGCGAAACTTGAATCATAAAAGAATCAACTGAAAAGCTGTTGATTTTGTTAGACAAACGTGCGCAGTTTCAAAAACTTTTTGTACTTTTGCACGTGATATGATACTGAAATACGATGTCATTGTAATCGGCGGCGGTCATGCAGGATGCGAAGCAGCCTGCGCGGCGGCGAGAATAGGTGCGGCAACATGTCTCGTAACGATGGACATGAACAAGATTGCGCAGATGTCCTGCAATCCGGCTGTCGGCGGCATCGCCAAAGGACAGATCGTCAGAGAAATCGATGCTTTGGGCGGTCAGATGGGTATTGTAACCGACCAAAGCAGCATCCAGTTCCGAATGCTCAATCGCTCAAAAGGCCCCGCCATGTGGAGTCCACGCGCACAATGCGACAGAGAGAAGTTCATCTGGCAATGGCGCAAAAGACTCGATGAAACCGAACATTTGGACATTTGGCAAGACCAGGCAGACGAGCTCTTGGTGGAAAACGGAGCGGCAGTCGGCGTGAAGACCATCTGGGGAGCGGAACTCAGGGCAAAGGCGGTGGTGATTACCGCAGGCACATTCCTCAATGGACTGATGCACGTGGGACGAAAGATGGTGGCGGGAGGACGTATTGCCGAACCGGCAGTGTCCAATTTGACCGAATCCATCGCACAAAACGGCATCAGCTATGCGCGAATGAAGACGGGCACGCCGGTCAGAATAGACAGGCGGAGCGTGGACTTCGACCTTTTGGAAGAGCAGCCCGGCGAGAATCCCATCTACGCCTTCTCCTATCTGGACACGCCACGGCCATCGAAGCAACTGACGTGCTGGACGCTCAAGACCAACGAGGAGGTGCACCGCATCTTGCTCGGCTCAATAGCAGAATCGCCCCTTTTCAACGGACAAATACAAAGCATCGGCCCACGATATTGTCCCAGCATTGAAACGAAACTGACAACATTCCCCGACAGAGACAGCCATCCACTCTTCCTCGAACCTGAAGGCGAAGACACCAACGAGATGTATCTCAACGGCTTTTCTTCATCCATGCCGATGGAAGCACAGATAGAAGCGCTGCGAAAGATACCGGCGCTGGCCAATGTAAAAGTGTATCGGCCCGGCTATGCCATCGAATACGACTTCTTCGATCCCACGCAACTGAAGCACTCCTTGGAGTCAAAGAAAGTGAAAGGTCTCTTCTTTGCCGGACAAGTGAACGGAACAACCGGCTACGAAGAGGCAGCCGGACAGGGACTGGTTGCCGGTGTGAACGCCGCACTGTGCGCAGGCAGCGACGGGGAAACGGAATACAAGCCGTTCGTCATGCACCGCGACGAATCGTATATTGGCGTACTCATCGACGATCTGGTGACGAAAGGCGTGGACGAACCGTACAGAATGTTCACCTCGCGCGCCGAATACCGCATCCTGCTACGGCAGGACGACGCCGACGCACGACTGACCGAGCGGTCGTACCACATCGGACTCGCCGACCGAAAGCGCATGGACTGGTGGCTCGAAAAGAAAGCAAACATCGAGAGAATCATCAGTTTCTGCCAGGAAACACCCATCAAAGCGAGCGAAATGAACGCACATGTGGAGGCACTGGGCACCACTCCCCTGCGCGCCGGATGCAAGCTCATCGACCTGATTTCGCGACCGCAGGTGACGCTCCGCGCCATCGCACCCTTCGTGAAGGGACTGCCCGAACTGCTCGACTCTACATTCGCCAACCGCAAGGAAGAAATTGCAGAGGCCGCAGAGATACGCATGAAGTACGCAGGATACATAGAACGCGAACGCGTGATTGCCGACAAGATGCACCGACTGGAGGACATCCGCATCAAAGGACGGTTTGACTACAACTCCCTGCAGTCCCTTTCCACCGAGTGCCGACAGAAACTCATCCGCATCAATCCGGAAACCATCGCCCAGGCAAGTCGCATTCCCGGCGTCTCACCCAGCGACATCAACGTACTGCTCGTGCTGCTTGGGCGCTAATGTTTCACGTGAAACAAAAATCGGTTAAATCAAATAATATCAACAAGATGGAGAAGAACAACCAACTACTAATGGACAATCTGAGATGCATTCCGGATTTTCCGCAAAAGGGAATTAACTTCCGCGACGTGACGACGCTGTTCAAAAGCGCCGAGTGTCTGCAGGAGATGCTCAACGAACTCTACGAGATCTACAAGGACAAAGGCATCACGAAGATCGTAGGAATAGAAAGTCGCGGCTTTGTCATGGCATCGGCACTGGCCGTGAAGCTCGGAGCCGGCGTCGTGCTCTGTCGCAAACCGGGAAAGCTGCCGGCAGCTACCGTGCAGGAGAGCTACACAAAGGAGTACGGAACAGATACCATTGAAATCCACAAAGACGCCATCGACGAGAACGACGTGGTGCTCCTTCACGACGACCTTCTGGCAACCGGCGGCACCATGAAGGCTGCCTACAACCTCGTGAAGAAGTTCAACCCGAAGAACATCTACGTGAACTTCATCATCGAAATCAGAGACGAAGGCCTGCACGGACGCGACATCTTCGACAAGGAAACGGAAATCACCACACTCATCGACGTATAAACGGGTGGGGCCTTCTCGCTCACCAGACAAGGCATTTCTATCAACCTAAAGACATCCATCAAGGAAACACAGCGGCACCACCTGCAACGGCTTCGGACAAAGAAGGCGATACAGGTGGTGTTTCACGTGAAACATTTAGCTTCGTATTGTCATCTGAATCTAACGATAACAACATGAAAAAAGAGGAAAACGAACAGCGCCTGCAACGCTTGAAACAAATCGTCAGCAACCTTCCTGAGAAACCGGGAAGCTACCAATACTATGACGAGAACGGAGAGATTATATATGTGGGCAAGGCAAAAAACCTCAAGAACAGGGTTTCCTCATACTTTCACAAAGAAGTAGACCGATATAAGACAAAGGTCCTTGTCAGTAAGATTCAGAACATCACGTACACGGTCGTCAACACAGAAGAAGATGCACTCCTGCTGGAAAACAGTCTCATCAAGAAATACAAGCCGAAATACAACATTCTTCTGAAAGACGGGAAGACCTATCCGAGCATCTGCATCACGAAGGAATACCTGCCGCGCATCTTCAGCACACGAAACATCAACAAGAAATTCGGCATCTACTACGGCCCATATAGCCACCTCGGCAGCATGAACGCACTCCTGGAATTCATCAAGAAGACCTATCGGCCGCGACCATGCAAGATGCCCATCACGAAAGAAGGCATCGCTCAGGGCAAGTATAAACCGTGCCTGGAATACCATATCGGCAACTGCGCGGCGCCGTGTGTGGGAAAACAGTCGGTGGAAGCGTACATGGAAGGCATCAGAGAGGCTCAGGAGATACTGAAAGGAAAGACTAGAAGTCTGCAGAAAGCAACGTTCAACGAGATGCAGAAGGCTGCCGAAGAGCTGCGGTTTGAAGAGGCTGAGGTATTGAAAAGAAGGTATCAGGCGCTGGAAACATACGCATCGAAGAGCGAAGTGGTGAGCCATGTCATCGACAATGTGGAGGTGTTCAGCATCACGAATGATGAAAAAATCGCGTTCATCAACTACCTGCACGTCACAAACGGAACAATCGACCAGGCGCAGACCTACGAATTCAAGAAGAAACTGGAGGAGACAGAAGAGGAAATACTGAGTCTGGGCATCGTGCAGATTCGCGAACAGCGCGAGAGCAAGTCGAAGGAAATCATCGTGCCGTTTGAACTCGAGACGCCATTGAAGGACGTCTTGCTGACGGTTCCACAACGCGGTGACAAGAAGAAACTGCTCGACCTGTCGGTCATGAACGGCAAGCAATACAAGTTCGACCGCATGAAAAGCGTGGAGAAACTGAACCCAGAGCAGAAGCAAACGCGCCTGATGAAGGAGCTGCAAAAGGCGCTGAAACTGGAGAAAATGCCCTACCACATCGAGTGTTTCGACAACTCGAACATCTCTGGAAGCGATGCTGTGGCCGGCTGCGTGGTGTTCAAGGCGATGAAACCGAGCAAAAAAGACTACCGGAAATACAACATCAAGACGGTGACAGGGCCGGATGACTATGCGTCGATGCAGGAAGTAGTGCGCCGCCGATACACCAGGATGATGGAGGAAGAAACTCCCCTACCCGACCTGATTGTGACAGACGGCGGCCGCGGACAGATGGAAGTGGTGCGCCAGGTAGTGGAGGACGAGCTCCACCTGCACATCCCCATTGCCGGTCTGGCAAAGGACAACCGCCACCGCACGAACGAACTCTTGTTCGGCTTTCCCCCTGTCGTCATCGGCATGAAAACCGACTCTGAGCTCTTCCATATACTGACGCACATCCAGGACGAGGTACACCGCTACGCCATCACCTTCCACCGCGACAAGCGCAGCAAGCACGCCCTGCACTCCGAACTCGACGACATCAAGGGCATCGGTCCCAAAACCAAGGACCTGCTGATGAAAAGACTGAAGAGTGTGAAAAAGATGAAAGAAGCTGATTTACAGACACTTACGGAACTTTTAGGAGCCAATAAGGCCAACCTTGTCTACGAATATTTCCACCAAGAACTTGGTCGTTTGGAAGAAAAAACGTAACTTTGTGGCATGAGAATCGTCATACAGCGCGTGAACAGCGCCTCCGTCAGCATCGACGGACAAGTGAAGTCGGCCATCGGCCCTGGCTACCTCATCCTCCTAGGCGTGTGCGAAGAAGACACCAAAGAGGATGTTGACTGGCTCGTACACAAGGTGATCGGTCTGCGAGTCTTCGACGATGAGAACGGCGTGATGAACCGCAGCATTATGGACGTCGGCGGCGACATCCTGGTGGTGTCACAGTTCACCCTCTACGCCAGCTACAAGAAAGGCAACCGGCCCTCGTGGCTCCGCGCCGCCCGCCATGAAGTCTCCATCCCGCTCTACGAGAGCTTCTGCCAACAGCTCTCCCAAGCCCTCGGAAAGCCCGTTGGAACCGGCGAATTCGGCGCCTACATGAAGGTGGCACTGGAAAACGACGGGCCCGTCACCATTTGTATGGACACGAAGAACAAGGAATAAACATTATTAAACACTATGAGCAAGAATCGCATCGAGACGGCAGCAAACATAGGCTTCTTTGCCGCTATCATCCTCTACTTTGTGTGGCGCTTCACGTCGTATCAGACGGCCATTGCCAGCGGCTTCCTTGGCCTCGTGGTGAGCCTCGCCACGGCCATTCTGGCCATCGTCATGATGGTGAAGAAGACCGACGGACACGGCATCACGCTCCACAAAGTGGTGCTCTGCCTGCCCCTATTCTGGTTCCTGCTCAATCAAATACCCGAACTGCTATGACCATCAAGGAGGCCCAAGAGGCCGTAGACCGCTGGATCCACGACTACGGCGTGCGCTATTTCAGCGAACTCACCAACATGGCCTGCCTCACGGAAGAGGTGGGCGAACTGGCACGCGTCATCGCCCGACAGTATGGCGACCAGAGCTTCAAGCCCGGCGAAAAGCCCAATCTGGGCGAAGAGATGGCCGACGTGCTCTGGGTACTTTTGTGTCTGGCCAACCAGACGGGCGTCGACCTCACAGAGGAACTGCAGAAATCTATCGAGAAGAAGACATTTCGCGACCGCACGCGACACCTTGACAACCCGAAACTGAAAGCCTGAACTACCAAACTTAAAGCAATCATATTATGGCAGACAAACAAAACAACGGCGCGCTGAATCTGAATGATGACGCCCGCAAAAACAAGTATGAAGAGGCACTGACCAAGTACAACTGCGACCTGAACGACGATGAAATCGCCGAAAAAGTGAAGCAGATCATCGCTGAAAAGGTGCACGAGAACGACACACCGGAAGTGAAGCGCTTCCTCTTCGGCAGCATCGAACTGACCTCCCTGAAGACAACCGACAGCGACGAAAGCATCATGGCCTTCACCGAACGTGTCAACCAGTTCGACACCGAATTTGCCCACCTGCCCCACGTGGCCACCATCTGCGTCTACCCGTGTTTCGCCAAGACCGTGGCCGACACACTCGAAGTGGACGGCGTGGAGATTGCCTGCGTGAGCGGCAGCTTCCCTTCCTCACAGGCACGCATTGAGGTAAAGGTGGCCGAAACCGCCCTCGCCGTGAAAGACGGAGCCACGGAAATCGACATCGTGATGCCCGTTGGCAAGTTCCTCAGCGGCGACTACGAAGGCGTTTGCGACGACATTGCCGAACTGAAGGCCACCTGTGGTGACGCCGCAATGAAGGTCATCCTCGAGACAGGTTGCCTGAAGACGGCCTCGAACATCAAAAAAGCGTCGATTCTATCGATGTATGCGGGTGCCGACTACATCAAGACAAGCACGGGAAAAGAGAAGATCTCGGCCACCCCAGAAGCCGCTTATGTCATGTGTCAGGCGATAAAGGAATACTACGAGGAAACCGGAATACAAATAGGTTTCAAGCCTGCCGGCGGCATCAACAGCGTCATGGATGCGCTCATCTACTACACCATCGTGAAGGAAGTGCTGGGCGAAAAGTGGCTCACCAACAAGTGGTTCCGACTGGGAACAAGCCGACTGGCCAACATGCTGCTGTCGGAACTGGAAGGCCAGGACATCAAGTTCTTCTGATGAAGGAGCGGCAGAAGCTTAGGAGCGGCAGGAGTTTCCGACGATTGTGGAAACAATTCTAAAAGTATCGTCCGCAAGTCTGGCGCTCCTAAACAGCCAATTTCAGCCATTCAAAATGGCAGTCTCAGCCAGGTAATCTGGCGGTTTTGCCAAACGAATCCATTGATTTCGTTCAACGATTCCATTGATTTTGTTCAACAAATCCATTGGAATTGTTCAACAAAACCAATGGATTTGTTGTTTTATAACGGCAGATTATCAGAACGAATCTGACGAAATAAGCGAATAAAACTGTAGGTTTTGGACGAAAGACTTCGTATCATTCGTCCTGTTCGTTGTAGAAAAAGTCCGTTGTTCCTTAGAATTCGCGCTTGGAAACATAGTCGACGTAGGTGTCGAGGGCGGTGGCGATGGCCTTGTCGGCAACGTTCTTTGCGATGAAATCGTGGCATTTCAACGTCAGCTCCTCCATTTTCTTCAGGGCATAGTCAATGCCGCCCTTCTCCTTCGCATAGTCAACGAGCACGGCTATTTCGTCGGTACTGATGTTGCCGTTCTTCACCTTGCGCGCCAATTTCTGCATTGCATCGTCGGGATGATTGTTCAGCGCATAGATGATGGGCAGCGTCAGCTTTCCTTCGGCCATGTCGTTTCCGGTGGGCTTGCCAATCTGGGCTTCGTCGAAATAGTCGAAGATGTCGTCGCGGATCTGGAAAATGGTGCCGATGTGTTTGCCAAAACGGCCGATTTCATCGGTCTGATGCTCGTCAACGCCTACGGAGATGACCCCGAGCGTGCAGCAACACTCAAAGAGCGCCGCTGTCTTCTTGTTGATGACGTCGAAGTAGACCTCCTCAGACAGTCCGTTGTCGGCATTGTTGGTGAGCTGCAGGATCTCGCCATTCGACAGCGTACGTCCGAGCTCGGCGATGCGCCTGAAGATGACCTCGTTGTGCGTCTGACTGACCTGAAGCAGACAGGTGGAGAGCACATAGTCGCCTACGAGCACCGCCACCTTATTATTATAGCTGGCGTTGACCGACTCCTGACCGCGCCGTTCGTGGGCCTCGTCGACCACATCGTCGTGAACCAGGCTCGCCGTGTGGAGCAGTTCAAGTCCGAGAGCGGTGCGCAGCGTGGCGTCGCACACGTCGCCATAGTTCTTCGCCATCAACAGCGTGAGAAGCGGGCGCATGCGCTTGCCACCCCTCGAACGAATGTGGGCAAGAGCCTGTCCCAGCAGTCCGTCGGAGTGAGAAAGCGAGCCATCGAACAGTTTTACAAACTGCTCCATCTCGCGTGCTATCGGTGCGTTGATGGTATTCAGATATTCCATGTTGACGGAAATTTCATGCAAAATTAGTCATTTTATTCGGATTAATGAAAAAGATTTCGTAATTTTGACCGAAAATACAGATTATTTATGGAGAAATTGTTTCTTTTAGACGCATACGCCCTGATATATCGGTCGTATTATGCCTTTATCAAGAATCCGCGCATCAACTCGAAAGGTCTGAACACATCGGCCATTCTTGGATTTTGCAACACCCTTCACGAGGTCATGGAGAAAGAGAAGCCCGCCTATCTGGGCGTCGCCTTCGACCCTCACGGTCCCACCTTCCGCAGCGAGGCCTTTGCAGCCTACAAGGCGCAACGCGAGGCCACACCCGAGGACATCCGACTGTCGGTGCCCATCATCAAGGACATCCTGGCGGCCATGAACATCCCGGTGCTGCAGGCAGATGGCTTCGAGGCCGACGACGTGATTGGCACTTTGGCGAGAAAGGCCGATGAAATGGTGAAAAACGGAAGTCAGAGCGGACTCCACACCTACATGCTGACGCCCGACAAAGACTATGGGCAGCTGGTCACTGACAACGTTTCCATCTACCGTCCGCGCCACGGTGGCGGCTACGAGGTGATCGATGTGCAGGGCGTGTGCGACAAGTACGGCATCGACAAGCCCGAACGCGTCATCGACCTCCTGGCGCTCATGGGCGACTCGGCCGACAACTTCCCCGGCTGTCCTGGCGTAGGCGAGAAGACGGCCGTGAAACTTATCAGCCAGTTTGGAACGGTTGAGCAGCTGCTCGACAACACCGCCGACATCAAAGGCAAGCTTCGCGAGAAAGTGGAGGCGGCAGTAGACGACATCAGGCTGTCGAAGTTCCTGGCCACCATCCGCACCGACGTTCCGGTGGAGCTGCAACTCGACGAACTGCGTCTGTCAACCCCCGACGAGGAAAAACTCACCCAGATCTTCGCCGAACTGGAGTTTCGCACCCTCGCAGCGAAAATGTTGAACAAAAAAGAAAATGTGCAAAAAAAAGTAAATTTTCAACCCAGTCTCTTTGAAGAATTTGCGCCCGAGGGTGAAGCTGGTGAAAAATTTTCGATTCTCAGAGACATGTCTTCGACTAATCATCAGTATCAACTAATTGAAAATGAGGAAGATGCGCGAAAAATTTGTGCAGAAATCTTGACAAAACCGTTTGTCAGTTTTGACACGGAAACGACTTCAACCTCTGCGATTGACGCCGAACTCGTGGGTTTGAGCTTTGCTGTGAAGGAAAATGAGGCGTTTTATGTGGCCATTCCCACTGAACGCAAAGAAGCAATAAAGTTTGTTAATATATTTAAACCACTGTACGAAAACCCAAAGATTGTTAAGATAGGTCAAAATATCAAATATGATTTGGAGGTGCTAAGAAACTATGATGTCAGACTGGCAGGGCCAATGTGGGACACCATGATTGCCCATTATCTCATCCAACCGGAGCTGCGCCACAACATGGATTACATGGCCGAGACGATGCTCAACTACCAGACCATCCACATCGATCAGCTCATCGGACCGAAGGGAAAAGGGCAGAAATCGATGCGCGACCTGCCGCCTGCCGACGTCTATGAATACGCCTGCGAGGACGCAGACATCACCCTTCAGCTGAAGAACAAACTGGAGCCGATGCTGAAGGAAAAGAATGTGGAGGAGCTGTTCTACGACATCGAGATGCCGCTGGTGGAGGTCTTGGCCGAGATGGAAATGAACGGCGTGCGCATCGATACGCAGTCGCTGGCCGAGACATCGGGCATCTTCACCGCCAGAATGAAGCAACTGGAGGCCGACATCTACGAGCTGGCAGGCGAGGAATTCAACATTGCGTCGCCCCGACAGGTGGGAGAAATACTGTTCGGAAAAATGAAAATCGTGGACAAGCCCAAGAAGACCAAGACCGGACAATACGTCACTTCGGAGGAGGTGCTGCAGCAACTGCGCGGCAAGAGCGACATCATAGACAAGATACTGGCGCACAGAGGGTTGAAGAAACTCCTCGGAACATACGTCGATGCACTGCCAAAACTCATCAACCCACGCACCAACCACATTCACACATCCTTCAATCAAACGGTGACGGCGACGGGACGTTTGTCGAGCAGCGACCCCAATCTGCAGAACATTCCCGTGCGAGGCGAGGACGGAAAAGAGATACGCAAGGCGTTCATTCCTGAGCCGGGATGCCTGTTTTTCTCGGCAGACTACAGCCAGATAGAGCTGCGCGTGATGGCCCATCTGAGCGAAGACGAGAACATGATACGCGCCTTCCAGGAGGGCTACGACATACATGCCGCCACAGCTGCCAATATCTATAAGAAAGGTGTTGACGAGGTGAGTCGCGACGAACGAACGAAAGCCAAGCGCGCCAACTTCGGAATCATCTACGGCATCACCGTGTTTGGCCTGGCCGAGAGGCTCGACATCAGTCGCGAGGAAGCACGACAGCTCATCGACGGTTATTTCGAGGCGTTCCCAAAGGTGCACGAATACATGGAGACATCCAAACAGATGGCGCGCAGCAAAGGCTATGCCGAGACGTTCTTCCACAGGCGCCGCTACCTGCCAGACATCAATTCGCGCAACGCCACAGTGCGCAATTTCGCCGAGCGAAACGCCATCAACGCTCCCATACAAGGCTCCGCCGCCGACATCATCAAGGTGGCCATGATACGCATCTTCCGCCGTTTCCGCGAGGAAGGCATCCAGTCGAAGATGATCCTTCAGGTGCACGACGAACTCAACTTCTCCGTCGTGCCCGAGGAGAAAGAGCGCGTGCAGGCCATCGTCCTTGAAGAAATGCAGCGCGCCTACGCCCTCCGCGTGCCCCTGGTTGCCGACTGCGGGTGGGGCGAAAACTGGCTGGAAGCGCACTAAAGCGTTTAAGAAGACTGCGGCAGTGTCCGTTCTGTTGACTGCGGCAGTGCCTGTTCTGTAGACTGCGGCAGTGCCGCAGTTTACTCAACGGGGAAAGAAGAAAGCAAAAGGAAAAGAAGAAAAAAGAGGAGAAATGGACAACAACGGCACCCATAGCAATCCTACGAAATGGGAAAGATACGCAAAGGAAAAGAAGCCATCGATGAAGCGTCGCTGCGAACAAAATGACTACCACGACAGGCGTATCTACATGATAACCATCGCTACAGAAGGCAGGCGCCCCTTGCTCGGCACTATCAGAGGAAAATCTAACGTTTCTGAAGGAGAAGAAGCACCACATGTGGACCTGTCTCCTTTGGGCGAGAAAGTCAGAGACTGCTGGATGAGCATCCCTCTTTTCCACCCTCAGATAAGGCACATTAAGCTCTGCATCATGCCAGACCACATTCATGGCATCCTTTTCGTTACGGAAAGGATGGAAACACATTTAGGTCATGTCGTCAATGGATTCAAAACAGGCACAAGAAAAGCTGCCAAAGAACTTGGGGTCATTACTGCGACAGTGCCGCAGTCTACAGCGCACGGCCAGCTCTGGGAACCGGGCTACAACGACCGAATCCTCAGCCACGAGGGACAACTGCAGCGCATGATGGCCTACCTCGACGACAATCCGCGACGGCTGCTCATCAAACGCGAACACCCAGAATACTTCCGCCAGCTGGGCACCATCACCGTGGCCGGCACACCCATGCAGGCCATGGGCAACCGTTTCCTGCTGGACAACCCCGTGAAACTACAGGTGCAATGCTCGCGCAGTCTCACGCCCCAGGAGATAGAACAGCGGAAAGACTTCTTCCTGAACGAAGGAACCAGCGGCGCCATCCTCGTCTCACCCTGCATCAGTCCTGGCGAACAGCAGATTGCCACCGCCGCCCTGCAGGCCCATATCCCGCTCATCGTGCTCCTGCTAAAGGGCCTCCCACCCTACTTCAAGCCTCAGCCCCGCTACCTCGAAGCCTGTTCCGACGGCCGCCTGCTCATCCTCTCCCCCTACCCTATCCAGAACCAGCAGCTCACCGACATGCGCCACCGCTGCCTCCATCTCAACGACCTCGCCGACACAATCTGCAATTACTCTTAAACAATATATAACAATGAATACAGGAAAAAAAGGAGCTCCCGTCAGACAACGCATCGTTTTTCTCGACGCGCTGCGCGGCTTTGCGCTGCTTGGTATCATTCTGGCCAACTTCCCGGAGTTCTCTTTATGGACCTTCCAAAGCGAGAAAGTGCTGCTGACAATGGACAGCGCGGCCCCCGACCGCACCGTGCAGTGGCTACTCTATCTGTTGGTCGACGGCAAGTTCTACACCAATTTCTCGGTGCTTTTCGGCGTCGGTTTCTCCATCATTCTGGAAAATGCAGCGCAGCGCGGCGCCGACGGCATGCACATTTTCTACCGTCGCATGGCGGTGCTGGCGCTCATCGGCCTCATCCATCTTGTTTTTCTTTGGAGCGGCGACATCCTGTTGCTCTACGCACTGATGGGCATGTTGCTGCCCCTGTTCCGTCGTTGCACAGACCGTCAGTTGCTCTGCTGGTCGCTGTTCTTCCTGCTTCTGCCCGTGGGAATCGACCTTTTCCGCGACCTTTCCGACCGTCCTTTGCCGCAATATCTGTACGATGCGTGGTGGCGATGTGCCAACGAAATGGGCATCAACGAGGAGAACTTCGGCACATGGCTGCGCGATGCCCACAGCTATCCGGAGATGTTCGCCTTCCTCGTTCAGGGAGCCGTGGAGCGCATGTGGGAGTTTGTCGCAGGCAATCGCTATTTCAAGGTGCTCGGACTCTTCCTCTTCGGCTATTACATTGGCCGTCGGCGCCTCTACCTTTGGGCATCTAAGGAGGCCACGCCCGATGCCAGAAAGCTGATAACCGTCCTTCTCATCTCTGCCGCCATAGGCATTCCCAGCTCGTTTCTCCATGCTTACGGCCACACCCCAGGTCACCACTGGGACGGTGTCGTGTATAGTGTGCTCTACGTCGCCAGCGTCTACCCCACGGGACTGATGTACACCGCCGGCCTCGCCCTACTCTATCGCCGGTTCCCGAAAAACAAACTGTGGCCCGCACTGGCCTATCCCGGCCGCATGGCGCTGACCAACTACCTGTCGCAGTCCGTCTGCGGTGCCCTGCTGTTCTACGGCATCGGCCTGGGCATGGGAGCCGACATCCCGCTCTATATCGCCGAAGTGCTCGCCATCATTGTGTTCCTTTTCCAGATATGCTTCAGCGCCCTGTGGCTCCATCTCTGCCAGTTTGGCCCGCTGGAATGGCTCTGGCGCATGCTCACCTACGGCAGGCGCTTCCCGCTGAGACGCAGAAAAAATTCACTAAATTTGTGAATTCCAGTTTTTTATTGTACTTTTGCAGCAAAATTAAAGAAACGGTCATTGAATTTGAACATGAGTTTTTGCAGGAGCTTTATGAGAAAGGCAAATGCAAGAACAAGAAATACAGATTCCAGCCAGCTGTGGTGCAGAAATACCAAAAGCGTATAGATACACTGATGGGCGCTACACGTATTGAGGACCTCTTTGCTTTCCATTCGCTGAATTTCGAATCTCTCGAAAACGGATACTACTCCATTCGCGTGGACTACCACTACCGGCTCATCTTCAGAATCCGACAGGAGAACCAGGAAGCAGTGATGACCATTTGCATGATTTCAGATATAACAAACCATTATCAATAGCAGACGATTATGGACAACAGATTACCTACACATCCCGGCGATGTACTGAAAGAAGAACTGGAAAGCCGTGGTATCTCGCAAAAGAAAATGGCGGAACTGCTGAATGTTCCCTACACTCAGCTGAACGAAATACTGAACGGAAAGCGTCCGGTGTCAACGGACTTTGCCCTAATGATTGAAGCTGCCCTGGGCATCAACCCCGATATGCTCATCAACATGCAAAACCGCTACAACATGGCCCTCTCACGCCAGAAGCCGTCGTTGGTAAACCGCTTGATGGACATCCGCAGGGCGTGTGCAGCATTATTATGAATATAAATTAGAAATAAGAAAATATGGCATTGAAATGTGGTATTGTGGGACTGCCCAATGTGGGCAAGTCTACGCTGTTTAATTGTCTGTCGAGCGCGAAGGCTCAGGCAGCCAACTTTCCTTTTTGTACGATTGAACCCAACGTGGGCGTCATCACCGTTCCCGACGAGCGACTGACGCGGCTGGCCGAACTGGTGCATCCGGGCCGCATTGTGCCCGCCACGTGCGAGATAGTGGACATTGCCGGACTGGTGAAAGGCGCATCGAAGGGCGAGGGACTGGGAAACAAGTTCCTGGGAAACATCCGCGAGACCGACGCCATCATACACGTGCTGCGCTGTTTTGAAGACGAGAACATCACGCATGTTGACGGAACCATCGACCCCATCCGCGACAAGGAAATCATCGATACGGAACTGCAGCTGAAGGACCTTGAGACCATCGAGAGCCGGTTGGCCAAAACCGAGAAGGCAGCGGCCGCAGGCAACAAGGAGGCGAAGGTGGAAGCAGGCGTGCTGAAGGCTTACAAAGAGGTGCTGGAACAAGGAAAGAACGCGCGCATTGTGGAGTTCGACACGAAGGATGAACAGGATGTGGCGCGCAATTTGTTCCTTCTTACGGCCAAGCCCGTGCTATATGTGTGCAACGTAGGTGAGGCCGACGCCAAGAGCGGCAACGACTTCACCCGCCGCGTGGAGGCACTGGCCAAGGAGGAAGGCGCCGAGGCCATGGTGATAGCTGCCAAGACCGAGGAGGATATTGCAGAGCTGGAGTCGTATGAAGACAAGCAGCTGTTCCTCGAAGAGCTGGGACTGGAAGAGAGCGGTGTGAACCGTCTCATCAAGAAAGCCTACGCCCTGCTCAACCTCGAGACGTTCATCACCGCCGGCGAGATGGAGGTGAAGGCCTGGACATACAAGAAAGGCTGGAAGGCACCCCAGTGCGCCGGCGTCATCCACACGGACTTCGAGAAAGGCTTCATCCGCGCCGAGGTCATCAAGTACGACGACTATATCAAGTATGGCTCAGAGGCTGCTGTCCGCGAGGCTGGCAAGATGGGCGTGGAAGGCAAGGAATATGTAGTACAGGACGGCGACATCATGCATTTCCGGTTTAATGTTTGAATGGATGAAGGATGAAAGATGATGGATGAAGGATTGATAGATGATGGATGAAGGATTGATAGATGATGGATGAAGGATTGATAGATATTATGATAAAAACGTAAATGTAAGATTATGGAAGCATTCTATTTTCGGAGATTGGACGTTTATCAAAACGCTAAGGCTCTTTCACGTTTTATCTGTCAACTTATCAGGAACTTCCCTGCTGATGAACGCTTCGGTATGTGCAACCAGCTAAGAAGGGCTGTCATGTCCGTTCCTATCAACATTGCAGAAGGATTTGGAAGGTTCTCTTCAAAGGAAAAGGCTCATTTCATAGAGATTGCATTCGGCTCACTAACCGAAGTAATGTGCGAACTTGAGATTTGTCTTGACGAACATTATATATCCCAAGAAGAATTCAACGATGCTGAAAACAAGATTATGCTTGTTGCAAAACAGCTTTCAAAGTTAAGGACATCTGTCCTGAACAACGGTGATTCCATCTACAAATAGTTATATCTATTCACACAACTGAATCCCCATCATCTCTCATCATCATCACCCATTTTTCACCACTCATCCACCAATCCTTCATCATTCATCCATCAACCCTTCATCACCCACCCATCAATCCTTCATCATTCATCTTTCATCCTTCATCCATTCACCCACCAATCCTTCATCCATTCACCCACCAATCCTTCATCATTCATCTTTCATCCTTCATCCATTCACCCACCAATCCTTCATCACTCATCCATCAATCCTTCATCATTCATCTTTCATCCTTCATCCATTTAATAACACTTACAATCCAATAAAAATATGATACTTACAATCATTCATCCATCATCTTTTATCCTTCATCCATTGTTCATCAATTGGAATCCGAGCCTCACGTTCGGGCCTTTCCGCTGGTATTCGCTGTGCTGGCTTATCGGACTGGCGCTGGCATATTTCATTGTCAGGAAGCTGTTTAAAGAACAGAAGATTGACGAGCGGACGGTGATGAAGAACGGAAAAAAGGAAGTGGAGAACGTCTTCGACCCATTGTTCATCTACTGTTTCGTGGGCATCCTTGTGGGAGCCCGCCTGGGTCACTGTCTGTTTTATCAGCCCGACTACTTCCTGAGCAGCGGACAGCACATCGTGGAGATGCTTCTTCCCATCCATTTCCTGCCCGATGGCGGCTGGAAGTTCACCGGCTATGAAGGTCTGGCCAGCCATGGTGGCACGCTGGGCCTGATGATTGCACTGGTGCTCTATGTGCGCTGGTCGAAGCTCAATGTGTGGACGGTGCTCGACAACATCGCCATCGCCACCGGCACCACGGCCTGTTTTATCCGTCTGGGAAACCTGATGAACAGTGAGATCATCGGCAAACCCACCGACCTGCCATGGGCGTTCATCTTCGAGCGTGTTGACATGGTGCCGCGCCATCCCGGCCAGCTCTACGAGGCCATTGCCTACGCCGTGCTGTTCATTATCATGTGGTGGCTCTATCGCAAAAGCCGCCAAAGTGGCGCGTCGGTGCCGTCGGTGGGCACAGGATTCTTCTTTGGCTTCTGCCTCACCTACATCTTCACCTTCCGCTTTCTCATCGAGTTCACCAAGGACATTCAGGAAGACTTCGAGGCCAGCATGCTGCTGAACATGGGCCAGTTGCTCAGCATCCCCTTTGTGTTGCTCGGCATTTGGTGCATGGTGAAGGCGTATAAGCGGCGGGCATAGTGTTTAGGAGTTGCAGGAGTTCAGGAGTTACAGGAGTTGAAGTTTTCTTAGGAGTTGCAGGAGTTCAGGAGTTACAGGAGTTGCAGACGATACGTTTGTGCGCGCTTTTATGGTTATCTGCGGATAAAACTATCGTCTGCAACTCCTGTAACTCCTGAACTCCTGTAACTCCTAAAACTAAAAACTGTAACTCCTAAGAAAGGAAACTCCTCCGTCATTTCCCCCTTAGTATTTTTTTAATCTCGTTCAGCTTGTTGAGGGCCTCAACGGGTGTCAGGTTGTTGATGTCCAGATTGAGAATCTCGTCGCGTATCTGGCTGAGCACGGGATCGTCGAGCTGGAAGAAGCTGAGCTGCACGCCGTCGCGGCTCTGGTTGAGTGTCTCGGCCGACGGTTTGCCGACCCCTACCCCACTGTTGTCCTGTTCCAGCTGTTTCAGAATGACGTTGGCGCGCTTCACGATCGACTTCGGCATGCCGGCAATCTGCGCCACATGGATACCGAATGAGTGTTCCGACCCGCCCCTCATCAGCTTTCTCAGGAAGATCACCTTGTTGTCCACCTCCTTCACGCTGACGTTATAGTTCTTGATACGCGCGAAATTCTTCTCCATTTCGTTCAGTTCGTGATAGTGCGTAGCGAAGAGTGTGCGGGCGCGTGCCCTGGGATGCTCGTGCAGATGCTCCACAATGGCCCACGCAATGCTGATGCCGTCGTAGGTGCTGGTGCCGCGTCCGAGTTCGTCGAAGAGCACGAGCGATCGCTTCGACACGTTGTTCAGTATGTTGGCAGCCTCAGTCATCTCCACCATGAATGTGGATTCTCCGAGCGAAATATTGTCTGAAGCGCCCACGCGGGTGAATATTTTGTCCACAAGGCCTATTCTGGCGCTCTCTGCGGGCACGAAACTTCCTATCTGGGCCATGAGTACGATGAGGGCCGTTTGTCTCAGCAGAGCCGACTTACCGGCCATGTTCGGGCCCGTGATGATGATGATCTGCTGCTTCTCGGTGTCCAGATAGATGTCGTTGGGCACATATTTCTCGCCCATGGGCAGTTCGGTTTCAATGACCGGATGTCGCCCCTGGTGGATGTCTATCACGTCGGAATCGTCCACGACGGGACGAATATAGCGATTCTCTTCCGCCACCTTGGCAAACGACAGGAGGCAGTCCAGATGGGCTATCAGGTTGGCATTGGTCTGGATGGCCGGTATAAACTCCTGCATAGCCACCACCAATTCGTTGAACAATCGTGTCTCCAGGGCGAGTATTTTGTCCTCTGCCCCGAGTATCTTCTCTTCATATTCCTTCAGCTCCTGTGTGATGTAGCGCTCGGCCTGCGCCAGCGTCTGCTTTCTCACCCACTCTGCCGGCACCTTGTCCTTGTAGGTATTCCTCACCTCGAGATAGTATCCGAACACGTTGTTGTAGCCAATTTTCAGCGACGCGATGCCCGTCTGCTGAGCCTCGCGTTCCTGTATCTTCAGCAGATAGTCCTTGCCGCTGTAGGCGATGTTCCGCAGTTCGTCGAGCGTTTCGCTCACGCCTGGCTTCATGATTCCGCCTTTCTGCACCAGCTGTGGCGGGTCGTCCACCACCTCTCTGGCGATGCGTTCGCGCAGGCTTTCGCACAGGTTCATCTGCTCGCCGATGCGTTTCAGCACCGCGTTGTCGGCAGCCATGCAGGCGGCCTTCACCTGTTCGAGCGACTGCAGCGCCACTTTCAGCGTCACCACTTCGCGCGGCGACACGCGGCCCGTTGCCACTCTGCTGACGATTCTTTCCAGGTCGCCGACCCGCTGAAACTGCATGTCGACGAGGTCGCGGAACTGCGGTTCGCGGAAGAAGTAGTCGACCACGTCGAGTCGCTGCTGCACTTTGTCGACGTCCTTCAGCGGGAATATCATCCACCGCCTGAGCTGTCGGGCGCCCATAGGCGACACCGTGCGGTCTATCACATCGAGCAATGAGCGCCCGTCTTCCTGCATTGGCTGGACGAGTTCCAGCGAACGCACGGTGAATTTGTCGAGCCTCACGTAGCGCTCTTCTTCAATACGGGCCAGCGAGGTGATGTGTCCCACCTGCGTGTGCTGGGTCATTTCGAGGTACTGAAGAATGGCTCCACTGGCTATGACGCCGTTTTTCAGGTGGTCCACGCCGAAGCCCTTCAGGTTTCTCACCGCAAAGTGGCGGAGCAGTTTCTGGCGTGCTGTCTGGTCGGTAAACACCCAGTCGTCGAGTTCAAACGTAAAGTACCGCGAGCCGAAATAGCGCTCAAAGTCCATCTTCCTGCCCTTTTCAAAGAGCACCTCCTTGGGCTGGAAGTTGCCCAGCAGCTTTTCCACATGGTCATAGGTACCCTCTCCGGTGAGGAATTCACCGGTTGAGATGTCGAGGAAAGCCACGCCGCAGGCGCCTTTTCCGAAATGCACGGCCGCCAGGAAGTTGTTTTCCTTGTAGTTGAGCACGTTGTCGCCCATGGCAACGCCCGGTGTCACCAGCTCGGTGATGCCCCTCTTGACGAGCTTCTTGGTGAGCTTCGGGTCTTCCAGCTGGTCGCAGATGGCCACGCGTCTGCCCGCCCTGATGAGCTTCGGCAGATAGGTGTCGAGGGCGTGATAGGGAAATCCCGCCATCTCGTCCTTTCCCTTCGAGCCTGCTCCGTTGTTTCTGTGGGTGAGCGTGATGCCCAGGATGCGCGCGGCATCTACGGCATCGTCGCAGTAGGTCTCGTAGAAATCGCCACAGCTGAACAGCAGCAGCGCGTCGGGATGTTTCTCCTTCAGCGAGAAAAACTGCTGCATCATGGGCGTCAGGCCTTTATCGTTTTTTGCCATTTCGAAAGATTTTTATCGTGCAAAATTACATTTTTTCGTCGAGAATGCAAAAATATGAAAGCTTTTTTGTAACTTTACCGCCCAAAACAACAAACAATCCCCTCATGAACAAGAAACAGCTCCTGCTCATGGTCGCGACCGCCATGCTGACGGGCTCTTTGCAACTGTCGGCACAGACGCAGAAGAAGCCCGCCGCAAAGACCACCGTACCCCCGGCCATTCATCCCACCATCGGCACCGAGGCAACATCGGCCGACGGCGAGGTCACCATCCGCCTGATTGCGAAGAAACAGAACTTCGGAGGCAAGGAACCAGGCACGCAAGACTCCGACATCCACAGTCCGAAGAGCATCAACATCCATCCCGACGGCACCAAATACTACGTCAACTCGCTCGAAGGATGCACCACCATCAGCTACGACTTCCGTACGAACAAGAAGCTGCGCGTCATTCGCCACTCCTTCAAAGAGGGCCGCGACGACGCGCTCTGGGCACCTTCGTCGGGGCTGTATCCGTGGCGCCACTACACCGAAGACCTGAACACCTTCTCCGGAAAACCCGTGGAGAGCACCTTCTCGCACGAAGGCCGCTTCCTCTGGGTGCCCTATTACCGCCGCACGTTCGACATCAATGCACAGGACCCATCGGCAGTGGCCGTCATCGACACCGAGACCGACAGCATCGTCCGACTGCTGGAAACCGGACCCCTCCCGAAGATGATCACCACCTCGCCCGACGGAAACCTCGTGGCCATCTCCCACTGGGGCAACAACACCGTGGGACTCATCGACATCAGCAGCGACAATCCGAAGGACTGGCACCACACGAAAGTGCTCACCGTAGACTACGAACTGAAGCTCGACTTCCCACTCGACGAGCAGGTAGACCGCGACAACGACAGCGGCTACGCACTGCGCGGCACGGTGTTCACGCCCGATGGCCGCTACCTGCTTGTTGGCTGCATGGGCGGAGGCGGAGGCATTGCCGTCATCGACACGCAGACCAAGGAATACCTCGGCCGCGTCATGGGCATGATGGCCAACGTGCGCCACATCCTCATCTCGCACGGATACCTCTACCTAAGCATCAACCGCACGGGCTATGTGCAGCGCATCGCCCTCGACAGCTTCATGCAGGCGGCCCACCAGATGAAAAACAAACTCGCCACAGCAAAAGGCTGGGAGAGCTGCAAGGTGGGCGCCGGCGCACGCACCATCAGCATCACGCCCGACGGACGCTACGTCTTTGCGGCCTGCAACCTGGCATCGGCACTCTACGTGGTCGACACCAAGAGCATGAAGGTCATCACGACCATCGAGGTCGATTCCTATCCCGTAGGCCTCGACATCTCCACCGATGGCTGCTACGTGTTCACAACATCGCAGGGCCGGGGCAAGGAAGGCGGCAACGCCGTCAACATATTCCGCGTGGACTACAAGCACCCGCCGGTGGTGGAAAAGGGCATTCAGATGGAGGCCCGACGCAAGGCTGCCGCCACCCAGGAGCCAACGGATGAAGAGGACGACGCCAAATGGCTGGGCCTGGACAGTGGCACCGCCACGGCAGCCTTGGCTTGCACGGGCGGCGTACTCCTCATTCTCGGAGCCACAATGCTCTATCGCCACATGCGCAACTAGCCATTTCGGCGAAATAAATCTGCCGTTTTTCTTTCATTAATCTGACGTTTTTTTTCAATTCATCTGCCGTTTTTCTTCAACCATTCCATTGAAATAGTCCAGCCATTCCATTGATTTTGTTCAACCATTCCATTGAAATCGTTCGACCATTCCATTGGATTCGTTTCAGGAAACCGTCAGAATAACTCCTTAAAATTGCAGAACCATCAACCCGAATTTATGAAAAAGACCATTGCCATTGCAGCTTTCTGCACGCTCACATTGTCGTGTACCGGCAACTCTCCCCTCAACGGCGGTCGCGCCAATGGCGGCGACACCACGTCGGTAGCGCCCGAACGCCACCTCAGTCTGCTCATCGCCGGCGACCTGATGCAGCACGAGCCTCAGATCAAGGCAGCCCGTCGCGCCGACGGCAGCTACAACTACGACGAGTGCTTCAGTCGCGTGAAGAACGAGATAGAGCGGGCCGACGTGGCCATTGCCAACTTCGAGGTGACGCTCGGAGGTCCTCCCTACCGTGGCTATCCGCAGTTCTCGGCCCCCGATGAATACCTTAACGCCTGTCTGAAGGCGGGCTTCGACATCATGCTCACGGCCAACAACCACTGCCTGGACAGCTATCAGCGCGGACTGGAGCGCACCATCCACGTCATGGACTCGCTCCACGTGCCCCATCTGGGCACCTATGTGAACCCGCAGGAGCGCCAGCGGCAGTATCCCTTCCTGCTCGAGCAGAACGGTATACGCGTAGTGCTGCTCAACTTCACCTACGGCACCAACGGACTGAAGGTGAAGGAACCCAACGTGGTGAACTACATGGACACCACCGAGATTGCACGCGACATCGTGAAGGCTCGCACAACTATGAACCCCGACGTGATTATCGCCATTCCCCATTGGGGCATTGAATACCAGACACTGCCGTCGAAAGAGCAGCGCCTGATAGCGCAGTGGCTCCTCGACCATGGCGTCGACCACGTCATCGGCGGCCATCCCCACGTGGCACAGCCGCTCGAACTGCTCAACGGCGGCCGCAACCTGGTGGCCTATTCGCTGGGCAACTTCATCAGCAACCAGTCGAAACCCAACACCTACGGCGGCTACATGGTGCGCATGGAGTTCACCAAGAACGACAGCACGACGGTGCTCTCGCACAGCGGCTACAGCATCTACTGGGTGAGCCGTCCGGCAGACACCGGCAACCGCCACAACTATCGGGTGCTGCCCATCGACGAACCCGACAGCGCCCTGACGCCTACTGAGCGCACCAAGCGCAACACCATCCGTTCGGCCATGCGCCAGCTCTTCGAGAAGAACAACAAGGGAGGCATCAAGGAATACATCTTCAAATGAAGCGCCGCTACGCCGCCTTCGTCCTGCTGGTCTGCTGCTGGTGCCTCTCACCGTCGGCAGCCCAGCCCCTTTCTTCTTCCGCCTCCCCCTCCCCAGGGCTCAGCGTAGGCAGAGGCACCGCCTCTGCTCCCCCCGCCCTCGGCCCCAAAGCCCTGCTCGTAGACCCATCGGCCACCCCTCAGCAGCTGTCGTCGTCGCCCTACATCTTCACCACCTTTCAGGAGGCCATCGCCCATCTCTTCCCCGGCACTTCGCCATCGGACCGCATGACCATCTACCTGAAGCCGGCCGTCTACTGGCTCGACAACCCCGACGACCCAGCCGTTCGCGAGGGCCAGAACAACCGGCCGCCCATCGCCATGACAGTCAACTGTCCGTGGCTGCAGATCATCGGCCTCTCGGAAAACCCGCAGGATGTGGTGCTGGCAGTGAACCGCGGACAGACGCAAGGCGCCGTGGGCAACTTCACCATGCTGAGCTTTCATGGCGACGGACTGCACCTGGAGAACCTTACGCTGGGCAACTACTGCAACGTAGACCTTGTCTATCCGCGCGACACCACACAAAACCGGCCGCGCCGCGCCGACGCCATCACGCAGGCACAGCTGGCCTTTGCCGACGGCGACTTCCTGACGGCGGACAACTGCCGCTTCATATCGCGCCTGAACACCTGTCCACTCAACGGCGGCAAACGCACCATCTTCACCCGCTGCCACTTCGAAAGCACCGACGATGCACTCGAAGGTCGCGCCCTCTATCGGCAATGTGAGTTCGTGTTCCACAGCAGCAAGCCCTTCTACATGACCAGTCGCGCCGGCGCCATCATGCTCGACAGCGACTTCCATCTCCTCACTTCTCCTCCATCCTCCCCCGTTCTGTACACTGCTGCACCGCAGCAGTCGGCCCGTCAGTTTTTCACCAAGGTCACCTCTCCCCTCATTCTTGCGCGCTGCCGTTTCCATACGGCCAGCCCCGACTTGCTGTCCATCGCCTGGACGCCCTACCCTTCGGCCACCTTGCGCTGTTATGAACAGGCCCTCACCTTGAACGATAAGCCCTTCAGCATGGCAACAGCAGCGCCCGAGAACACCGTGCAGCTGCCCGAGAACCCATGGAAAGAACGCTTCGACCAACTGAATACTGCCTCGACGGACGAGCTCTTCACCCTGCTCGACCAGCTTGCCATCCACGCCGAACTGTCGCCACAGGAAACCCATATCATCGGCGACTCCACCCTCAGCTACACCCTCAGCTACTACACATTGGGCGACCGACTGCTGAAAACCGCCTCAGGGCCGTCGTATGACGCTAAAAACCCCACGGACACACTACAGACCCAACTCGTGGAGAAAACGGCTGAGAACGGCCTGAAAGCTGCTGCTGCCATATTTATACGTCCCACGCTGCTGCCGTCGCCGGCGGTTTTGCGCCAGCCGGTCGTCAAAAACGCTGGACAAGGACTGCTTGCCGTCGACTATGAACTGCAGCTCGACGGTCGCGACGACCACAGTCTCGTCACATGGTACCGGTGCACCGACAAGAAGGGAAACAACGCCCTTCCCGTGGCGGTCAGTCGCATGGACAAGCCAGAGACCACATATCGCCTGCAGCCCGGCGACGCCGGCCACTACATGATGGTGCGGCTGGAGCCAAAGCATGTGAGGAGCAACGGCGGCAAAGCTGTAACTTCCATCTACAGGAAAAAGATAAAGGAAAAGGATGTGGCGATGCCATACGTTTTGGAAACCGATTTCCAAAACTTCCCGACGGAGCCGCAGCCGGCGATAGGGGAGGGGCTCTGGACGCTCGACGGCTATAAACCCGCCGACACCGATCGTCAGCCGTGGCAGCCAAAGGCCGACAGCTGGTTCTATGGAAGCGGCATCGACGGCCACCGCGGAACCGGTCTTCTGCAAAAGGAAAAAGGTGCCCGGCTGCTCTATACTCCCACCCGCGCCCAGCTGTCTCAAAGCCCTTCCTCTCCTGTTGAGCAAACTGCGGCAGTGCCGCAGTCTACAACCATGGCGGTCACCTGGCGCATGGACCCGGGAAAGACGGCCGGACAAGGCTTCGGCAGTGCCACCGACCAATATCTCGACCTCTACATCCACTACGATGCCACGACGCGCTCAGGCTACGGGCTTCGCATCATCCGTACCACGAAACACGCCAATGCCGTCGACATGATGCTGATGCGATTCGAAGAGGGTAGGGGAGAGGCGCTCACAGAACCAGTTTCCACTACCTGCTTCCTGCCGGACTGCACCGTCCGTCTGTGGACATCAGACGGACAACTCTACGCTCATGTGAGCACCACGACGCCACAACGCGAAAGCACGCTGGCCAAAGAGGTGAACCTCAGTTGTCACATTCCGCCCACCACAGCCTATGGTCTCGGACTCCAACACACCGGATCGGTGGGGGCAAGCGCCATCATGCTCCACAGCGTAAAAGCACAATGGCAACGCTGACATACACGAATGAACGTTTATTCTTTACAACGAATTTTTTATTTTTCTACAACGAATTTGTTTTCTTTCAACAACGAATTTGACGAATGATACGAAATCCTTTTGCTTAGCTGTGGATTAAAACCAATATCAGCTGCAAAGTCATTTCGTATCATTCGTCAAATTCGTTGTCGTAATAAAAAATATTCGTTGTTGAAACCAGCTATTCGTTTTCGATGCGTTTTGCAGTGCCAGGAAGGTAATATCCGATGTGCGGGGGCTGGTTATAGCTGGTTTGCTGCCAGGCAATGGAGAGGCGGTAGATGGGGTCTGTCAACAGACAGGGGACTACATAGTCAGTAGGGATGGTGGTGGTGTAGAGATAGAGGTTCTCAGCGTCACTGAGAATGAGCTCTTCGCGCCAGTCACCGATGAGGTCGCACTGCAGATTAGGGTTCTGTTTTGTGCCGTTAATGCTGCGTCCTTCGAAGGTTGCGAGCACCGTGGGCTCTGCGTCTGCAGTGAGTTTTGTGATGGCGTAAGGACGTCGGAAACCGCCATCGTTGAGTTCTTCCTGCAGGTCGCCGTCCCAATAGATGCGGAAATTGATGCTCTGCCTGCTGTTCCTGACCACCTGACCTGTCTTCGCACTGCGCGGCTGTTGCTCGTCGATGGAGTAGAAGACGGCCTCTTCGCAGTCGGGAACCAGAAATCCGCACATGCCGCGCCCATTGTCGATGCCGATGTGTCCGCCTTTGAGCAGCACCTCACCTGTGGCGGCATCGTGGAGGTCCCACGAGAACGGACCGCGGTTTTCGTGGACATCAAACACCTGCAGTCCTTTTCTGTCAGGGATAAACGTACCCAGATGGATGGCGTCGCCGTGGCCATAGCCCACGCTATAGAGCAGTTGTCCGTCGTCATCAAGCGCTGCCGAGCCCCACAGAATCTCGTCCTTGCCGTCGCCATCCACATCGGCCACGCAGAGATTGTGGTTGCCATTGCCGTGCATGGTGTAGCGTTCCTCGCCCGAAGTACTTGAACGATAGGTACTTTCAGTCTTTTTCCATTGTGCATCATAATGAACCACATCGGTGTTGCTCATCGAGGCGTGGAGCCAGCGATGACGCAGCTGACGGCCATCGAAATCGACGGCCCAGATGAATGCCTTCGTGTAGTAGCCGCGACAGAACACTGCAGAGTGGTGCGTTCCGTCGAGACTGGCCACGGCAGCCAGATAGCGCTCGCCACGGTTTCCGCTCTTGTCGCCCCATTCGGCTGTATATTCGGGCTGTGGATTCTTCGCATTGACGCCGAAAGAACGGTCGGGATTGTACCATGTTGTGTGGATGGCGTGGCCGTCTTTTCCACTGAACACCGTCACATATTCAGGTCCCTGCAGGATGTGTCCGCTGTCCTCGCGATAGAGCTTCTGATTGTCTGTAGACTGAAGAATCGTCGGATCGGTGGCGGCTTTAGACACATAGTTGCCCTTGGCGTCCAGAGAACCGGCCGACGTCTTGCACATCAGCTCGGCCGAACCGTCGCCATCGAAGTCGTAGACCAAGAATTGGGTGTAGTGAGCGCCTGCGCGGATGTTCGGGCCGAGGTTGACTCGCCACACCAAGGTACCGTCGAGCTTCAGACAATCAATATATACTGAACCGGTGATGCCACGATGTGAGTTATCGTGAGCGTTTGAAGGGTCCCATTTCAGGAACAGTTCCATCTCACCGTCGCCGTCGATGTCGCCGATGGAACAATCGTTGGGCGAATAGAAAGCCATTCCGTCATTGGCCGGACGCTGCAGCGGAATGCGCAGACAGGCATCATTCCAGGGGCGTGCCTTGGCCGTTTCCACCGTCTTGCCCTGACCATCCAACACTCTCAGCTCATAGCTATCGTCGGTGCTGCCCGGCTTGGTGTCCACATAATTGGTGCCTTTCAGCGTCTTCAGCATCACGCCATTGCGCCACAGCTGATACGAAAAACGCTCGGCATCCTGCTGGAAATAGCGCCACGAAAGGAAGGTCTTGCCATCGTTGTTGCGCACCGCGACGAGTCCACGATTCAGTTTTTCCTGTTGCAGGTCGGCACGATAGGCGGGCTGCGCATACATTCCCAGCGACAGCAACAGCAGGATTGTTTTAGTAAATAGTCTTTTTTTCATTGTTCGTAGTTGTTTTGCTTCTTTATTTATATTGCTTAGGAGTTACAGGAGTTCAGGAGTTGAAGTTATCTTAGGAGTTGCAGGAGTTCAGGAGTTGCAGGAGTTACAGACGTCACTTTCATGCTTTATCTGCTCATTAAACTATCGTCTGCAACTCCTGTAACTCCTGCACTCCTGTAACTCCTAGCCAAATACCTATGACAGCGAAAGCATCCTTTCGATGGGCTTCACGGCCTCGCGACGGATGTCTTCCGGCACATCGACCGACGGCCACTCGTATTTTAAGGCGTTGTAGAGCTTAAGAAGCGTGTTCATCTTCATGTAGTCGCACTCGTTGCAGTGGCAGCCAATACTGCCTTCGCTCACCTCTGGCGGCACCGGGTAGAACGTCTTGCCCTCGCACTGCCGCTCTATCTCGTGCAGGATTCCGGCCTCGGTGGCGATGATGAACTCCTGTTTGTCGCTCTCTATGCAGTATTTCAGGATGACGGCGGTGCTGCCCACCACATCGGCCAGTGCCAGAACGGGTCCCTTACATTCTGGATGAGCCAGCACCACAGCGTCGGGATGCTCCTTCTTCAATGCCACGATGGCCTCGGGCGAGAAACGCTCGTGCACATGACAACCACCGTTCCACAGCAGCATCTCGCGTCCGGTGATGCCGTTGATATAGCTGCCGAGGTTGTAGTCAGGACCAAAGATAATCTTCGCATCCTGCGGGAATGTGTCGATCACTTTCTTGGCATTGCCACTCGTCACCACCACATCGGTCAGCGCCTTCACGGCAGCTGTGGTGTTCACATACGACACCACCTGGTAGCCTTCATGCTCTTCCTTGAACTTCTTCAGGTCGTCGGCGCGACAAGAGTCGGCCAGAGAGCATCCGGCATTCAGGTCGGGACAGATGACCAGTTTGTCGGGACACAGAATCTTGCACGTCTCCGCCATGAAGTGCACACCGCACATCACGATGACACGCGCATCGGTCTTGGCCGCCTGTTGCGCCAGCGCCAGCGAGTCACCAATGAAGTCGGCCACCTGTTGTATTTCACTCCGCGTGTAGTAGTGCGCCAGTATGACGGCATCTTTCTCCTTGGCCAGCCGTCTTATTTCCGTTGCCAGGTCCACATCGTCGGCCACCGGCTCGTCGATAAATCCCTGTTCTTTCCACTCCTTTTTGAGGTTTTCCTTTTGGTTTTCAACAATCATATTATTATTATCTTTGTTTTTTTAATTTTTAAATTTATAAGAAATGAATAAGATGATGTGGCGTTGATAAGTTGAAAACTTTTGCCCAAAATATTTGGTTTTTACGTTATCCACTTGAGAGAAAATTTTTTCAACAGCAAGTGTTTATTGTTAGTTCTTCACTTTTAGCGCTTTACATCAGTTATGCACAATTGTTCTTTTCGGTGCAAAATTAATAAGTTTATATCTTTTTTCATCCAAAAATCGTGGAAAAAAACTTAATAAGTGGTGGAAAACTCATGGGATAACCACATATCAACACATAGGGTAGGGGATAATTGTGGATAAATGCACAAGTTATCCACAAAGTTATCAACAATAAAAAAGAGGAAAAAAGGGAAGCCCCATGTACGGAAAGTCGAAGCCCTATGTACGGAAAGTCGAAGCCCCCCTTACGGCCCCCGAGGGGGCTTCTATAGTTTTTGATGCAGGTGTTTAGTGCAAAAACCTATCGTCTGCAACTCCTGTAACTCCTGCAACTTCTGAACTCCCGTAAGTTAAACTCCTAAATAAGATTATGTAATTATGCGATGAACGGGTTTTTATTGCATTTCGCTGACTTTTAGTGCGTTAAGATACATTTTTTATACCGTTTTTTTTATAAATGTATAAAAACAAAGGAAAAAGTTTGTGTAGTTCATTTAAAATACCGACATTTGCACGCGATATGCAATAGCTACGGCTATCTATGGTTTTAGTTTTTTAAAGTAAAAAGAAACAGGATGAAAAAACAGATGATTCTGGTGGCGGCCTTTGGCCTTCTCATTTGGGAAGCTAAGGCTGACAATGGAGTTGTTGTAGAAAACGAAGTTCCCGTTGATTCGCAGTTTGTGTGGAACAAAAACCTCGACGAGGTGGTGGTGACCGGACAAGGAGGCGCCATTGCCAAGCGACGGTTGTCGTCGAACATCACTAAACTAAGTGCTGAAGAACTGAGCCTCTTCCCCACGAACCGCATCGACCAGATGCTTCAGAACGCGCTGCCCAATGTTCAGGTGACGCTCACCAACGGACAGCCTGGCACCACGTCGATGATCAAGAGCCGCGGCCTTTCGTCGGCTTTCACCAACTCAACGCCCGTGATCTACGTCGACGGTGTGCGTGTTGACAACCTCAACACTGGCTCGTCGCTGTTCAACGTGCTCAATAATGCCTACGGAAATATTAACGGCCAGACGGCCGCATCGAGCGCCATCGGTGACATTCCCATGGAGAACATCGACCACATAGAGTATGTTCCGGGCGGTGCCGCCACCACGCTCTATGGCTCAGATGCCGCCAACGGCGTCATTCAGATATTCACCAAGAACCACGGCTCTGGCCGTTTCAACGCGACATTCACCACACAGCTGGGACTGGATGTGGCCAACAGTCAGTTCTATCATTTCGACCGCACCAAGGACCTGCTCCATGAAACGGGCTTCCAACAGCGCTATGGCGTGGCCTTCAGCGGCGGAACAGAGCGCATGGGTTACTCACTCGGTGCCAGTATGAGTCAGAATACCGGGACCATTATCCACCAGGGCAACGAGCAGAAGAAATACGACATCCGCTTCGGTTCTTCCATTCGCATGAACTCCATCCTGAAGTACACCAGCTCCTTTGGCTTCGTTGCCGAGAGCTATCGCCGCAACCGCAACGGCAACCAGGGCTACTACACTGGCCTTTGGTTTACGGAAGGCGCTGCCGCAGCCAACTTCACCTACACTGCTCAGGACGGAACCCAGCGCAACTTCATGGCCGACATCGATGCCGCCAGCGACTACGAGTATGCCATGATGAAGCAGTTTGTGTCGAAGGCAGAGGAACTCCAGGACCATAAGGAAGACGTAAAACGCTTCCAGACCTCGCAGCAGCTGGAGCTGACCCCGATAAAAGACCTCACCATCCACGCCACCCTCGGTCTGGACTATCGCTACAACACCGACAAGCTGGTGGAGACCAACCGCTACATTATCCACACCCAGATGAAGCCAGAAGGCACCACCGACGCCGGAAGCGTGGGCAACTACGACCGCAACTACTACGGCATCACCGGCGAACTCAACGGCCAGTGGAAGCTTTACAAGGGCGAATGGCTGAGCAACATACTGACTGGCGGTTTCCAGTACTTCAGTACACACGACCACCAGAGTCTCTACAAAGGCCAGAACCTGCGCGACGGAGCCCGCATCATGAGCGGAGCCGGCACCATTTATGCCGACGAATGGATGAGCAATCTGCACAGCTACGGCGCCTATATTCAAGACAATGTGGGCCTGTGGAACCGCTATTACCTCGACCTCGGGGCACGCGTGGACTACAACACCGCTTTCGGCGACCAGGTGGGATGGCAGTTCTATCCTAAGATAGGTATGTCCTACATCCTCTCAGATGAGCCTTGGATGCAGCCATTGGTGGACAGCCGGTGGGTGAACCTGGTGCGACTGATGGCCAACTACGGCGTGGCCGGCAGCTATCCGCCCGCCTTTGAATACCAGCGCACCATAGACGTGAGCTCCTATCTGGACAAACAGGCCAACACCTTCGGAAAGAACGGCAACCCCAATCTGGGACCTGAGAAGAAGCACTCCTACGAATTCGGCTTCCAGGGAACCTTCTTCAACAACATTCTGAACATTGGTCTCACCTATTATTATGCACTCACGCGCGACGCTTTGTTCAGCGTTCCCACACTGCCGTCGTCGGGACAGAGCAGCACCTATCTTGCCAACATCGGAAAAATCCGCAACCGTGGCATCGAGATGTTCCTCGGTGTGAACATCATCAACACCAAAGACTGGGGACTCAATGTGAAGGGATCGCTCAACACCAACGACAACAAGGTGCTCTCAACGGGCGGCATCGTGCCCTTCGCCATTGGCGGTTTCTCGTCGAGAACCATCATCACCGTGGTGGAAGAAGGCAAGTCGGTGGGATTCCTTCGTGGAACCAGCACGTCGCTCAATGCCGACGGCACCGTCAACGAGACGCTTTATAACCAGGATTTGGGACGCACCGTGCCCACCCTCTATGGCAACTTCACCCTCTCAGCCCGCTGGCAGCGCCTGAATCTTACGCTGACTGGCGACTACCAGACGGGAGCCTACGTGCACTCTTTCGACAGACAGTTCCGCTTTGCCAAGGGAATTCACGACGACGCCATACCCGACGCAGCCCTTCAGGGCACCACGCAGGCCAAGTCGTGGCTCAACTTCACCAACTTCTTTGTGGAGAAAGCCGACTTCCTGAAAATCCGCAACATCGGACTCGACTATACGTTCACGTTCAGCCACCTGAAGCTTCGCGAGCTCAGTCTTGCCTTCAACGTCTACAATCCGCTGTCGATTACCAGCAGCAGCGTGGACCCCGAGGCCGTGCTCAGTGGCGCACGCACCCAGGGAGCCGTGGCAACGGGCGGACTCAGCTACAGCAGCTACAGTCTGCCACGACAGTATGTGCTCACGGCGAAACTGACGTTTTAAATGGATGAAAGATGAGGGATGAGGGATGAAAGATGAGGGATGAAGGATGAAAGATGAAGGATTTATAGTTTATTTTAGAAAGAAAAAAGAAATGAAGACATTCAGGAATATCATCATAGGAATGACGGTTGGCGTGCTGACAGGTTGCGATCTGGTGGAGCCGGATGAGATTGTCAACCCCAACGTAGACGAAAAAACGTTTCTCGATTCTGACAATCCCATGGAGACATGGCTGAACGGAACCGAGAAACAGCTGGCACTCGACATGTCGGACTTCGTGGAACTCATGGAGATACTCTCGGACAACTATTTCAACAACTATACACGTTCGAGCAAGGTGTTCGACATTCCGCAGCTGCTCTACACCGATGCCGACGTGACCAAACTGCAGCGCCACGTGGGTGAATTGCGCGAGATGGCCGACTACGGACTGACAACCGTGGCCGCCGCCGACAAGAATACCACCTCTGCCGACCGCTTCCGCCTGCTCTGCGTCAAAGCCTATTCGTTTGTGCTCGCCGGCGATTTCTTCCGCGCATTGCCCATGGAGAACAGGGGAGAGGCGCAGGAATGGAACGCGCAGATGGCGCAGGCGCTCACCATACTCGACGAAGCACTGCCGCTGGCGCAGTCGGCCGACGACCGTGCCTTTGTGCACACGCTGGCTGCCAGGGCCGCCTACAGGCTGGGTGAGCGCGACAAGTCCGTCAGCCATGCGCAGCAGGCGCTAAAAGAATCGGCCACACTCTGCCGCCAAGTGCAGTTCGACAGCAAGAACGGTGTGTTGAACACTGCCCAGGAAGCCATCTGGAGCGATTGGTTCCAACCGCTGCCAAGGCTCGACTTCCTCGACCCGAAATACTTCCAGATGAGCAGCACTGACCAGTGTCCTATCACCATTGCAAAGGCCGAGGAAAACCATCTGATCCTGGCTGAGGCTGCACTCTCCACGGGCAGGCTCGATGAGGCCAAGACCCACCTGCGCAACCTGCTGCGGCTGGTGAAGTCGCGTCCCGTGCAGGAAGGCATCAACGACCAGCTGGAAGGACGCTACAATGGCGGTCTGAAATCGTTCCCCAACGAGCCCGACCTGCTTGTTCAGGCCTCGCCAAACGACTCTCTTCGCGCCGGACTTATCATCGACCGTCGTCCGCCGTTCCTCATTTCGGTGCCTTACATCTCCGGCACTTCCGTGACCGAAGCGATGATCGACGGTCTCACAGACCACGACAGCGCCCTGGAACTGGTCTATCTCATGCGTCAGGAGGTGTTCTTCGCCGAAGGCCGTCGCGTAGCTGATCTTGGCATCCGTCTGCCTCTCTGCGAGGTGGAAGCGGCAAATCAGTCCAACCCACAAGCCTACACAGAGGCGTGGATTCCCTCGTTCGTGCCCCAGAACTACGGACTCGATGACTTCACCATGGACGCTGCAGCCCGCACAGTCACCATCCGCTACAACATGAACCGCATCATTGCGGAGCATGCGAAGGAGAAAGACGTCGCGCCGTTTGAGTGAAAAACCAGTCAAACCCACCCCAACCCTCCCCAAGGGAGGGAGTGCATAGGCGCTAAGGAGCACTCCGTCTTTATCATTTAGGCACGTTGTGTCGCAGTTTCTTTATCATTTATCATTGATCATTTATCATTTAGGCGCGTAGCGCCGCAGAAAAGATGTTAAGTTTTATATTCCTTTTAACCTCCTTGTTTAGTATAGAAGCCCCCTCGGGGGCAGTAGGGGGGGCTAACCCTCTTTCCGTAGGGGTAGCTAACTCTCTTACTTCTCCCCGCTACGTCATCCTCATCACCATCGACGGCATGCGTGCAGAAATGATTGACGACCCAAATATGCCGTCGCCCTTCCTGAAGCGGATGAGTCGTGAAGGACTGCGCGTGGACCGCGTCATAGGCGTTCCGCCAGCCGCCACATATCCCTCGCACACCACACTGGTGACGGGAGAAGTGCCGGCGCGTCACCGCGTGTTCTACAACCGGCCTTTCCTCTGGAACAAGGACACAGCGCGCATCAGCTACTGGTATGCCGACAGCATAGCCGTGCCAACCATCTGGCAGCGCGCCCACGAAGCAGGACTGAAGACCGCCTCGCTCTTCTGGCCCGTGTCCACGGGAAGCCCCTATATCGACTACAACGTGCCAGAGTTCTGGTCGCTCGACTACAGTTGCGACCAGATGGAATACATCAAGCCCTCGTGTACACCACTGGGCATCCTCGACGAACTGGAGCAGAATGCCTGCGGAAAACTCGACACCATCACCTATCAGGCGGGTTCCTTGCAGCGCGACGGCCGCACCGCCGCCATGGCCAACTACCTGATGAACCACTACCAGCCGCAGCTGATGACCATCCATCTCATCACCACCGACTACAGCCAGCACGCCCTGGGCACGCAGAGTCAGCAGCTTCTGGAGGATGTAGGCAGTGCCGACCATGCCGTGGGAACCATTATTGAGAACCTGCGGCTGACGCACCGGCTGGACAGCACCGTAGTCATCGTGACGGGCGACCACGGCTTCTGCGACTATTCGCAGACGCTCAGTCCCAACGTGTGGCTCACCGAGGGCGGACTGCTCAGTAGTGAGCCCGGCGGCGAATGGAAAGCCTGCTTCTATGCAGGCGGCAACACCAGCTTCCTCTATCTGAAACGTGGCGGCGACAAGAAGACACTCCGTCGCATCCGTCAGCTCATCGACCGTCTGCCTGCCGACCAGCGCAGCCTGTTCCGTGTGGTGGAGAAAGACGAGCTCACTGCCAAGGGTGCCGACCCAGCAGCAGTGCTTGCCCTCGAGCCTGTGGTGGGCGTGGCCATGACAAACAACAGAACAGGCGCCGTGGTTTCCCAACGCAAGGGCGGCACGCATGGATTCATCAGCGGACAAGACGCCACTACGCTCATCGCATGGGGCGCAGGCATCACGCCACAACGACAGGACACCATCCGCCAGACGGCCATAGCACCTTGGATTCTCACCATGTTGGGCTGTCGCTGACAGCGCTTTCGAAGACACAGCTTACCAGATTTCGTGCCCTGCGGTGAGCTCGGCGACTTGAATAAATAAAGCATTTGCAAGGCAAAGATTTGTCTATCGCCTTGCAAATGCTTTTTTATGGTAACAATATTGCAGTTGGCCTGACGTTTATACCCGTGAATCGTCTACATGTTTTCTGGCGCAGCCACTCCCCTCCCATTTCAGGGGAGGGGTAGGGGTGGGGTGCGCGTAAACCCTGCGCACGAAAGATTTGTACCCCACCCCTGCACCCCTCCCCTCAGATGGGAGGGGAGTGGCTGCGCACAGATGGAAAGACATATATGAAACGGAATACGAAACTTCATTCCTCTCTTAACTTTGTGGAGGTGCCTGTATGACGCCATCTGCTATATTTTTGATTTTTTATTGGCAGCTTGACAGGCATTTTGTCGCCAGCCAAACGGCCACCCTTCCATGCAAAACCGACAAAAAGAAGCGGTGAAAACGACAGTTGGAACCAACAAAAGTGCCAGTTTAGCGGAACAAATCCATTGAATTCGTTCAACAATGTCAATGGAATCGCTCAACAAAATCAATGGAATTGTTCAACAAAACCAATGCCTTCGTTTCCCAAAAGCGCCAGTTTGACTTTCTGAAACCGACAATCCGCCTGCGACGTTTTGTCAATCTGCCTGCGGCCATTCACCAAGCTTGGGCAGCCGTGGCTGCAGTCAGGGGCTGCGGAGGTGGTGATAAGGGGCTGCGGAGATACCGCAGCCTACAGAACCTTCCGCAGAAAAGCCCCCCCTTTTTTCCTTTCTGCGCCTCTGAACTCCCTCCCTTTGGGAGGGCCGGGGTGGGTCTTTTCGCCTCTGAACTCCCTCCCTTCGGGAGGGCCGGGGTGGGTTCTTTCCGCCTCTGTATTCCTTCTTTGGGAGGGCCGGGGTGGGTTCCCTCCCTCCTTTTAGTTCACGATGGCCACCTTGCAGACGATGCCTTTCTTGCCCTCGCTGGTGGCGGTGTGCACCATGTAGACTCCCGAGGCGACGCGACGGCCGTTGAGGTCGCGGCCGTCCCATTCGAAGCTGCCGCCGCTGCTGCGCCCCTCTGCCACGAGGTAACCGCTCGAAGAAAGAATCTTCACGTCGGCATTCATGGTGAGACCAGTGATGGTGATGGGGCCGGTATAGTCGGGATGTACGGGGTTGGGATAGGCGTGTACGTTGTCCTTCGTCATCTCGTCGTAGGTCTGCGTAGCGTCGCTCTGGTAGGAGCAGAGGCCGTTTTTGGTGCCGAAGAACACCACGCCCGTGTTGCTGTTGATGGCGATTGACTCGATGTAGTCGGCGAGCAGCGGACTGTTTTCCATGGTGAAGTGGAGGAGCACCTGCTGGTTGTCGCTGCTGATGAGGTAGACGCCGTTGTTGAAGGTTCCAATCCATTTGCGGTTGGCCCCGTCTACGGCGATGGCCGAGATGTCGGTGTCGGCCAGCAGATAGTCGGCGAAGTTGGTGCCGTCGTTGCGCGCTATCTTCAGCTGTGTGAGCTGTGTGGGCGATGAGGTGGGCGTGCTGCCGGCCGGAATCATGAACAAGCCGACGTCGGTGCCTACCCAAACGTTGTCGTCTTTGTCTATGTCGAGGGCATGAACGCCGTCCACTACATTCACCACGTTGCCGTCCTGGTTGGCGAAAGGCTTGCAGAATGACAGCAGGTCGCCGTTGGTGGGGTTGAAGCAATACACCGCCGGCAGGAAGCCATGATCGACGCAGAACCAGAGCCTTCCCTTACTGTCGAAGTGCGGATGTCGCGTGTTGCGCACGTTTCCCATGTTGGTTTCCACGAGTTCCTTCGGTGTGTGGTTCTCCCATTCGCCGTCGTGTCTGAGCTTCAGGATGCAGTTGTTGGAGTAGCCGTTGAGCACCCACAGGTCGCCATTGTCTTCGAAGAGCACGCCCGGAACCTCCACATAGAGAAAACTGTTGCCCGCCGCTGTGGTGAGCGGACTGTTGGTATAGGTCCAGTGCCTGAGGAACTTGCCGTCCTTGAACTCGTAGACGCCCGAGCGCGAACCCACCACCACGTGGGTGGAGTCGAGCGGATCGATGTCGGAACAACAGATGTCGCTGTAGGTGATGTTGGTGTATTGCTTGATGTCGTCTTCAAACACCACCCACGTGCCGTCGGGCTTGAGCATCTGTATGGCGGCCTTTCGGTTTTCCTTTTCCGATAGCCATAGCTGGTTGTCGCCCGACAGTCCGCCGTCGGTGCCAATAAGATAGCCGTCGCGATAGCGCAGCGAGAACCACCAGTTGTACTTCAGGTTGTTCACGCGGATGCCGCTGGCGGTGACGGTGAACGGTGAGGCCGAGGCGGAAGAATCCGTTGTCTCGCCCTGCTTCTTGAGCTGTATGATGCTCTTGTCTTCAGACGAGCACACCCAGTAGCAGCGGTTGGCATTGTCGTAGGTGAGGCATTCCATGTCGGGCAGTGCATAGTTATCCACGCTGTTGCCATACACCTCGTAGACGTTGTTGTCTTTTGTGAAGATGATATGCTCGTTCTGGCAGTTGATGTTGTACACGGGTTCCACGTAGTTCTTGTTGTTTCGCTGTCGCTCGCTTTTCGTCTCCAGCAGCTTGGTGCTGGTGATGCCGTTGGGCGTGATGTCGTATTGGTTCATGGTATACACCTTCGTTTTGTAGCTCAGTCCCATGACGGTCTCCACTTCGTCTGTCACCTCGAATCCGATGATGAGTCCTTTGCTGATGTAGAGATGGTCGCACTTGGGCGCCGGTTGCTGCGACCAGCTGTTGCTGTCGAGCAGGTTGTCGGTCTGCTTTCCCACGAAGAGCGTCTCCTTTTCCTTGCTCATGGCGTAGATGATGTTGTCTTTCACCAGCACTGTGCTGATGTTGCAGTTCAGTCGGAACGTGTTGTCGATGACCTTGTTGCGCAGGTTGATCTTCATCACGCCGAAGGCTGTGGCCAGGTAGGCGTACACACCGTCGATGTAGATGTCGTTGATGGTCTTGTCCTCGGTGGTGTATTTGGTCTTGTAGCTGGCAATGTTGACGATGTTGCCTTCGGTGTCGAGGAAGTCGAAGTTGTAGTCGTCGTAGACGATGAACAGCTGCTTGGCGGCGCTGCACCATGCGATGCGGCTGATGATGTTGCTGCTCAGCCCGTTGCTCTGCATGTATTCGTCGATGGTCTGGTCGTTCAGATTGTAGGAGAACATGGAGTTGGAGGCCAGCACGAACACCTTGTTGCCGGCGGGCTCTATGTGGCTGACGTCGTAGTAGCTGCGGTAGGAGTTCCACTTGCTTGACTGTGCCAGGCTGGTCGTCAGCAGGGCCATCAGTATGATTGCTGTTGTGAGGAGTCTCTTCATTTGTCTGTCTTTTTTATATAATGTGCAAAATAGAGTAGCTTATATATATTAAACAGGAAAAGTGGCGGATTATTGTGTATGAGTGAATTTCTGAGCTTTTTTCCCGTCATTTTGTACAGAAAAGCGAGAAAAACGTCGGCGCGGACGCGCGAAAGTGTGCGAAAATGTGCGAGCAGGGGCGAGAATCCGGCCAGTTCGCTGCGGAATGTGGCCAGCGAGCGCAGGCCTTCCTCGGTCTTGTCTATGAAATGCGCGTTGTCTTCGTAGTGGCAGAAGCTGAGCGGGTTGTCGATGTGGACGATGGGAATGGCTTTCTGCTCGAGCTGCTTGCCCCAGAGCACGTCTTCGTAGCCATAGTGGCGGAAGCGCTCGTCGAAGGGATGGGCGGCCATGATCTGTCGCTCAACGAGGAAGTTGCTGGTGTGGAAGTCGTGGTAGGGATGCTGGCTGCGCACCTCTGCGCTGTGGTTCAGGCGGTGGGCCTGCTCATATCGGTGGCGCAGGTTGGGCGGGGTTTCTTCCGATGGGTGTTGGTCTGTGGTGTAGCCACCGTAGACGAGCGGGCCCTCGGTCTGCAGATAGGTGGCAATGAATGTGGGGTTGTGGAGCTCCATGTCGCCGTCGCAGAAGAGCAGCCACGCATAGCGGGCCTCACGGGCCAGGAAGTTGCGGATGGCGGCGCGGCCCACATTATTCGGTCTCACCACATAGCGCACATGGTCGAGGCGCTCGATGGCGCGGTTGTCTTCGATGAAGTCGCGGCACGGAGAACCATCGTCGGCCACCACAATCTCGAAATCGATGCCTGCCTTGGCGCACTGCTCATGGAGGGCATAGACCAGCTGGGTGCACGAACACTCGTAGACGGGGAGCAGTACGGACAGTTCTTTCCTCATGGGTGGTGGCTGTTGGATGATGGGCGTTGGATGGTGGTGGCTGGCCGGAAGGCTATGCGTTGAGCAGGTAGGCAGCCAGCTGGGCCGTAGCCCTTGCCCGGTGGGAGATGCGGTTCTTTATGTCCATGCCCAGTTCGGCGAAAGTCTGGTCGTAGCCGTCGGGCATGAAGATGGGGTCGTAGCCGAAACCTTCGGCACCGCTCTTCTCGCGGGTGATGGTTCCGTTCACGATGCCCTCGAAGAGCTTCTGCTCGTTGCCCTGCAGCAGGGCGATGACGGTGCGGAAGCGGGCTGCACGGTTGTCCTCGCCATCGAGCTTTTGCAGCAGCTTCTGCATGTTGGCCTCGCTGTCGTGACCTTCTCCGCCGGCATAGCGCGCCGAGTAGATGCCGGGCTCGCCGCCAAGGGCATCCACCTCAAGACCTGTATCGTCGGCGAAGCAGTCGTAGCCGTATTTGTCGCGTATGTAGCGGGCTTTCTGAAGGGCATTTGCCTCCAGCGTGGTGCCGGTTTCGGGAATGTCGTCGTGGCAGCCGATGTCGCTCAGCGACAACACTTCTATCTTGTGGCCCAGAATCTGCCTGATTTCGGAGAGCTTGTGGGCATTGTTGGTGGCGAAGACTATTTGCATGGATGAAGGGTGATGGATGAAAGATGAAGGTTTTTTACTGTTATGGATGAAGGGTGGTGGATGAAAGATGAAGGTTTTTTACTGTTATGGATGAAGGGTGGTGGATGAAAGATGAAGGTTTTTTACTGTTATGGATGAAGGGTGATGGATGAAAGATGAAGGTTTGGTACTGTTATGGATGAAGGGTGGTGGATGAAGGATGAAGGTTTTTTACTGTTATGGATGAAGGGTGGTGGATGAAGGAAGAAAGGTTTTTACGGTTGCTGGGGTGGGGGAGGGGTGGATTACTCCTTGTGCTTTTGCTTTACCTTGACCTTGATGGGGTCGAAGCCCTCACCGAAGACACCGATGACGGCGCTCTGCGACACAAAGGCTTTGGGGTCGAGGTGCTTGATGATGCGGAAGATGGTGGCGCTCTCGTTCTTCTTGGCCAGTATGCAGAGCACCTTGCGCTCTTGTCCTGTGTACCATCCATGGCCGTCGAGGATGGTCACGCCGTGGTCCATTTTCGTGCCAATCTGGTTGGCTATCTCCTGCCATTTGTCAGAGAAGATGAGGAACTGCACAGACGAGCGCTGGCGGTTGTAGATGTAGTCGAGCATGTAGTTCTCGATGACCAGCGTGCAGAAACCAAACACCACCATGTAGGAGCGCTGGAGAATGGTGCCGAAGGTTGGAATGAAGAGACAGCTTCCCACAATGATGAAGTCGACAAACACGAGCACCGTGCCGAGCGACATGTTGTAGAACTTGTTCACCGACGCCGCAATGATGTCGGTACCGCCCGTCGATCCGTTGTTCAGGAAGACAATGCCCAGCGCCGAGCCTGTCATCAGACAGCCCACGATGAGCGACATGAAGTCCTGGCCTTCGCCCAGTATCTTCACCATTTCCCCGGCCTCGTTGCGCGGAACGAGCTCTTTCATCAGACCCAGCAGGAAGGTTAGCATCAGGATGGCGTATATGGTCTTCACCAGAAACTTCCATCCCAGTATCTTCAGGCCTACGATGAGCAGGGCCGCATTCACCAGAAAATAGGTGTACTGGTTGGGGAAGGTGGTGGCATATTCCACAATGGCAGCGATACCAGCCACGCCACCCGTCACAATCTCATAGGGCATGAGAAAGAACGTAAAGCCGAAAGAATACAGCACGAGGCCAAGGGTTATGCCAGCATAATCCTTAGCCTCGTTCCATATAATCTGTCTGTCCATGATTGTCGTTTCCTTTTCTGGATTGTCCAGATTGTCCAGAATAACCAGACTGTCTGGACCAAATAGAATCTCTATTTTACCACAATGTTGACCATGCGCTTGGGCACCACGATGACCTTGACGACCTTTTTGTCGCCAATGTACTTCTGTGCGCGCTCGTCGGAAAGCACGGCCTGCTCAATGGTCTTGTTGTCGGCATCGGCGGGGAATTCCATCTCCAGGCGCGTCTTTCCGTTGAAGGCCACGCCCAGCTTGACGCTGCTCTCCACCAGATACTGCTCATCCCACGAGGGCCACTGCGCGTCGCACACCGAGCCCGTGCCGCCAAGCATCTCCCAGAGTTCCTCGGCAATGTGGGGAGCAAACGGCGCAATGAGCGTCACCAGGGTGCGCATCACCTGCTTGTTTGCACACTTCATCGACGAAAGCTCGTTCACGCAGATCATGAACGCAGAGATGCTGGTGTTGTAGGAGAACTGAGGAATGTCCTGCGACACCTTCTTGATGAGCTTGTGAACGCTCTTCAGCTCGTCCTTTCCCGGCTGTTCGTCCGAGCTGGCGCCCGTTGCAAGGTTCCAGAATTTCTTGAGGAAGCGGTGGCAACCGTCTATGCCGTTGGTGTCCCAAGGCTTCGACTGCTCCACGGGACCGAGGAACATCTCATACAGACGCAGCGTGTCGGCACCGTAGCGCTCCACAATCATGTCGGGATTCACCACGTTGAACATCGACTTCGACATCTTCTCGATGGCCCAGCCGCACACGTATTTGCCGTCCTCGAGAACAAACTCGGCGTCGTTGTATTCCGGACGCCACGCCTTGAATGCCTCCACGTCGAGCACATCGTTCGACACAATGTTCACGTCAACGTGTATGGGCGTCACGTCGGCATAGTCTTTCTTCAGACCGAGTGACACAAACACCGGATGGCCTTTCTCCTGACTGGCCACGTTGTCGCGGTAGACGAAGTTGGAGCGTCCCTGAATCATGCCCTGGTTGACGAGCTTCTGGAACGGCTCGTCCTTGCACGAAACACCGAGGTCGAAGAGGAACTTGTTCCAGAAGCGCGAGTAGATGAGGTGGCCGGTGGCATGTTCGGTGCCGCCCACGTAGAGGTCCACGTTCTGCCAGTACTGGTCGGCTTCCTCCGACACCAGTGCGTTCTCGTTCTTCGGATCCATATAGCGCAGGTAGTAGGCCGAGCTGCCGGCGAAGCCCGGCATGGTGTTCAGCTCCAGCGGGAACACCGTCTTGTGGTCGATAGCACTGCAATCGACTACTTGACAGTTTGCAGTGTCCCAGGCCCATTTCCTGGCGTGGCCCAGCGGGGGCTGTCCGTCCTCGGAGGGCTTGTAGTGGCTCACCTCTGGCAGTTCGAGGGGCAGGCACTGCTCGGGTATCATATAGGGCATGCCGTCCTTGTAGTACACGGGGAACGGTTCGCCCCAATAGCGCTGGCGAGAGAAGATGGCGTCGCGCAGGCGGTAGTTCACCTTCACGCGGCCAAGGCCTTTCTCCGTCACGTATTCCTTCGTCTTCTGTATGGCTTCCTTCACGGTCAGGCCGTTCAGGGAGAACTCTCCGTTGGAGCTGTTCATCACGATGCCTTCCTTGGCATCGAAACTTTCCTCGCTCACATCGGCACCTTCGATGAGCGGAATGATGGGAAGGTCGAAGTGGCGCGCAAAGGCATAGTCGCGAGAGTCGTGGGCTGGCACCGCCATGATGGCGCCCGTGCCGTAGCCGGCCAGCACATATTCGGCTATCCAGATGGGGATTTGCTTGCCTGTCAGGGGATTGATGGCGTAGCTGCCTGAGAAGACGCCCGTCACCTTGTGGTCCATCTGGCGCTCGCGCTCCGTGCGCTTCTTTACATAGGCCAGATATTCCTCCACCTCGGCTTTCTGCTCGGGCGTGGTCAGCTGTTCAACCAGCTCGCTCTCGGGTGCCAGTACCATGAACGTAACGCCGAAGATGGTGTCGGCACGCGTGGTGAAGATGGTGAACGACTGCGCTTCTCCGCTGCCTCCAGCCACCTTGAATTCCATCTCAGTACCCTCAGACCGGCCAATCCAGTTGCGCTGTGTCTCCTTCAGAGAGTCGGTCCAGTCTATCTCGTCAAGACCATCGAGCAGACGCTGGGCATACGCCGAGACGCGCAGACACCACTGACGCATCTTCTTCTGAACGACAGGGAAGCCGCCGCGAACACTCACACCGTCCACCACTTCATCGTTGGCCAGCACCGTGCCCAGACCAGCACACCAGTTCACCATCGTCTCGCCCAGGTAGGCAATGCGGTAGTTCATCAGCACCTCCTGCTGCTCTTTCTCGCTCATGGCCTTCCATTCGTCGGCCGTGAAACTGAGTTCTTCGCTCTGCGCCACGTCGTAGTTCTCCAGACCCTTCGTGCCGTTCTGCTCGAAATAGGCTATGAGTTCGGCGATGGGATGGGCTGCAATTGAAGAGTTACCGGCCCCCCCTACTGCCCCCGAGGGGGCTTCTTTAGTATTGGAAGATGTAACTATCGTGTCCCCCTCGGGGGACGACAGGGGGGCTAACTTTCTTCCATAGTAGCTCCCGAACATCTTCTGGAACGCCCATTGCGTCCACTTGTAGTAGATGGGCTCGCAGGTGCGCACCTCGCGTTCCCAGTCAAACGAGAAGCCAATCTTGTCGAGCTGCTCACGATAGCGCTTGATATTGGCCTCGGTGGTGATGGCCGGATGCTGGCCCGTCTGTATGGCATACTGCTCGGCGGGAAGGCCGTAGGCGTCGTAGCCCATCGGGTTCAGCACGTTAAAGCCCTGCTGACGCTTGAAACGCGCGTAGATATCGCTGGCAATATAGCCCAGCGGATGGCCCACATGCAAGCCCGCACCGCTCGGGTAGGGGAACATGTTGAGCACGTAGAACTTCTTTCTCTGCTTGTCTTCAACAACGCGGTAGGTTTTCTCGTCCACCCAGCGCTGCTGCCATTTCTTCTCAATTTCTCTGAAGTTGTATTCCATATTAAATAAGTATTTTGCGGTGCAAATTTACGCTTTTTCCCGCATACAGGCAATAAAAACAACGGTTAATTGCTTCTTTTTTGTTAAACACACGCCTCCATTTCGCCAAATTCGAGAAACGATACCATTGATTTCGTTTAACCATTCCAATGATTTCATTCAACAAAACCAATGGATTCGTTCAACAAAACCATTGTTTTTGTTTCTTGAAAACGCCCTTTTTCCTTCATCATTCTGCCAAAAAACCTCCCTGAAACTACAAAAAAACGGACGGAACATTTTCATTCCAAGAAACAAAAATCCCTGCCTATCTGTTCGAAGGGCAGGGTATGCAGAGTTACTTTGAATAATGGAACCGAAGTGAAAAAACATATACATAGATGCGTCCACTACTAATGGAATAGACCATTCGGTGTTTTTCATTAATGCGTCGACTCCATTTGCCTTGTTCTCCTTTCAGCGGTTCTGGCTTACCAATGCCAGAAAAAGGGTGCTTCTGAATGTCTTCAAGCAATGCTCTGATGCGTTTCAAGATGCGCTTGTCGCCTTTTTGCCTCCAGTATTCCAAATCTTCGATGGCCTGGGAGAGGAATGCTATTTCCATATTTCGTCTAAGTTCATGACCTTGAAATTACCATTCTTGATATCTTCATCTCCTTGCCGGATAATCTCAACCAACTCAGGTGAAGACATGATATGCTCCGTCTCGTCCATTGCCTGCTTTTGTGCAGTCAACTTTTTCAGATACTTGATGGCCTTCTTCATCAGTCCTTCATCTTCAGCAATGATGCTCAGTTCACGGAATAGTTCCGCATTCAGTTGCATTGATGTCATAACTTATACTTATTGGTTTCTGATGGCAAAATTAGTTATTTATTTCGAATAAACAAAGAAAACGACGATAAAACAATGAAAGAGCTGAATTTCAATGCTGTTCCGCCTACGGTCTTGTAGGCTACGGTACATCCGCAGCCCCTGCATATCCGTCGAGCTTCTGGAGGTAATACTGCCGGAAGTCGTCCCATTTGTAGTAGGGTGCCATCGACTGGTCGGCGAGTGGCAGCGTGGCTTCGTCTTCGTTGAGCAGCGCTTTCACGAGAATGGGCCCGCCCTTTTTCTTGTTGCGGTAGAACACCAGCTGCACGTTGGCGCCCATGGGGAAGATGTTGTAGTTGTGCCATCCCTGCGCGTTCACGTCGTCGATTTCCATCTGGCGGTCGTAGCCGTTGAGGCCGAGCAGGCAGGTGAGCGGCATCACCATGGTCTCATGGCCGAAACGCAGCGTGGCGCCGGGGGCGTCGAGCTGCAGGCAGGAGTCTGCCTGATGGATGATGTTGCGCAGCAGGTTGCGCTGTGAGAAGGGCTGCACGCCGCCGCTCAGCGACGACGGACCGTAGGTGATGTACCACCACGCGTTGTTCTGTTGCCAGAACTCATACAGCTCTTCCTTCGTGAACACGTCGTAGAGCGTGAACTCCTTGCGCTTCTCTGTGCTCTGTAGGTTGCTCGCATGCTTGAAAAGTAGGCTCACCAGGCGCTCGCCGTCCACGTTGTACTTGGCGTAGTCGGCATCGCTGAACAGTCGCGCCAGCACCGCCTCGTAGGGGTTGTGCTTCGCCTTGTAGGCGTCGAACATCATCCGCGCCCGCTGAGGGAACTTCATGGCGTCGAGCTTTTTGTCGGGCTGGTTCATGTAGTACATGTCGTGTTCCGACGCGTCGTGGGTGATGCGCAGCCGCGGGTTCTTGATGAGAAGCTCCTGCAGCTCGTTCTCCATCGACAGGATGCAGCGAATGACCACCGTACTCTTGGCGTCGATGCACACATCTCCGGCGAACACCTGCGGGAATCTTTCGTACATGCGTCGCGCTATCTGGCGGTGCTGTTCGGCGCCCAGGGGCGACAGTTCGCCCGTTCGCTTCCTGCTCTCCTCGCGTATCTGTCGCATGCGGCCGAGCACGTCGTGGCCCAATGCTGTCAGCTTGCCCAGACTGTCGGCACGTTGCAGTGTCGCGAGGGGCCAGTCGTAGTCGGTGTCGCCAATCAGATAGCGCGACCCGTGTCGCCCGTAGTGGCTCAGATAGAAAGGCTCGTAGCCCCGCGGAGCCTTCGTCAGCGCCTTCTGAGGGCCACGGTAGGCCACATAGTTACTGCCCGTCAGCGCCGGGTTGGCCATCACTTCCTCGCGCGCCTCCTGCGCCGTCGCGGCCAACGAACCGGCAACAATCATCAGCACAAAAAATGTCTTTCTCATATCGATTCTCAATCGTGATTCGTTATTGTCGATGCAAATGTACACAAAAAACGTGATTTCAGAGCCAATTACCTTCAGAAAAAGTGCTATTAGAGTTTGAAAAACAGGTGGACAAAGAACAAAAGCACCTTCATATTGCTGTTTTATTCGATGTCTTAAATCTCCGTTTCGCCTGAGCACATACTCTCGTCAACAAGCCGTCAAAAGCATTTTGATTACCTTTTTACCATTTTTGGTAATATAGTAATGGGCAGAGTGTGACTCTGTTTGCAGAGAACTCCCGAGAGTTAAGTTAGTTCATACAATAAAACAACCATTTCATACACCAATCGAGAAATCCTTTGGAATGTTACCGTTCTACACCTTAAATTTATGGCAAAAAACAATGAGGCTTAGCTACTTTACAGTGGCAAAGCTGTCAATTCAGCATTCATAACAAGTAAATCAGCAAAATAATAAAGAAATGAAAGGATTTATCAAAGGCATTCTTTTGGACATACTATTAATCATAGTATTTTGCCTGTTAGGGGAATATTGCCCGGTGTTATCTATAATTGCATTCAAGTTTCGCATTCGCTCAACTTCTTGGAGTTCAGGAGTTCAGGAGTTACAGGAGTTG